>NZ_JALQDB010000006.1:0-245745 GCF_023631465.1 Caballeronia sp. GAWG1-1
CTGGCAAAGTCAGTACGCGCGGCGTTCGACTGGTCGTCCGCGATGAACCAGTTTGCCATCCTGTTTGGAGAGCGTTTTACCAACGCACGCGGGTGACTCCGCTAACCGCCTCGCACACAAAAATGCGGACAGGTTCCGTCGAATGGCCGCGCGGCAAGACGTGGCGCTCGCCACTATGAAACCGCGCGATCTGCCCGATATGCAACAGTCGATCGAACCGCTTATCGCGGCTTTGCTCGCACATGCGCTGGCGATGAGCTTCACGCAACTGTGCCGATCGCTTGAAGCAAGCCACCCCGAGATGGCAAACGGCTTTGGCTTTTGCGAGCGAGACACGCACGAGCATGAGCCGGTGCGCTTTGGCTCGCATCCTTGCATGGGTTTCCCTGCGGGCGAGATCGCGCGTGTCGAACTCGATGACTCTAGCGATGGCCCGTACGCTGTTCCATTGCCGCCCGTCGTTCGCACGACTTTCATGGGTCTGTACGGTGTCGATGCCGCGATGCCGAGCCATTACCTCGACGATATCGCGCAACGCGAAGAAGGACACGAAGCGGTCGAAGCGTTCCTCGATCAGTTCCATCACCGATTCGTGACGCTGCTGTATCGCACATGGAAGAAGTATCGCTATACCGAAACCTTCCGTTACGGCGGAGCCGATACCCATTCGCAAAACCTGCTCTGTCTTGCCGGTTTCGGTTGGGGCAACAAGCCCGCGCGCGCCGGTGAGCGACGGTGTTGGACGGAAAAAGCCGGACTTTCCTTGTAAATCCCTATCCATGAGGGGTTCAGCCTCAAACCCGTCTTTGCTTTGCAAAGAAAGTAACCCCCTCCGCCGGGCAGGCGGCGACTGAACAAAAACGCAAGATAGCGGCCCAACATCTCAACCGCGCCGAATAAAGAATGCAACCCGCTAAGCGGTTCGGAAGCTGCTTTCTTTGGTAACTTTTTTGCAGCCGCAAAGAAAGCTACTCCGGCAGGAGACGGCTATGAACCAAAACGCAAGACAACGACAAAACCCAAACCCACCGCGCCCGCAAAAGCAGCAAAAAACCTTCTCAACCCTTCCTCAACAAACTAACCCCATAAACCAAAGCCGCGAGCATCGTAATCCAGAAACTGGTAGGCCAATCCGTGTAATAGGCAAGCGTCAACCCCACCCAAGCCTGCGCGAGCGCAAAAAGACCAGCCAACACCAACCCCGACGACAACCGCGTCGTCAAATTCTGCGCAGCGGCAGCCGGCCCGACCATCAACGCAAAAACGAGCAACACTCCGACGATCTGCGTACAAGCCGCCACCGCCAACGCGGTAATCGCAAGAAACAACGTCGACACGAGCCGCAGCGAAACCCCTTTCGCCTCCGCCAGCTCCGGCTGCAGCGAAGCAAACAAAAGCGGCCGCATGATCACCGCCAACGCGCCCAGACTCACGACCGCAAGCCCCGCCAGCACGATCAACACGCTGTGACTCACGCCCAGCACATTGCCGAACAAGAGAGCCGTAGCCTGCGTCGCATAAGCCGTGAAGAAGTGCAGAAACAACAAACCGAAGCCAAGCGATAGCGACAAAATCACGCCAATCGCCACGTCACGTCCCGCGAGCTTCTCGCCGAGCGCGCCCATGCCGACGCCCGCCGCAAGTGTGACGCCAATCATCCCCCAAAGCGGCGGCAGGCCGATCAACACGGCGCCCGTTGCGCCCGTGAAGCCGACATGCGACAACGCGTGACCCGCGAACGTCTGCCCGCGCAGCACCAGGAAATAGCCGACGATCCCCGACAGCACCGCGACGATCCCCGACGCCGCGAATGCGTTGACCATGAAGTCGTATTCAAACATTGTGCGTATGCTTTCCCTTCGTGTCGTGACCGTGCGCATGCGCGTGGCCATGACCGTGATCGTGCTCATGCTCGTGCCCATGAGCATGTTCGTCGCCTTCTTCGTGCGCGTGATCGAGCTTGTCGATCTCCACATCGCCCGACATCACGAAGATGCGGCCGTTCACGCGCATCACGTCGATCGGCGAGCCATACAGCTTCGACAACACCGGCTTCGAGATGACTTCACCGACCGTGCCGAGCGCCGCGCGTCCATTGCCGAGATACAGCACGCGGTCGAGCGAGTTGAGCAGCGGATTGAGTTCATGCGCCGAGAACAACACGGTGATGTTCAATTCGCGCTGCACACGCCGCACGAGTTCGACCACGCCCGTCTGATGCCGCGGGTCCAGACTGATGAGCGGTTCATCGAGCAAGAGAAGGCGCGGATCGCCGAGCAGACATTGCGCAAGCAGCAAGCGCTGCCGCTCGCCTCCCGACAACTCGGACAGCGGCCGCCCGGCGAGCTGCACCGCGCCGACGAGATCGAGCACGCGCTCGACATCCGCGCGAATGCGGGCATTGCGATGCGGCACGCCCCAGTGATGTCCGTCCGCCGCCATCGCGACGAAATCGCGGCCCAACACTCGCCGGCCCGCAAGCCCGCTGCGAATCTGCGGCATATAGCCAATGGTCGGATTGCCGCGCACCACCGCCGCGCCGTTCACGCGAATCGATCCGCCGGCGAGCGGCACGAGGCCGAGCAGCGCGCGCATGAGCGTGGTCTTGCCCGCGCCGTTCGGCCCGAGCACGCCGATGAATTCGCCCGTGTGGACGGTGAAACTTGCGTCGTCGAGGATCGTGCGGCCGCCGAGTTCCAGCGTCACGCGATCGACTTCGAGCGCGGGTCCCGAGTGAACGCTCATCTTTGCCATCCTTGCAAGGCGCCCGATAACGAATCGAGCTGACCCAGCATCCATTGCTGATAGGTCTTGTTGGCAGGCAACGTCTCCGTCACGCTGACGCTAGGCAAATGCGCGTCCTTCGCCACGTTGAGCAGGCGTTTCGTGAGCGCGCCCGTCGCCTGGCTGTTGTAGATGAGCACGTGCACGCGCCGCTCGCTCAGGTCTTTTTCGAAAGCGGCGATATCGGCGGGACTCGGCTCGGTCTCGTTCATCTCGGCCATCTGGAAGCGCTGATTGCGCATCTCGAAGCCGATGGCATCGGCCATATAGCCGAACACCGGCTCGGTGGCCGTCACCGGCACGCCTTTGAAGTGTGCGCGCAATTGCGCGACGCTGGCATCGATCGGCTTGAGCGAATTTAGGAAGGTCGCGAGGCGCGCGTCGTAATCGCTCTTGTGGGACAGGTCCGCGCTTACGAGATACTGGGTCACCGCTTTAGCGACGGCGGGCATGGTCGCCGGGTCGTACCAGAGATGCGGATTGTCGCCGGACTTCTTGCCGACAAGTTGCGCCGCGACGATTATCGTGCGCGTGTCGTTCTTTCTCGATGCCGCGAGCAGTTTGTCCATCCATGGATCGTAGTCCGCGCCGTTGTAGACGACCAGCGCCGCGTGCTGAAGCGCACGCGCGGTCTTCGGGCTGGCTTCGAAGAGATGCGGATCTTCATCCGGATTGCTGAGGATGCTCGTCACCTGCACGTGATCGCCGCCGAGCTGGCGGATCACATCGCCATAGAAGTTTTCAGCCGCCACGACGGGCACGCGCGTGGCTTGCGCGAAAGCTCCCTGGCAAAAGCCGAATGCGGCGACGAGGCAGGTGAGGACATGCGCGAGTTTCATCGGGTTCCTTGAGTCGTTGAAGGGCGTGCCGGCGCGGTGCGGCAGGGGCATGGTTCGTGGCTCGAACGACGTGCGCTCAGGCGTGACGGTGCTTCTTCTGGCAATCGCTGCACAGTCCGCTCAATTCGACGACCTGATGCCGTACTTCGAAGCCATGCGCGGGCGGCGTGGCCGAAAGCGACGAAGCCAGATCGCGGCCCTGTATTTCGAGCGTGTTGCCGCAGTCGTCGCAGATGAGGAACTGGCTTTCGTGCGGCTTGCCGGCATCGCAGCAGGCGACGAACGCGTTCTTCGATTCGATGCGATGCACGAAGCCGTTCTCGACCAGGAAGTCGAGCGCGCGATAAACAGTGGTGGGCGGCACACGCGCGCCGCGCTTCGGCTCCATCGCGTCGATGAGGTCGTAGGCGCCGATCGGCTTGTGCGCCTTCAGCACGAGTTCGTACACGTGCCGGCGCAAGGGTGTGAGCGCGACGCCGCGCTCGCTCGCCAGCGCTTCCGCGCGAGCGAGCATGGTTTCGACGGATGCGGTCATGTTGAGGCTCGGTGTTCGGGTTTGATGCATGACACGGCGTTCATGTCGAATGCCGCATCGGATAATTCCGAGATGATATAACGTATCAGCGTCGAATGCACCTTTAGGAACGACCGTTGCTCGAAGCAGCGACTGGCGCGGCTTTCCGCCGCGGACGCAATTGCGCGTCGCACCATCGAAACTGGTTTTCCCGCCTTGACACTTCTCTACACAACGCCGATCATTCGACCACACAAAGAGCAATTGATCGAAGCCAGAGCGTTCGCTCACTTCGAACCAAACAAAAATCTCGGAGATGTCGGTGAGATTGAGCGACAAGGTGGCGATCATCACGGTTGCCACGAGTGGTATTGGCGAAGCGGTGGCGCGGTCTTTTCTTGAAGAAGGCGCGAAGCTCGTGTTCGATGACGAGAGTGAACTCCGTCGGCGCTCCGAAGACGCTGGCGAACGCGTGCATGTGTTCGAGCGCATCGTCGCCAAGACCGTCGAGCGTTCCGGCGGTATCGACATTCCCTTCAGTCACGCGGCGCTCATCGACATGCACCCAATCCTCGGCAAATCGCGGGAAATCCACGGCCATGTCTTCGCGGTCAACGACATCATGGCCCGCGAGCTCAGCGTCGAAAAGCGGCAAGCGGACGAGTTGACGGCCCTTGCAGCGCGAGGCGCACCGTCTATAGTGAAACGGCACGATAAGCACGCAAGGGTAGGGCGCAAGACCAAAGAAGGCAGCGAAAGGTAAGAGGCGATACCGCAGCGAAGATTCAAAAGAAAACCCGAAGCAAAACCGGAATCCACGCGATATCCATCGCGCATCCCTGAGGCAGCAGGCAGCGGCACACCGGCGCTTGCGAGACAGGCACCGACGGCATCGAAGACATCGCCGCACGGCCTGTTTCCCGCATGGCGCCCATGCCAACAAAAAAGGAGACGCACCACAATGAAACGCATCCACACTATCGTTCGGACAGAGCCGCGTGCACAGCTTGCCGTGACCGGCGTCGTCGCATCGCTCATCGCGGCAAGCGCGGCCTTCGTGCCGCCTGCGCAAGCAGCGACCACCATCACGGTGGCCACGCTCAACAACCCGGACATGATCGAGCTGAAAAAGCTCTCGCCCGCGTTCGAGAAGGCCAATCCGGACATCCAGCTGAAGTGGGTGATTCTCGAAGAAAACGTGCTGCGTCAGCGCGCCACCACCGACATCACGACCAACAGCGGCCAGTTCGACGTGCTCACCATCGGCACGTACGAAGCGCCGCAGTGGGGCAAGCGTGGCTGGCTCACGCCGATGGCCAATCTGCCCGCGAACTACGATCTCGACGACGTGGTGAAAACCGCCCGCGACGGTCTCTCGTACAACGGCCAGCTCTATGCGCTGCCGTTCTACGTCGAAAGCTCGATGACCTATTACCGTAAGGATCTGTTCGACGCGGCCGGCCTCAAGATGCCCGATCAGCCGACCTACGATCAGATCAAGCAATTCGCCGACAAGCTGACCGACAAGGCCAAGGGCCAATACGGCATCTGCCTGCGCGGCAAGGCAGGCTGGGGCGAGAACATGGCCTTCGTTTCGACGGTGGTGAATACCTTCGGCGGCCGCTGGTTCGACGAACAATGGAAGGCGCAGCTCGATTCGCCCGAATGGCACAAGGCCGTGTCGTTCTATGCGGACTTGCTCAAGGCCGACGGCCCTCCGGGAGCAAGCTCCAACGGCTTCAACGAAAACCTCACGCTGATGTCCTCGGGCAAGTGCGCAATGTGGATCGACGCGACGGTTGCCGCCGGCATGCTTTACAACAAGGCGCAGTCGCAGGTCTCGGACAAGATCGGCTTTGCCGCCGCGCCGATCGCCGTGACGCCGAAGGGCTCGCACTGGCTGTGGTCGTGGTCGCTCGCGATCCCGAAGACGTCGAAGCAGCAGGACGCCGCGAAGAAGTTCGCCGCGTGGGCCACGTCGAAGGAATACATCGAAATGGTCGGCAAGGACGAGGGCTGGGCCTCGGTGCCGCCGGGCACGCGCAAGTCCACCTACGCGCGCCCCGAGTACAAACAGGCCGCGCCGTTCGGCGACTTCGTGCTGGCGGCGATCGAAAGCGCCAATCCGAACGATGCGTCGCTCAAGAAGGTGCCATATAGCGGCATCCAGTTCGTGGGCATCCCCGAGTTCCAGTCGTTCGGCACGGTAGTCGGTCAGTCGATCGCCGGCGTCGTCGCGAATCAGGGCAGCGTCGATAGCGCGCTCAAGGCCGCCAACGCGGCAGCCGATCGCGCAGTGAAACAGGCGGGCTATCAGAAGTAAGTCACGTAGTTCGCAGGCCGCGCGTCTTCGCCCTCCGAAGATGCGCGGCCGGTCAATCATCGAGAGGTGTCACGATGAGTCAACTGAATCCCCCTATCTCCGACCACTACCAGGAGTCCGCGGCCGAGCGCGACAAGAAGCGCGCGAAGTCGGTGCGCTGGCTGATCACGCCCTCGACCGGTCTCCTGTTCTTGTGGATGGCGATCCCGCTCGCGATGACGATCTGGTTTTCGTTCTCGCGCTACAACCTGCTCAATCCCGATGTAAAGGGTTTCGCGGGCTTCGATAACTACGAGTTCCTCGCCACCGACCCGGCGTTCGGCCCGTCCATTGGCCATACGCTGACCCTGATCGGCTCGACGCTCGGCATCACGGTGATAGGCGGCGTGCTGCTCGCCGTGCTGTTCGACCGCAAATTCATCGGGCAGGGCATTGCGCGGCTTCTGGTGATTGCGCCGTTCTTTGTCATGCCGACGGTGTCCGCGCTGATCTGGAAGAACATGATCCTGCACCCGGTGTATGGCCTGGTCGCCTCGCTGATGCGTTCCATGGGCATGCAGCCGATCGACTGGTTCGCCGACTACCCGCTCTTCGCGGTCATCATGATCGTGTCGTGGCAATGGCTGCCGTTCGCGTTCCTGATTCTCTTCACGGCGATCCAGTCGCTCGATCAGGAGCAGAAGGAAGCGGCGCGCATCGACGGCGCGGGTCCGTTCGCCATGTTCTTCTTCATCACGCTGCCGCACTTGCGTCGCGCAATCGCCGTCGTCGTGATGATGGAAACCATCTTCCTGCTGTCGATCTTCGCTGAAATCTATACGACCACCGGCGGCGGTCCGGGCACCGCGACCACCAACCTGTCGTATCTCATCTATGCGCTCGGTTTGCAGCAGTTCGATGTCGGTCTCGCATCGGCGGGCGGCATCCTCGCGGTAATCCTCGCGAACGTGGTTGCGTTCTTCCTCGTGAGAATGCTTGCGAAGAACCTCAAAGGGGAATACGAGTCATGAGCACTCAACCGGTTTCCACCAGGCCGCCCGTGCCCGTGTTCGAACATGTGAAGCGCATCGTGCCCGGCATCGTGGCGTGGATCGTTTCGATCCTGTTGTTCTTCCCGATCTTCTGGATGACGATCACCGCGTTCAAGACCGAGCAGCAGGCATACTCGTCGTCGCTTTTCTTCACGCCGACGCTCGACAGCTTCCGCGAGGTCTTCGCGCGCAGCAACTACTGGGGCTTCGCGCTCAACTCGGTGCTGATCTCGCTGGGCGTCACGGTGATCTGCCTGTTGCTCGCCGTGCCCTGCGCCTACGCGATGGCCTTCTTCCCCACGAAGAAGACGCAGAAAGTGCTGCTGTGGATGCTCTCCACGAAGATGATGCCGTCGGTCGGCGTGCTGGTGCCGATCTATCTGTTGTGGAAGAACACGGGCCTGCTCGATACGGTGTCGGGTCTCATCATCGTGTACACGCTGATCAATTTGCCGATTGCCGTGTGGATGGCGTTCACTTACTTCAACGAAGTGCCGCGCGACATTCTCGAAGCGGGACGCATAGACGGCGCGACGACGTGGCAGGAGATCGTCTATCTGCTCATGCCGATGTCGCTGCCGGGACTGGCATCGACCGGTCTCCTGCTCGTGATCCTCTCTTGGAACGAGGCGTTCTGGAGCATCAACCTGTCGAGCTCGAACGCGGCGCCGCTTACCGTGTTCATCGCGTCGTATTCGAGTCCGGAAGGCTTGTTCTGGGCCAAGCTTTCGGCGGCGTCGCTGCTTGCCGTCGCGCCGATTCTCATCGTCGGCTGGCTCTCGCAGAAGCAACTGGTGCGCGGCCTGACCTTCGGCGCGGTGAAGTGAGGCGTACCCAGTGAACCTGACACCTTCCAGAGAAGCCGCGCTCGCAGATCGACTGATGATCTGCGACTGCGACGGCGTGCTCATCGACAGCGAAGCCGTGGCGGCGCGCATGCTCGTCACGGAATTGCAGACGCTGTGGCCAGGCGTCGATATCGAACCCGTGGTGATGCCGCTGCTCGGCTTGCGCATCGAAGCCGTGCTCGCGAGCGCGGCGGACACCGTGAACCGCACGCTCACGCAGGATCAGATCATGTCGATCCGCCGCGCGGTCGAAGCGGCGGCGGTAGAAGCGCCGCCGGTCGCGGGCATCGCCGAGGCGCTTGCCGCCGTGCCGCTCACCAAGGCATGCGCGAGCAACAGCTTCGCGGCTTACGTGGATACCGTCCTGAATCGCACGGGCCTCGTGCAGTTTTTCGGCGACAGGCGCTTCACGGCGGACATGGTGGCGAACCCGAAGCCTGCGCCCGACGTGTATTTAGCGGCGGCGCGCGCGTTGAAGGTCGACCCGTTGCGCTGCCTCGTGGTGGAGGACAGCGTGACCGGCGTGACGGCGGCGCGCGCGGCGGGCATGCAGGTGCTGGGGTTCATCGGCGGAGGACATGCGACGGAAGGACAGATCGGCGCGTTGAAGCGCGCGGGCGCGGAAGTCGTCTTCGACGACATGGCGCGCTTGCCCGCACTCGTCGAACAATGGCTGCAGCATGCGACCTTCGAGACGCCTTGAAAAGAGGCTCGGCTAAGCGTCGCAAACAAAGAAACATGGAGACGGATCATGGCTAGTCTGACACTGCGTAACATCAACAAGCGATATGAAGACACCGAGGTGATGAAGAGCGTCAACCTCGATATCAACGACGGCGAGTTCGTCGTGTTCGTCGGACCGTCGGGCTGTGGCAAGTCCACGCTGATGCGCATGATCGCGGGGCTGGAGGAGATCAGCGGCGGCGATCTGTCGATCGACGGCGTGCGCGTGAACGAGTTGCCGCCCGCGAAGCGCGGCATTGCGATGGTGTTTCAGTCGTACGCGCTCTATCCGCACATGACGCTCTACGACAACATGGCGTTCGGACTCAAGCTCGCGGGCGAGAAGAAGCCCGCGATCGATGCGGCCGTGAAGAACGCCGCGAAGATCTTGCATATCGATCACTTGCTGGACCGCAAGCCGAAGCAGTTGTCGGGCGGGCAGCGCCAGCGCGTGGCGATTGGCCGCGCGATCACGCGCAAGCCGAAAGTGTTTCTCTTCGACGAACCGCTTTCCAATCTCGACGCCGCGTTGCGCGTGAAGATGCGCCTGGAATTCGCGCGCCTGCACGACGATCTCAAGACGACGATGATCTACGTGACCCACGATCAGGTCGAAGCAATGACGCTGGCGGACAAGATCGTGGTGCTCTCGGCGGGCAATATCGAGCAGGTCGGCACGCCCAACACGCTGTATCACGCGCCGGCCAACAAATTCGTGGCGGGTTTTATCGGCTCGCCGAAGATGAACTTTCTCTCGGGCACGGTCGAGCGCATTCAGGACGATGGCGTGCTCGTGAAGTATTCCACCGGCGAGACGCAACTGGCCGGCGTGCTGCCAGGCAATGCCAAGCCCGGCGATGCGGTGACTATCGGCATTCGTCCGGAAGCGTTACAGCCGAACGTTTCGGAATACGGCGTGTCCGCTTCGACGATGACCGTGGAAACGCTCGGCGACGCGGCTTATCTGTACGCGGAGACATCGGTGGCGC
Source organism: Caballeronia sp. GAWG1-1 (assembly GCF_023631465.1). Taxonomy (NCBI): domain Bacteria; kingdom Pseudomonadati; phylum Pseudomonadota; class Betaproteobacteria; order Burkholderiales; family Burkholderiaceae; genus Caballeronia; species Caballeronia sp. GAWG1-1. Next base: position 10,052 of record NZ_JALQDB010000006.1, read on the forward strand.
CGGACGGCTTGATCTCGCGGATTCCGCCCTTGGAGAAGCACACGCGGGGCGAGAAGCTGAAGGTGGGCGCGTCGCCGGAACACTGCCATTTGTTCAACGCGGACGGCATCGCGTTCAGGCGGCACGTGGTGGAAGCTTATCTCGTGGAGCATCCGGAATTGGCTGTGCCGAGCGTGGCGCGGGCTTGATCTCCGCAGTGGCGCCGGTGTCTCGCGTGGACGCCGGCGTCATGGGACGAGCGATTCAAGCCGCCAGCGCCGCGCGCGCGCAAAGCTCATCCGTCACCAATCCAGACAACCACTTCCCCTTCAACGCCGCGACCAGCGCCGCGCGCTTGCGCTCGCCGCCGGCAAAGCCGATGGTCGGCCGTTTCGGCGGCGAATCGATCCTGAGGCTCGTCGCGCGCGCGCCTGTTTTCGAATCGACGCGCGCTCCGTTCGCATCGATCGGCAGGCCGAGCAGTTCCGCCACCGCGCCCGCTTTCATCAACTCGTGGACTTCGGCGTTCGAGATGAATCCGTCCTCGTGCAGCGGACAATTGATGCCCACATTGCCGATGCCGACGAAAGCCACGTCCGCTTTCTGCGCGAGCGCATCCACGATCCGATAAAGACGGTGATTGCACCATTGCGCGCGCTCGGCTTCGCTATCGGCCATGAGCGGCGCGGGCAGCATGAAGTGCTTGCCGCCGGTCTTTTCGGAGAGCTGCTGCGCGACGTCGTAGCGATTGGACGAACCATCGTGCGCAATCGCGCCGACGAGCGACACCAGCCGATGCTGCGGCCGCTCCAGTTGCCCGATCTGCGCGACCACCGCCTTGAGCGTGCGCCCGCTGCTGATGGAGACGACGAGCGGTTTCTCATCGACGAGATAGCGTTCCATCACTTGCGCGCCTGCTACCGCGAGCTTGCGGTCCACTTGCTCGTTGCTGTCGCCGTCGATGGGCACCACTTCGCACATCGCGAGTCCGTAGCGGTCGCTGAGTTGCTTCGCAAGCGAAAGGCAATCGGCGATCTGATGATCGACTCGCACGCGAATCAGGTTCTTTTCGACCGCGAAGGCGACGAGCCGCTGCGCGACAGGTCGCGAGATTTGCAGTTTTTCGGCGATCTCATTCTGAGTATTGCCCGCGACGTAGTAGAGCCACGCGGCGCGCGTCGCCAGATCGAGTTTTTCGTTGGGCTTGGGCACGGTCGTTGAATTGAGTCTGCTTCAGTTGTAGTTCTTTTTATAGCGCGCGGCGCGGTTTATCGTCGGAAACCATCGCCGAATATTTACCCGCACGACCGAAACGCTGCGTTCAGGCCAAGCAAGGCGGCCAATGAATGCCGTTTGAAAAACGAAACAGCCGGCTGCCCGCTTAACGGCAACAGCCGGCTTTCGAACGTCTCTCGGCGTCAGGCTAGTCGCGGACGCGCCGGATCGAACAACGGCCGCACGTGCTGATACAGCTCGCGATAGCCCTTGAGCCGCTGGCGCAACGCCGCGTGGCGCTCGGCATTCGGCGTGAACTCTTGCTTGATGGCAGGTTTGGTCAGCACCGTCGCCGGATCGCCGCCCGCCGCGAGCCAGCCGAGCCGCGCCGCGCCGAGCGCCGCGCCCGTCTCGCCGCCGCCGTGCGTGCGCGTGGGCGTATCGAGCGCATCGGCGAACATTTGGCCCCAGTACGCACTGCGCGCGCCGCCGCCAAGCAGCGACAAGGCATGCGCTTCCGTGCCCGCGGATTGCAGGGCATCGAGACCATCGGTCAGGGCGAGCGTCACGCCTTCCAGCACCGAATAGCCGAGCAAGGCGCGATCGGTGGCGTGCGTCATGCCGAAGAACACGCCCTGCGCGTAAGGGTCGTTGTGCGGCGTGCGCTCGCCGCTCAGATACGGCAGGAACAAAGGCGCGGTCGATAAGGCATCGGCGGGCAGCGCCTCGATTTCCGCAAGCAGCGTGGGCTCGTCGGTGGACGTGAGCTTGCATACCCAGCGCAGGCAACTCGCCGCCGACAACACCACGCTCATCTGATGCCAGCGGTCCGGAATGGCGTGACAAAACGCATGCACCGCCGATGCCGGATTGGGCCTGAAGCGATCGCCCACCACGCACAACACGCCCGACGTGCCGAGCGAGAGGAAGCCATCGCCGGGTTCGGTTGCGCCAATTCCTACCGCGCTCGCCGCATTGTCGCCGCCGCCTGCCGCAACGATGACGCCATCGGGCAAGCCGAGTTCACGCGCGAGTTCCGGACGCAAGGTGCCCGAAGGCTCGCTGCCCTCGGCGAGCTTCGGCATCTGCTGCCGCGTCATGCTGCACGCGGCGAGCAGTTCGTCCGACCAGTCGCGTCGCGCAACATCGAGCCAAAGCGTGCCGGCGGCATCGGATGGATCGGACACCTTCGTGCCCGTGAGATGCATGCGCAGATAATCCTTCGGCAACAGCACGCAAGCCGTCTGCCGGAAGATTTCCGGCTCGTTGTGCGCGACCCAGAGCAGCTTGGGCGCGGTGAAACCGGGCATCGCCAGATTACCGGCGATCTCGTGCAGATTCGGCGCGCGCTCGTAAAGCTCGGCGCACTCCTTGTCGCTGCGCATGTCGTTCCAGAGGATGGCCGGGCGCAGCACGCGATCGCTCGAATCGAGCAGCACCGCGCCATGCATCTGCCCGGACAGGCCGATGCCGCGCACTTGCGCGAACTCTTTCGGAAACTTGTCGCGCAAGGCGAAGAGGGCGGCGCGCGTGCCTGCCCACCAGTCGAGCGGATTTTGTTCGGACCAGCGCGGTTTCGGGCGCGACACCGTAAAAGGCGTGCCCGCCGTGCCGATTACACTGCCGTCGCTTGCGAGCAGCAGCACTTTCACTTCGGAGGTGCCGAGGTCGATACCTAAATACATGAACGGACCTTTGTCGAAGCCAGGCGCGAAGCCCGGCAGAAAACCGGAGGCGCTAATGTAACGCCGTGCGCCTCAATGCGCCATGAGCACAACACCCAAGCGAGCCAATCAAGGCCGGTTCTTGAGCCACGCATCGACGCGCCCGATTGCCGCGCGCAGCACGCGCTCCAGGCTCTCGGTCTGCGCCATGCTGCCCCAGAGCAGCTTGTCGCCGGCGAAGGCCTCGATCGGATCGTCGGCCGTGAAATAGCCATGCGCGACGGCGGGGTCCATCACGCCATCCTGATAGGTATAAGGCAGCTTGCCTTCGTGCCAGCGTTCGAGGAAGCGAAAGAAGAGCGCGGGCAGAATCGCGGTCGAGTCGGGATCGACGTCGCGCTCGAAACATTCCGCGAGCGTCGGCGCGATAAAGCCCGGCAGCTTCGAGAAGCCATCGGCGGCGACGCGCTGATTCGTGTCCTTGATATACGGATTGCTGAAGCGGTCGAGCACGACATCGCGATACTTCGCCAGATCGATCGGGCTAGGCGTGAGGCACGGGATGACGTCGTCGGTAACATAGGCTTCGGCGAGAGCGCGAATCTCCAGGTCCTGCGTGCCTTCGTGAATGTACTGCAGGCCGACGAGCGTTCCCGCCCACGCAATGCAGCTATGACTCGCGTTGAGAATGCGGATCTTCGCCTCTTCGTACGGCAGCACGGACTCGACCATCTCCGCGCCAACCTTCTCCCAAGCGGGCTTTCCCGCGATGAAGTGATCCTCGATCACCCACTGAATGAACTTCTCGCCCATGATCGGCGCGCGGTCGTCGAAACCCGTCGCGGCTTTCACGCGCTCCGCGACATCGGGTGTCGGACGCGGCGTGATGCGGTCGACCATCGCGTTCGGGCACGAGGTGTTGGCGATCATCCAGTCGCGCAATTTCGTTTCGCCGCGCAGCTCGAGGAATTCGAGCATGCCCGCCTTGAAGCGGTCGCCGTTGCTGCGCAGGTTGTCGCAGTTCTGCAGCGACAGCTTGCCCGCGTCGTTCTTCATGCGGGCGTCGAGAATGGCGGCAATGGCACCGTAGATGGTGGTCTTCGCGCCTTTCAGGTCGGCGGCGAGATCGACGTTGCCGGTTTCGAGCTTGTCGTGTTCGTCGAGGTAATAGCCGCCTTCGGTGACGGTGAACGATACGATCTTGCATTCGGGCGCGCTGCCCGCCGCGATGAGCCCCTCGAGATCGGCGGTCCAGGGAATCACGCGGCGGATGGAGCGCACCGTTTCGTAGTCGCGCTCGCCTTGCGGCGTGACGGTTTCGAGCGTGTACTCGCCGTTTTGCGCGGCGAGCGCATCGAGCACGGCGTTCATGTCGCCGCGAATGTTGCCCACGGCGAGCGACCAGCTCGCATCGCCCGATTCGATCAGCCGGCTCAAGTACCACGCCTGATGCGCGCGATGAAAAGACCCCGCGCCGATGTGCAGGATCACATTGTTTTCGCTCGTCATGTCTCGCTTCCTTTGATTGGATGTGCGCCCGTTCTTCGCGGACGACCGTTTGCGTTTGCGACGCCTTGCGCTCACAATTTACGCAGCCGTGGTGAGCATTTGCTCTTTGGTTGATCGAATGATCGTATTGGGCATCGCGAAAGTCAAGGCGCGGTGCCGCATGCGGCCGCGCGCGGCAGCGGCGCTGAAGCGCCGGACGTAGCCCAGCGCGCCGTTACAGGACGAATCGGGAATAACCCGGATAGTCAGCATGGCCGGCGTTGAACGAAGGTCTGCATCAACCATAGGCAATGACGCGGCAAACCACACAGAAAGATACGAGTCGGAGACAAAGCATGGATTACGTGATCGGCATAGACATCGGCACGCAGAGCACGAAGGCGCTCCTGGTCGATACGACTGGCGCAATCGTCGCGCAACATTCGAGCGCCTATCATCCGGATACACCGAAGCCGCTCTGGGCGGAACAATGGCCGTCCGTCTGGTTCGATGCCGTGACCGAAGCCTTGAGCGGCTGCGTCGCGAAAGCGCGCGCGAAGGGCGTCGCGGCCGATCAGATCAAGTCGGTCTGCGTGAGCAGTCTCTACGGCGGCTCGGGCATTCCCGTCGACGACGACATGGAAGCGCTTTACCCGTGCCTCATCTGGATGGATCGCCGCGCGACCGCGCAAGTCGAATGGGTGCGGCAGAACGTGGATATGGCGCGCATCGAGGCGATCACCGGCAACGGCGTCGACAGCTACTACGGCTTCACGAAAATTCTGTGGATGCGCGAGCAGCAGCCGGAAGTCTGGAAGAAGACGCGCTATTTCCTGCCGCCGAACGCGTTCATCATCCAGCGCCTCACGGGCGAACTCGCGATCGATCACAGCTCGGCGGGCAATATCGGCGGCGTGTACGACATCGGCCGCCGCGCGTGGTCGGAAGAAGCGCTCGACATGCTCGGCATTCCCGTGTCGATGATGCCCGCGCGGCTCGTCGAGTCGTCGGAGATCGTGGGCGGGCTGTTGCCGCAGTGGGCGGACAAGCTCGGGCTTGCGGCGGGCACGCCGATCGTCGCGGGCGGCGTCGATGCGGCCGTCGCCACTTTCGCGGCGGGCGTGACGCGCGCGGGTCACCATGTCGCGATGATCGGCACGAGCATGTGCTGGGGCTACATCAACCAGAGCGTCGATGCGCAACACGGTCTCGTCTCCATGCCGCACGTCTACAACGGCAAGCGCGATCTCTATGTGTTCGGTGGCGCCAGCACGGCGGGCGCATGCGTCGCGTGGTATCGCGATCAGTTCTGTCAGGCCGAGATCGCGGCGGCCAAGCAAATACCTGATGGCGATCCGCATCGGCTGCTCGAAGATGCGGCGGCCAAGGTCGCGGCGGGTTCGGACGGCGTCGTGTTCCTGCCTTATCTGATGGGCGAGCGCAGCCCCGTCTGGGATGCCCACGCGAGCGGCACGTTCGTGGGCTTGAATCTCTTTCACACGCGCGCGACGCTCTATCGCGCGGTGCTCGAAGGCGTCGCGTTTGCGTTGAAGCACAACATGGAAGCAGGGCGGCGCGGCGCGCAGTCGCTGGATGACAAGCTGATCGTGGTCGGCGGCGCGGCGCATTCTGACCTGTGGATGCGGATCATCGCGGATGTAACGGGTTATCCCGTGCAATCCATCGAACAGGAAGTCGAAGCGGCGATGGGCGCGGCCTTGCTCGCGGCGCTCGGTGCCAATCTCATTTCACGCGAAACGGCGGAAGGCGGCTGGGTCACGCTCGTGGATCGCGCAGAGCCGGACGAAGCACGGCAACGCGTTTATGGAGACCGCTTCGGCGTCTATCTCGATCTGTATCCGGCGCTGAAGCCGCTGATGCATCGCCTGCGCAGCGACAGCTAACGCAATTCTCCGGGATGCGCGTCGAACACCGGCCCTTGCACGAAGTGCACGTCGTATTGTTCGAGCGCATTGAACTGCGCGGCATCGGCGACATTGCTGAAGATGAGCGGAATGCGCAGCCTATGCGCATACGCCACCAGATGCTTGACCACGGAATCGCGCAAGGCGGCGCGCGCATCCATCTTGATGAAGTCGAGCCGCGCCATGTCCGATACCGCCATGATCTGCCCGGCATTGGGCAGATTGCCCGCTACCTTGAAACCGTAGCGCTGATAGCTTTTGATGAGGTAGCCGAGAAACGTCTTGTGCGCGACGGCCGCCGCCGGCAATTCGATCACGATGCGTCCGGGATTCACGCCGAACTCCAGCAACACCGACGAGAAGTGCAGACCGTGGTCGTACTTCACGCTCTTCAATAACCGCTCATGCACGCGCAAAAACAGCAGACCGGGCTTTTGCGCGCCGAAGAAATTGAACGCATGCAGCGCGCGCGATAACCGGTCGAGCGCGACGAGTTCGCGGTCGTTGTCCAGTTGGCCAAAGGGATCGTGCGGAGTATCGCCTTCGATCAGCGTCTGCGCCTGCACGCCGAGTTCGTCGCCGAAACGCTCGGCGCTCTCGGGCGACGCGCTCAACACCTGCGGAAAGCTATGCGTGCCGACATCGAAGATCGGCTCATACGCGCTTGCAATACGCAACTCGCCATAGTTCGCGACCGCTTGTCCCGCGTGCTCGCCTTCGCCCAGCACGATATGCGCGCCGAGAAACGGATGCGCCTTGGCGCGGTTGACGAGTTCTGTCACGGACGGGGTGATCATGGCGCGTTCGGCGTTAAGGCTTCCAATGTGGGACGAATTCCGTCGATGGTACCAGCGCAAGGCGCCGTGGCTTGCGCCAAATTCACATATTCATATGCGGGTGGGATAAGCCACGCTCAGGGTTTACGACAAATTTCACTAAACGTAATTGGTTTTACCGTTCGTAAATACCACGCGATGGCACTCATCGAGGATCACGACCATGCCGACGTTCGACACGCATACCGACGCCAGCGCGCACTATCAGTCGGGTTTCGACAACGACTTCGCGACCGAAGCGTTGCCGGGCGCGCTACCCATCGGCCGCAACTCGCCGCAGCGCGCGGCCTACGGTCTTTATGCGGAGCAGCTTTCCGGCACGGCTTTTACCGCGCCGCGCGCGCATAACCGGCGCTCGTGGCTGTACCGCATCCGGCCGGCGGCAGTGCATCGGCCGTTCGTGCAACTGACTGGCGATGCCTCGCGCGCGCGGCTCGTCGCCAATTTCGCCGATGTGCCGCCCACGCCGCCGAACCAGTTGCGTTGGGACCCGCTGCCGATGCCCGCCGCGCCGACCGATTTCGTCGACGGCTGGGTGACGATGGCCGGCAACGGCGCCGCCGAATCCATGAGCGGCTGCGCAATTCATTTGTACGCGGCGAACCGTTCGATGCACGAGCGCTTCTTCTACAGCGCGGACGGCGAATTGCTGATCGTGCCGCAAGCAGGGCGGCTCGCGATCTGGACTGAACTCGGCAAGCTCGATATCGCGCCGTTCGAGATCGCGGTGATTCCGCGCGGCGTGCGCTTTGCCGTGGCGCTGCCGGATGGCGAAGCGCGCGGCTATATCTGCGAGAACTTCGGCGCGTTGCTGCAGCTGCCCGATCTCGGGCCTATCGGTTCGAACGGGCTCGCCAATCCGCGTGATTTCCTCACGCCGCACGCGGCTTATGAGGACCGCGAAGGCGCGTTCGAACTCATCGCCAAGATGAACGGCGTGCTGTGGCGCGCGGATATCGGCCATTCGCCGCTCGACGTGGTCGCATGGCACGGCAATTACGCGCCGTACAAATACGACCTGCGCCACTTCAACGCCATCGGTTCGATCAGCTTCGATCATCCCGATCCGTCCATCTTTCTCGTGCTGCAATCGCCGAGCGATACGCCGGGCGTCGATAGCATCGACTTCGTGATTTTTCCGCCGCGCTGGCTCGCCGCCGAGGACACGTTCCGGCCGCCCTGGTTCCATCGCAATGTGGCGAGCGAATTCATGGGCCTCGTGCATGGTGTCTACGACGCGAAGGCCGAGGGCTTCTTGCCGGGCGGCGCGAGTCTGCACAACTGCATGTCGGGACACGGGCCGGACGCGGATACCTTCGAAAAGGCATCGAGAAGCGATACCTCGAAGCCCGCGAAGGTCGGCGACACACTCGCCTTCATGTTCGAGACGCGCACGCTCATCAAGCCGACGCAGTTCGCGCTCGAAACCGCGCAATTGCAGGCGCATTACTACGAGTGCTGGCAAGGGCTCACGAAACACTTCAACCCGGAGCAACGATGAACGACGCGCTTCACGCGACGCGTGCGCCGCAACTCAGAAGCTGGCTCGACTCCGCCAACGATCCGGCGAGCGACTTTCCGATCCAGAACCTGCCGTTTGGCATCTTCAGCGACCCGGTGAATCCGCGGCCGCGCGCGGGTGTGGCTATCGGCGACTGGATCGCGGACCTGGCGGCGCTCGAAGAAGCGCGTCTCGTCGATGGTCACGGCACCTTCAACGCGCCGCGTCTGAACGACTTCATCGCGCTCGGACGCGATACGTGGCGCGCGGTGCGCAGCGCGCTCAGCGGCCTGCTGCAAGAGGGCGCATCCACGCTGCGCGACGATTCCGCGTTGCGCCGCCGCACGCTCGTTCCGCGCGCCGATGCAACGCTCCATCTGCCCGTCGAGATTCCCGGCTACACGGACTTCTATTCCTCGAAGGAACACGCGACCAACGTCGGCTCGATGTTCCGCGATCCGAAGAATGCGCTGCTGCCGAACTGGTCCGAGATGCCGATCGGCTATAACGGACGCGCGTCGTCGGTGGTGGTGAGCGGCACGCCGGTGCGCCGCCCGAACGGCCAGTTGAAAGCGCCCAACGAAGAGCGGCCGGTGTTCGGCGCATGCCGCAAGCTGGATATCGAGCTGGAGACGGGTTTCATCATCGGGCGCGGCAATGCGCTCGGCGAACCGATTGCCTGCGCGGATGCGGAGTCGCATATCTTCGGCATGGTGCTGCTCAACGACTGGAGCGCTCGCGACATCCAGCAATGGGAATACGTGCCGCTCGGACCGTTCAACGCGAAAGGGTTCGCGACCACCATTTCGCCGTGGATCGTCACGCTCGACGCGCTCGAACCCTTCCGCACCGCGACGCCCGTGCAGGAGCCGCAACCGCTCGCGTATCTGCGGCATGAGGGCGAGCACGCGTTCGACATCGACCTGGAAGTGACGCTGAGGCCGGAGGGTGCGAGCCGCGCCACGACCATCTCGCGCACCAATTTCAGGCTGATGTACTGGTCGATGGCGCAGCAGCTTACGCATCACACGGCATCGGGCTGCAATACGCGCGTGGGCGATCTCATGGGCTCCGGCACCATCAGTGGCGCGACGCCGCAATCGTGCGGCAGTTTGCTCGAAAGCACGTGGAACGGACAACGGCCGTTGAGCCTTGTCGAAGGCGGCGAGCGCGCGTTCCTTCAGGACGGCGATGAAGTCACCTTGCGCGGATGGTGTCAGGGCGAGGGTTATCGCATTGGTTTCGGCGAGTGCGCGGGGCGCATCCTCGCGGCGCGCAATAATTTCAAGGATTGAACATGGCGAATGCGGTCGATGTGGAGAGCGCGCTTGGCCACGCGCACCGTCCCGGCTTCCAGGCGATGCTGCTCGTGTTGTGCGGACTATGCCTCGTGATCGATGGCTTCGACGCGCAAGCGATGGGTTACGTCGCGCCGGCCGTCATCGCGGACTGGCACGTGTCGAAGGCGGCGCTCGGGCCGGTTTTCAGCGCGAGTCTTTTCGGCATGCTGCTTGGCGCGCTCGGCTTGTCGGTGCTGGCGGATCGCATCGGGCGCAGGCCGGTGTTGATCGGCTCGACGTTTTTCTTCGCGTTCTCGATGATCGCAACCGCGTTCACCGACAGCTTGCCGGTGCTCACGGCCTTGCGTTTCGTGACGGGTCTTGGCCTCGGCTGCATCATGCCGAACGCAATGGCGCTCGTCGGCGAGTTTTCGACGGCCGAGCATCGCGTCAAGCGGATGATGCTCGTCTCGTGCGGCTTCACGCTCGGCGCAGCGCTGGGCGGCTTCGTGAGCGCGGCGCTGATCCCTGCTTTCGGCTGGCGTTCGGTGTTCTGGGTCGGCGGCCTGGTGCCTTTGTTGCTCGCGGTTTGGATGGTCATCGCGCTGCCTGAATCGCTGCAATTTCTCGTGTTGAAGGGCCGCGAGGCGCGCGCCCGCGACTGGCTCGCGAAGTTCGATCCGTCGCTTGCCATCGATGCCTCGACGCGGCTCGTCGTCCGCGAAAAAGCGAGTTCGGGCGCGCCGGTCGCCGAACTGTTCCGCGCGGGCCGCGGGCCGGTCACGCTGATCTTGTGGGCGATCAGCTTCATGAATCTCATCGATCTGTACTTCCTGTCGAACTGGCTGCCGACCGTGATGCGCGATGCGGGATACTCGCCGGGCATGGCCGTGCTGGTCGGCACGCTGTTGCAGACGGGCGGCGTGGTGGGCACGCTCATGCTTGGCTGGTTCATCGAACGATTCGGCTTCGTGCGTGTGTTGCTGGCCTGCTTTCTCGTGGGCGCGGTGAGCGTGGGGATGATCGGCGGCGTGGCGCACGTGCAGTTCTGGCTATTCGTCGCGGTGTTTGCGGGCGGGTTCTGCATCGTCGGTGGACAGCCTGCGGTGAATGCGCTCGCGGGGCATTTTTATCCGACCTCGCTGCGGTCCACGGGCATCGGCTGGAGTCTGGGCATCGGACGCGTGGGGTCGGTGATCGGGCCGCTCGTCGGCGGACAGATGATCGCGCTCGGATGGAGCAATGCGTCGCTGTTTCATGCGGCGGCGTTGCCGGTGTTTTGCTCGGCGTTGCTGGTTGGCGTGCTGGCTTTCGTGCGGCGGGAGCGAAGTGGGGCGGCGCAGACGGCTTGATGTGATGGAGACTTGATTCCTCAAGCGAAGCCGGCGCCGGCGCATGATGTCGCGCCACGCCGCCGCGTGGCCTTCGGTCGGCACGATCCAGATGTGCAACGAAGGCCCGCGCGTAACGGCGTGTGCGCCATGCCTGCTAGGGCGACGCATCCGGTGGCGCGCTCGCAGCCGACGCCGACAGAAAGACGGCGCGTTGGACGTTCAGGAAACGCAATCAGCGTCATCTGTCGAAGCGCGCTTCTCCCAAGCCGCCGCGCCCAGAAACGCCGCCGCCGCGACCACCAGCACGCCAATCAGCGCATCCGGACTCACGCGATCCATCAATGTCCCCGCGATGATCGGCCCGCCGAAACTCGCCACGCTCCACGAAGCGCCGACGATCGCCGTCGCCGACACCAGCGCCGTGCCGCGAAAGCGCTCGCCGCACGCAACGATAGACAGCGTATAGACGCTGCCCGCGGCCGCGCCGGTCACGAACAGGAGCGGCCAGCACAACCACGGATACTCGACCGCCCACGGCAGCAGCGGCAGCAGCAGCGTGACCACCACGCCCGCGCCGACATGCACCTTCGTGCGCCCGATACGGTCCGCCAGCCAGCCGATGGGAAACTGCATCAAGGTATCGCCGAACAGGATGGCGGAGGCGAACAGCACGCCCACGTCCGCGCCAACGCCGTGCGAGATTGCGAAGAGCGGCATCAGCGAAAGCGCGAGCGTGTCGAAGAGCGCGAAGAAACCCGTGCCGATCACGAGCGCGGGCATGCGCGGCAACACATGCCGCCAGTCGCCAGCGGTAGCGTGTTCGTCGTGCGATGCAAGCGTGTGCGGCGTGCCGCGAATCGAGGCGAGCGCGGGCAGCGCCAGCAGAAAGATCGCGCCGCAGACGGCGAAGCGCGCCGAAGTCCAGCCGCCGATGGCGCTGACGAGCACCGGCCCCGTCATCTGAAACAGAGTGAAGTTGGTCGCGTAAATGGCGACGACGCGCCCGCGCGTGGAGTCGTCGGCGAGCTGCGTGACCCATGCTTCGCCGATGGTGAATAGCAGCATCAGCGCCGCGCCGCATAGAAAGCGCAGCACGGCCCATAGCCACAGATTCACGGTGAACTGCATCGCGATGGTCGCGAACGCTGCGACGACCACCGCCCCGACAATCGTCCCGCGTGCGCCCAGCCGACTCGCAACGCGGCTTGCGAAAGGCGCGACGGCCAGTCCGCCGCCTGCCTGCATCGCCGTCATCAGGCCGACGATGCCCGTGCCGAACCCGGCTTGCGTGAGTGCAAGCGCGGTGAGCGGAATGGTTGCGCCTAGCCCGAGGCCGACCACCGCGACACTCAGTATGAGCGCGAGAAAGTCGCGAGAAAGAATGCCCTTCATATACCGCCGTGCCGCTCGCTTCGCCGAGAACCCGAGAGGATCTGCAGCAGCCTCAAGCGGCCTGCCCGAACGCAACGCGCCGCGCACGCTTGTCGAGCGTCGCGGAAAGCAGCGTGAGCGCAAAGGCGCAGCACGCCATCAGCACGCCGACCCACGGCAGCGAAGTCAGCGGCGCGCCTGCGCTGATGACGCAGCCGCCCAGCCACGCGCCCGTGGCGTTGCCCAGATTGAACGCGCCCTGGTTGAGCGTGGAGGCGAGATTGGGTGCATCGCTCGCGCGATTCACGATCAGGATCTGCAGCGGCGGCACGATCGCGAACGCGAGCACGCCCCACAGGAAGATGGTGATCATCGCCGAGACCGGTTCGTGCATGGTGCCCGCGAAAATCGTGAGGATCACGACGATCGACAGGAGAAACGTCAGCAGCGAGCGCAACAGCTTCCAGTCGGCGAGCTTGCCGCCAAGCGTGCTGCCGACCGTGAGGCCGAGGCCGAACAACAGCAGCACGTAAGTCACGGCGTGCGGCGTGAAGCCGGTGACATCCTCGAGAATCGGCGTGATGTAGGTAAAGACCGAGAACAGGCTCGCCGAAGCCAGCACGCTGATGCCGAGCACCATCAGCACCTGCGGGTTCTTGAGCACGTCGAATTCGCGCAGGATGCTGGTCTCGCGCATCTCGATGTGCTTCGGCAGGCAAACCGCGAGCGCGCCCGCCGCGGCGAGGCCGATCAAGGTCACGACCCAGAAGGTCGCGCGCCAGCCGGCCGCTTGGCCGAGCGCGGTGCCGAGCGGCACGCCGAGCACGTTGGCAAGCGTGAGGCCGGTGAACATCAGCGCGATGGCCTGCGCGCGGCGGTTCGGCGCGACCAGATCGGCGGCGACCACCGAGCCGATGCCAAAGAAAGCGCCATGACAGAACGCGGTGACGATACGCGCGCCCATCAGCACCCAGTAATTCGGCGCGAGCGCGCAAAGCGTATTGCCGACGATAAACACGCCGATCAGCCCCATGAGCGCCTTCTTGCGTGGCATCTTCGCCGTGACGACGGCAAGAATCGGCGCGCCGATGGTCACGCCGAGCGCATAGCCCGAAACGAGCATGCCTGCCGCCGGAATCGATACCGCGAGATCGCGCGCGACGTTGGGCAGCAGGCCCATGATGACGAATTCTGTCGTGCCGATGCCGAACGCGGCGATGGCGAGAGCGAGAAGGGGCAGAGGCATGGCGGAGGGTGCGAGTGCGGTGTGTCGCGCGGCGCGCGTCGTCGGAATGAGCGGCGCGAATGTCGGCGAGTGAAGGCTCGGATTCTACCGAAAGGTCATTTTTGATGCTGGTGGAAACCCTTAGTCTGCTCGGCCCGGACAATGCACTCCCGCGAACGGATATTTTGACGAATGCCGCCTCGTCGACGGAGTTTTACCCGCGCGGCCGCTAGTTGACGTCAGATGTTTCTAGTAATGTTCTGACAGGACGCCATTGCTTGCGCGAGCGAAGTTCTGGGCGAGTGTTGGAAAAACGCAGCATCCACTGATTGACATGTCCCAACTCAAAAGTTTTTTCGGCGCCGCCTTTGCTGCCGCGCTGCTCGTCTCGGTTCACGCGCAGGCGCAAAGCAGCGCCACCGGACCCATTGCCACGTCGGCGGGCGCGCTCAATTTTCTGCGCGACGAATCGGGCTTCGCCGCCGTGCTCGGCACCGATACCTTCGACCGCTTCGACGCCAAGCGCGTCGTGCATTTCGACCAGACGGGCGCATCCGACACGCTCACGCGCTCGCTCGTGCAGACCGACGTCGGTCCCGTGCTTTACGACTTTCGTCACAAGCCGCCGCTCGTGCAGCGCATCGGCAAGAGGCTCGTCGTCAAACGCGTGTTCTGGCAAGGCGAGGAAGTCGTCATGCAGACGTCGTCCGGCTGGTACGGCTATCAGCGCGGGACATTGATCAAGCTGCAATCGTCGACGTCGACGTATCACTGACTCAGTTGCGCACGTTGAAGACGCGTTCGCCCGCCACGACATAAACCGCTTCGCCGCGCACGTCGCCGTTGACCTCGAAACCGCCAGTGAACGCGCCGAACGCGGGCAGCACGCCCGAGCGTTGGCCGAAGCGAAAGCACGGCAGCCGCACGCTGTCGGCACGCGTCGCGAGCCGGTACACAGGGTGTTCATGTCCGGCGAGCGCGTAGGCATCGTCCACGGTCTGCGGATGATGACAAAGCGCCCACGGTCCCAGCCGATACGGTTCCTTCACGAGTTCCACGCCGAACGCTTCGGGCAGCGCGCCCGCGTGCTTGTCGTGATTGCCTTCGACCAGCACGAGCCGCATTTGCCGATGCCGCATGCGCCACGCATGTAGCGCCGTGAGCGTTTCATCGGCATGCGACTCGCGCGCATGGAGCAGATCGCCGAGAAACACGATCGCTTCAGGTTTATGCGTGGCGACGAGCGTATCGAGCCGCATCAGGCTTTCCGCCGTCGTGCCGACTGGCACTGGAATGCCGCGCGCGCGAAACACGGCGTCCTTGCCGAAGTGGGCGTCGGCGATGAAAAGCGTCATCAGAATGGGATCGAAGGCCGCGCGCTCCGCCGAAAGCAGGAGCGCGTGACCGCTCACATCGACCGTCAGTGCTTCAATTGCCATTTGCATCCTATGCTTGCGCTGCTTTTTCCAGATCGGCAAGCATACGCTCCACGCGGTCCGACAGCTTTTCGGTACTCACCTTTTCGCGGAGACGCGCGATGATCAGCGGAAACGCAAAGGGCGTCGGCTTCTTCGGATGCGTGAGCGCGAGACGGCTTTCGCTCATGCGTTGCAGCGCGGCGCGGATGCGGCCGAGTTCGAGTTCCTGCAACATGACTTCCTGATCGGCTTGCGTGAGCAGCAGATTGCCGCTGTCGTGCTTGCGGAACACTTCGTAGAAAAGCCCGCTCGACGCCTGCAATTGCCGCGCGCTTTTCTGCTGCCCCGGATGCCCTTGATAAATCAGCCCCGACACGCGCGCAATTTCCCGGAAGCGCCGCGCCGACAATTCCGAGGCATTGAGGCTCGCGAGAATGTCGTGCTCGAGATTTTCCGCCGAGAAAAGCCCTTCCTCGATGAGCGTCTCCCAGTCGAACGGCCGCGCCGACAGCAGTTCGAAGCCGTAATCGTTCATCGAAATGGAAAACGTGCTGGGCTGATCGCGCGCGACGCGCCAGCCGATGAGCGAGCCCAGGCCGATGTGCGCCATGCGCCCGGCGAATGGATAACAAAAGAAATGATGTCCTTCGCGCGACCGCACGCTTTCGACGACCAGCACGCCCGGTCCCGGCAGTGCGGACCATTTCGCCTGCAAGTCGAGCAGCGGTTGCACGGCGCGCATTTCGGGTTCGTCGTAGATGCCGTCGTTGGCGCGCGCGAGCATGACGAGCGCGGCCTCGGAGAGTTCGGACGAGAGCGGCATCTTGCTGCCGGCCCATTGCGGCATCGCGCCGCGCGAGGAGGTCGCGCGTTTCACGTAGGCGGTCATGTCGCGCACGCGCACGAGTTCGAGCGCGCGGCCGCCGAAGGTGAAGACATCGCCCGGTTTCAGGCGCGAGATGAACGATTCTTCCATCGCGCCGATCCGTCCGCCCGTCATGTAGGCCACGCTGATGGTCGCATTGGCGACGATGGTCCCGACATTATTCCGATGCCTGCGCACGAGGTCCTCGCGCGGCACGCGATACACGCCGTCGTCGCCATGAACGACGCGGTGATAGTCCGGATACGCCGAAAGCGAAGTGCCGCCGCGTTCGACGAAGGCGAGCGCCCAGTCGAATTCGGCCTGCGTGAGATCGCGATACGCATACGCCGTGCGTACTTCGTCGAACATGTCGGCGGGCGTGAAGCCGCCGCCTATCGCCACGGTCACGAGATGCTGCACGAGGACATCGAGCGGCTTGAGCGGCATGTCTCGTCCTTCGATACGCCGCTCGCCGATGGCCCAGCGCGCCGCGGCCGCCTCCACGAGTTCGAGCGCATGCGTCGGCACGATGGTCACGCGCGACACACGCCCCGGCGCGTGTCCCGAACGTCCGGCGCGCTGCATGAGACGCGCGACGCCTTTGGGCGAGCCGATCTGAAACACGCGATCCACCGGCAGAAAATCGACGCCGAGATCGAGACTCGACGTGCATACGACCGCTTTCAGCTGCCCGTTCTTCAGACCGAGTTCGACCCAGTCGCGCACTTCCTTGTCGAGCGAACCGTGATGCAGCGCGATGAGCCCGGCCCACTCCGGCTTCAACTCCAGAAGCGCGCGATACCAGATCTCGGATTGCGAGCGGGTATTGGTGAAGACGAGCGAACTTTGTGCGTGCTCGATTTCATCGGCGACGGGTCCGACCTGGCGCACGCCGAGATGGCCGCCCCACGGAAAGCGCTCGATGGTCTCGGGAATCAGCGTGTCGACGACGAGCGTTTTCGGCTGCGCGCCGCGCACGATGACGCGTGGCGTGCGCACGGGATGCAGCAGCGCGTCGTGCGCGAGCGCGAGATTGCCGAGCGTGGCGGAGAGACCCCAGATTTGCACCTCGGGACGCCAGCGCGCGAGGCGGGCGAACGCGAGTTGCGTCTGCGTACCGCGTTTGTTGCCGAGCAGTTCATGCCATTCGTCGACCACGACGAGCCGCACATGCGCGAGTTCTTCGCGCGCGTTGGCGCGCGTGAGCATGAGCGTGAGGCTTTCCGGCGTGGTGACGAGCGCGGAAGGCATGCGGCGGTTCTGACGCGAGCGTTCCGTGGATGACGTATCGCCCGTGCGCAAGCCGACGGTCCACGGCGCCGAGAGCGCCGTCACCGCCGTTTGCAAGGCGCGGGCGGAATCGGCGGCGAGGGCGCGCATCGGCGTGATCCATAGCACGGTGAGCGGCGCGGGGAGAGGCGTTTTGTCAGTGATGGTGGCAATGCGGTCGGCGGTCTTTGCGGTGGATTGCGCGCTGTCCTCAGGGTCCGCAACGGCAAGCGCGCGGCCTTTCTCGTCGAGCCGGGAATTGCCGGCGGTCTTGCCTTTACGCTTCGCGCCCGCTTTGGGCTTCGGCGGTCCCGCGTACGCCGCAAGCGCACCGAGCCACACGGCCCATGTTTTGCCCGCGCCCGTGGTCGCATGCAATAAGCCGCTCGCGCCTCGTTCGATCTCACGCCAGACTTCCCGCTGAAACTCGAACGGCTGCCAGCCGCGCGAATCGAACCAGCGCGTGATGCGTTCGTCCATCGGCTTCGCGGCTTCCTGCGCGTCGTATTCAAACGGCGCGGGTTTGAATAGCTCGGCGGCGGCATCGAGCTTGGCCTGCGCCGCCTGCGTGCGCGGCACGCGACGCGGACGCGGCGCACGGCGCCTGGATCGCGCCGACGTGTCGGGCGTGTCGATACCGTCCGCATCGTCGAGTTCACTCATGCCGATGCTCCGCGCGAGCTTCTCATGCCACCGCCTCGTTCAAAAACCCCTTGAGCATGTCGAGCGTATCGGCGTCCTCGATAGTCTTGTCGGTCCGCCAGCGCAGCATGCGCGGAAAGCGCACCGCGATGCCCGATTTGTGGCGTGGACTCGCCTGAATGCCCTCGAAGCCGATCTCGAACACGAGCGTCGGCGTGACGCTGCGCACCGGACCGAATTTTTCGATGGTCGTCTTGCGTACGATTGCATCGACCTTGCGCATTTCCTCGTCGGTCAAGCCGGAATAGGCCTTGGCGAACGGCACCAGCGTGCGCACGCCGTCCGCTTCGTCCCAGACCGCGAAGGTGAAATCCGTGTAGAGGCTCGCGCGCCGGCCGTGGCCGCGCTGGGCGTAGAGCAAGACGGCGTCGATGGCGTAGGGATCGATCTTCCACTTCCACCAGGTTCCCGACGCCTTGGTGCGGCCGACGCCATACATCGACATGCGCTCTTTCAGCATGAGCCCTTCGACACCGCGCGCGCGGCTTTCGTCGCGCAAGCCGGCGAGCGTCTCCCAATCCGGCGCCACCACGAGCGGCGACACGCGCAAGACATCCACCGCGAGCGATGCCGCCAGCGCATCCAGCTTCGCACGACGCGTTTCCAAAGGCTCGGTGCGCAGGTCGCGGCCATCGGCTTCGAGCAGATCGTAGGCGAGCATCGCGGCGGGAGAATCGGCGAGCACTTTCTTCGTCAGCGACTTGCGCGTGATGCGCGGCTGCAGACGCGCGAACGGCAGCGGTGCGTCCGCGCCCGGTTCCCACGCGAGAATCTCGCCGTCGATCACGGTGCCGTCGGGCAGTGCGGCGCCGAGCGCGGCAAGCTCCGGAAAGCGCTCCGTGACGAGATCCTCGCCGCGCGACCAGATCCACACGCGGCCCGCGCGCTTGACGATCTGCGCGCGAATGCCGTCCCACTTCCATTCGGCGATCCAGTCCGATGGCGCGCCGAGCGTCGCCGGATCGATCTGCAACGGATGCGCGAGAAAGAAGGGAAACGGCAAGCCGATATCGCTTTCGTGCGGGGTATCGACGTCATCGCCTTCGGCTGTCGGCGCGATCAGCCGAAGATAACGCGCCGCGCTCGGGCTTTGGCGCGAATCGGTCCAGCCGACCATGCGTTGCGCGATGCGCTTGTGATCGACGCCCGCCACTTGCGCGAGCGCGCGCACGACGAGTTGCCGCGCGACGCCCACACGAAAACCGCCGCCGATCAGCTTGGTGAGCAGGAAGCGCTCGCCCCAGTTGAGTTCGTCCCAGTAACCGAGCAGCCGCTCGCGCAACTCCGCCGGCGACACGCCACGCAAGGTCAGCACGCGCTCCTCGATCCATTGAGCAAGCCCGAGTTCCGATTCGCGCGAGGCGGGCGGGAGCACGTGCGCAATCGTCTCCGCGAGATCGCCGACGGCCTGATACGACTCCTCGAAGAGCCAATCCGGCAGACCCGCGCGTTCGCGGGCGAGTTCGGTCAAAAGGCGCGTCGGCACCGACTGGCGCGGCTTGCCGCCTGCAAGGAAGTACGACGCCCACGCCGCGTCTTCGGCCGCGGCGCCCGAGAAGTAGGCGATCAGCGCTTCGAGCTTTTCGTTCGTCGATGTGGTGGCGTCGAGCGCCGTATAGAGCGTCGCGAAGCGTTTCATTGCGGCGCGGTCTCGGCTGACGCGTCGGTCGCGGCTGGCGCAGAGACTTCGGCGGGCGCATCGGCGGCATCGGCTTCGATGGCGTCGTCGCCGTATTCGGTCGTGAACGCGCCTGCTTCGAGACCTTGCTCGGTGAGCCAGCGCACCATCGGCTCGATCTGTCCGTGCGTGACGATCACGCGTTCCGCGCCCGTCGCGCCTATCGCGAGTTGCAGGCCCGGCCAGTCCGCATGGTCGGACAACACGAAGCCGCGGTCCACGCCCTTGCGCCGCCGCGTGCCGCGCAGACGCATCCAGCCGGACGCGAAGGCATCGCTGTAATCGCCGAAGCGGCGCATCCACGTGCTGCCTTGCGCGGATGGTGGCGCGACGATCAGCGCGCCCTTGAACTCGGCCTTGTCGCGCGCGGCGATTTCACTGACGAGGCGCGTCGGCGGCAGGTTGACACCCGCATCGCGATAGGCGCGATTCAGCGGCTCGACCGCGCCATGACAGAAGATCGGCCCGATACTCCTGTCGATGCCCGCGAGCACATGCTGCGCCTTGCCGAACGAATAGCAGAAGAGCACGGAAGCGCGGCCTTCGGCGGCGTTATGCCGCCACCATGCATCGACGCCATCGAACACGGCCTTGGACGGTTCCCATCGATAGATCGGCAAGCCGAAGGTCGATTCCGTGATGAAGGTATCGCAGCGCACGGGCTCGAAGGGCGCGCAAGTCGGATCGGGCTCGACCTTGTAGTCGCCGGATGCGACCCACACGCGGCCGCCGTGCTCCACGCGCACTTGCGCCGAGCCGAGCACATGTCCGGCGGGATGCAGCGAGACCGTCACGCCATTCACGTCGATGCTCTCGCCATAAGGCAGACCTTGAACGTCGATTCCCGGAAGGCGCGACTGCAACACGCCCAGTCCCGCTTCGGCGGTGAGATAGCGCGCATGTCCGAAGCGTGCGTGGTCCGCATGCGCGTGTGTGATCACGGCGCGTTCGACCGGTCGCCACGGGTCGATATAGAAGCCGCCCGGCGGGCAAAACAGCCCTTCGGGCCGCGCGACGATCAGGTCGGAAGAGGTGTCCACGAGACGTTGAGGCATGCAGCTTGCCAATAGTGTTCGATTCCGACCACAAAAGCACGCCACGTGCCCGTCATGGTGCTTTCACGATTAACCGCTAGGGTGTAAAAGTTTAACTGACTCATCTATCGCCGCTTCATCTCGCGATACGCGCGCACGGGGCGCGCGCCGCTCGTCTTTTTGGTGCCGAACATGGATACGATCGTAGCGCCGACCGCCGCAGAAGCGGTCTGGATCGTCAGGCTGCAAGGCCATCCTCAGTACGACTTCGTGCGCCTGAAACGGGTCTTCAACGACCCGGGTTCCCGCCATCAGGTCGTACTCGTCGATGTCAGGAAACTGCTCGAATGCGCCAATCGCGACGACACCGACTACGTGCTCAAGGCCGTCACCGACTGGCACGCGGGCAAGGTACGCGGTATCCGCGAGTTTCTCGACCCGGACAATCCGCGTGTGCCGGAGATGCCTTACGTGACCATCAGCGTGCGCCGCTCGTCGGGTTTTCTAGGCTTGCTGGGCGTGCATCGTGAGGGTGTGATCGCGTTTCGCAACGGGCAGCATCGCGCGCGCTATCTGGCTCATGCGGGCGCGCTTTGCATGCCGGTGGAAGTGCACGAGCGCGAAGCGGCCATGCTGCTTGCCATGTGCGCCGCGCCCGGCGAAGCGAGCGCGGAATACGGCGATATGTGATTGCGCCGGTCAGGCGGCGGGGGCATCGACCAGATTACGCGGCGTGCCGTTCGCCCATGCGATGAGGTTGCCGAGCGTGGTCGATGCAATCTCGATCAACGCCTCGCGCGTAAAAAACGCCTGATGCGCGGTAATGATGACGTTCGGAAACGTGAGGAGACGCGCGAGCACGTCGTCCTGAAGCAAGTGGTCCGAATGGTCTTCGAAGAAAAGACCGCCTTCTTCCTCGTAGACATCCAGTCCGAGATGCCCTAACTGGCCGCTCTTCAACGCGCCGATCAACGCATTGCTTTCCACGAGCCCGCCGCGTCCGGTATTGATGAGCATGGCGCCGCGCTTCATGCTTGCGAGCGCGCGTTCGTCGATCATGTGATAGGTCGCGGGCAGGAGCGGACAGTGCAGCGAGACGACATCGGAGTTCGCGAGCAGTTCGTCCAGAGCGACATAGCGCGCGCCGCGTTCGAGCAGGTCCGTGGCGGGCGGTCCTGGATCGTAGGCGAGCACCTGCATGCCGAAGCCCGCCATGATCTTGCCGAACGTGCGCCCGATGATACCCGTGCCGACCACGCCGACGGTCTTGCCATACAGATCGAAGCCGAGCAGGCCGTTGAGCGAAAAATCGCCTTCGCGCGTGCGCGCCACCGCGCGATGCAGCCGGCGATTGAGCGTGAGGATCATGCCGGCCGCGTGTTCCGCCACCGCATGCGGCGAATACGCGGGAACGCGCGTGACGGCGATGCCAAGGCGCTTGGCCGCATGCAGATCGACATGATTGAAGCCCGCCGAGCGCAATGCGACCAGACGCGTGCCGCCTGCGTGGAGCTTTTCGAGTACGGCGGCGTCGACGAGATCGTTGACGAACGGGCAGACGGCCGTGAAACCTTGCGCAAGGATGGCCGTCTGCGCGTCGAGATGAGCTTCGCGAAAATCGAGCTCGACGCCGAACGATTCGTTAGCCTGACAAAACGTATCGGCGTCGTACTGACGGCTGCTAAAGAGAATGAGGCGATGGGAATGGGCGCTCGACATGTTTCGTCACAGGCAAGAATCGACGCGTACCGGCCTGTGAGATAAGCCGCACGCCTTTGGGGTCAGTGGTGGGTCGCCGAGGTGACGGCAGGCGTCACGCCTGCGCCCGGTGCGGGTTTGAAGGCGGGGGGCGTCGGCCGATAGATTTCATCTGGCTTGGACGATGCGGAAGTCACTTCCTGAGTGAGCCTTTCAAGCGCGTAGTCGATGAAAAAGCGCGTCTTGGCAGGCAGATATTGACGTCCCGGATAGACGATCGACACTTTCATCTCCGGGTCGTCGATGGTGTACTCGGGCAAGAGCCGCACGAGCGTGCCGTCTGCGATATCCCGGTTGACGATGCCTTCGGGCAGGATCGAAAAGCCCATGTCACGCATCGTCGCAAGGCGCACCATCAGCGCACTGTTGACCGAGTAGACGGGAGCGAGGGCGACTTGGTCCGCTGCTCCATGGCGGTGCCGGAAATGCCAGGAAGAACTTCGTATCTCGCTGGGTAGCCCAACGGACGGCATGGACTGTAGATCGGTTGGCGTGGCGGGCGTGCCGTGTTCGGCGAGATACGCGGGCGTGGCAACGGGCACGAGCGCGTTATTGCCGACGGGACGTTCCACGAGCGCGGTGCTCGACACCATGAACGCGGTGACGATTCCCACGTCATAGCCGTCTTCGACGAGATCGACGTGACGTTCGGCGAGCGTCAGGCGCACATTGACTTTCGGATAAAGCTTTCTGAATCCGTCGATTAACGGAGTAAGGGTTAGGAGTGAAAGCGCGCTCGATGCCACCACGCGCAAAGTGCCGCTAGGTTCGCCTTCGGTATGGGTAACTGCCGACTCAAGATGATCCAGTTCTTCCAGCAGAGCCCGACAGCCTTCGAGATAGCGTGTGCCGGCTTCCGTGAGAGAAAGATTTCGCGTGGTCCGGTTAATCAAACGCGTTCGCAAATGCGCTTCGAGCATGGCAATTGCCCGTGTCACCAAGGCATTTGAGACGTCTAGTTGCTGGGCGGCTCGTCTGAAGCTTTCGGTATCGGCTACCCGAACGAAAACTCGCATTGCATGGATCTGATTCATTGTGCAGCCCTCAGGTTGTACAGCGATGGAGTGAGTTAGGCGCATCCAAAGATACGGCCGTTCACTTTTGTTGACCCTCGTTTTGTTCTTTAAACGGATAATATTGACAGGACGAAAGAAATGCAATATTTAATTTTTTAAGGTAAATAGAGTAATTGCGCACGTGACGGGTTTTTATTTCGGTTTTTCGAAGATGTACGGGCTTGATGGTTGATTTTTATACGAATCTGCTCGCGAAGGTGCGATATCGCACGGAACTGCGCTTATGCAAGCTGGCTAGACCATAACGAACTTGTATGAAGTATTGTGCGGATACTAAAAAGCAGCATTCTAATTAACCGTGAGATTAGTAATGCGTTAATGTTAAGAAACATACCGCCGCTCTGCCGAAATGGATAAAATCCAATCGGGATTTTCCCGGCCTATGTGTTAATAAATAAATCCCCAGGTTTGTCGACAATCAACCGGATCTACACCAACCATGCTGTGGACTCTGTTAAAGGCGCAACCGGAAATAGCCCTCTTCGCGAGTCTCGCGATCGGTTTTTTTATTGGGTCTTTCAAACTCGGGCCGATTCAGCTGGGCGGCGTTTGCGGCACGCTTATCGTCGCGCTGATTCTCGGGCAAAGCGGCGCGCGAATTTCCCCCGATCTGAAAAATATCGCTTTCGCGCTTTTTATCTTTGCGCTCGGATTCACGGGCGGCCCGCAGTTTTTCGCGAATGTCGGACGCGGCTGGCGCTACGGCATCCTCTCACTCGTGGAAGTCGTGGTGGTGGTGGCGCTCGTGCTCCTGAGCGTGCGCCTGCTCAGGCTCGATCCAGGCACGGCGGCGGGACTTCTGGCCGGCGGCGCCACCGAATCGGCCGTGATCGGCACGGCGTCCGAGGCCATCGGGCGGCTTGGCTTCCGGCCGCGGAAATCGCGCGCTTGCAGGCGAATATCGTGACCGCGTACAGCGTGAGCTACCTGTTCGGGCTCGTCACGATCGTGCTCTTTTCGAGCCAGTTCGCGCCGCTCATCCTGCGCGTTAATCTGCGCGATGAAGCCGAGCGCGTGTGGCGCAAGCTCGGTGGCGACGGCGCGCTGTCCGAAGGGCAGACGCTTGCCGCGCCGCCTCTCGCCGGACGCGAACTGAAAGTGACGGCGGGCGCGGGCCAGTCCATCGGCGATCTTGAAAAGCGCTTCGGCAACAACATCAGCGTGCAGCGCGTGTTGCGCGACCGCTCGGTCATCAAGGCGCAGCCGTCGGTCATCCTGAAGGCGAACGACCGCGTGATGGTCGGCGGCCGCCGCGAGGCGATCGTCGAGGCACTGCCTGCTATCGGCGAGGAAGTGTTCGGCGGCGGCGTCTCGGATGTCTACGTCGAGAAAGTCGATGTCATGCTCACAGCGCGCGCGCTGCACGGCCTCACGCTTGCCCAGGCGCGCGCCCGCGCCGCGCCGGGCGAAGGGCGCGGCGTCTTCGTCGCGGCCGTGACGCGACTGGACAGCACCATTCCCGCGTTGCCCGGCACGCAACTGCATCGCGGCGATGTGCTGACGCTCGTCGGCAACAAGGAAGATGTCGCGCGCGGCGCGTCGAAGCTCGGCTACATCATCCGCGCGACCCAAAAAACCGACTTCGTGTATCTCGGGCTCGGCGTGATCGCGGGCATCGCGATCGGGCGGTTTTCTGCGCGTGTCGGCGGCATCGACATTACGCTCGGCACGGGCGGCGGTTGTCTTCTCGCGGGTCTTCTGTTCGGCTGGATTCGTTCGCGCTATCCGGTGATCGGCTCGTTGCCATCCGCCGCCGCGCAGATTCTCAAGGACTTCGGACTGTGCACATTCATCGCGTCGGTGGGCTTGTCGGCGGGCGCGGACGCGCTGCGGCTGATTCGCGAATTCGGTGTCGCGCTGCCGCTTGCGGGCATCGTCATCACGCTGGGGCCCGCGCTCGCGTCGCTTTTTATCGGCAGGATGCTGCTCAAGCTCGAAGTGCCGATGCTGCTCGGCGCGATCGCCGGCCAGCAGTGCAGCACGCCCGCCATCAGCGCGCTCGTCGGCGTGACGGGCAACGCGACGCCCGTGATCGGCTACACCATCACCTATGCGATCTCGAACGTGCTGCTGCCGCTGCTCGGGCCGCTCGTCGTCGGGCTGGCGAGCAAGCTCGGCTGAAGGGGACATCGACATGGAATGGCTGCACCTCGTTTTTCAGAAGTCGCCCGAAACGGCGCTCTTTCTTTCGCTCGCGGCGGGTTATCTCATCGGCCAGGTCAACTTCGGCAAGTTCCAGCTGGGCGGCGTGGGCGGCTCGCTGCTCGCGGCGGTGGCGATCAGCCAGATCGGCGTGCAAATCGACAATGGCGTGAAGGCGGTGATGTTCGCCGTGTTCATCTATGCGGTCGGCTACGACTCCGGGCCGCAGTTCTTCAATTCGCTCAATCGCAAGACGCTGCGCGAAATCGCGATGGCCGTGTTTCTGGCCGTCTCCGCGCTCGTCACGGTGATCGTCTGCGCGAAGGTCTTCGGACTGAACAAGGGACTCGCGGCCGGACTCGCGGGCGGGGCGCTGACGCAATCGGCGATCATCGGCACGGCGGGCGACGCCATCGCGCGGCTCGGCTTGCCGGCCGCCGAAGCGAAGGCGCTCCAGTCCGATGTCGCCATTGCCTATGCCGTGACTTACGTCTTCGGCTCGCTCGGCGCGATCATCGTCTGCGTGAACATCCTGCCGAAGTTCATGGGACAGAGCCTGAAGGAAGCATCCGTCGACGCCGAGCGGCAGCTTGCGGGCGGCGGCGCATCCGGGCCCGCGGCGGGCCAGGTTTCCGCGTTGCCCGCGCTCGTCGGGCGGGCGTTTCGCGTGACGGCGGCAAGCGGCGCGGCGGGCCGCACGGTGGCCGACCTCGAAATGGCCGAAGCGGACATGATCACCATCGAGCGCATCCGGCGCGGCGGCAAGGCGCTCGAAGCGCGTCCCGACGTCATGCTCGCGGCAGGCGATATCGTGCTCGTCGTCGGACGGCGCGAAGTAATGGTGAGCGCGGCGGCGCAACTCGGCGAGGAAGTCGCGGACACCGACGGCATCAGCGTCGTCATGCAGAAGCGTCAGGGCGTGTTCACCAAGCGCGGCATGAACCACACGACGATCGCCACGCTGCGCGCGACCGTGGATCGCGACATGCGGCACGGCGTCTATATCCAGGAGATTTCGCGCGCCGGTTTGCCCATGCCCGTGTTGCCGGAGACGCGCCTCGAACATGGCGATGTGATCACCGTCTACGGTTCGCCGCAAGACACGAAGCGCGCCGTCGATGCCGCCGGTTACGAGCTTCCCTTCACCGACAAGACCGACTTCATCTACATGGGCGTGGGTATCGTGCTGGGACTGCTGATCGGGCTGATCGTGGTGCGCGTGGGCGGCATACCGATCACGCTCGGCTCGGGCGGCGGCTGTCTGCTCACGGGCCTTCTGTTCGGCTGGATGCGCGGCAAGCATCCGATGTATGGCGTCATGCCGCCCGCCGCATCGCAATTGCTGAAGGACTTCGGGCTGGCCGCGTTCGTCGCGGTGGTCGGCTTGAACTCGGGTTTGCAGGCGGTCGTGACGGTGAAGCAAAGCGGCGTGACCATCTTTCTGCTCGGCGTATTCGTCACGCTGTTTCCGCTTCTTCTCACGATGCTGTTCGGCCGATATGTCCTGCGCTACGACAACGCGGCGGTTTTCGCGGGCGCGCTGTCGGGGTCGCGCAGTGCGAATCCGGCGTTCGGCGGCGTGCTCGACAAGGCGGAAAGCCCGGTGCCGACGGCTGCGTTCGCCGTCACCTACGCGCTTGCGAACGTGCTTCTGACCTTGCTCGGGCCGCTCGTCGTCGGACTGGTCTAGCGAAGACCTGGAGTGCTCCTTGCGACATAATCGGCCTTCAGCACAAGGAGGCTTTCCATGGCGCACACACTGCCAACCGTCACGTTGCCGAACGGCGAAACCATTCCAAAGCTCGGCCAGGGAACCTGGGAGATGGGCGAACGCCCGAACACCCGCAAGACCGAGATCGCCGCATTGCGCGAGGGCGTGGAACTCGGCATGACGCTCATCGATACTGCCGAAATGTACGGCGATGGCGAAAGCGAAAAGCTGATCGCCGAAGCGCTCGGCGACCGGCGCGAGGACTTGTTCATCGTCAGCAAGGTGTATCCGCATAACGGCAATGAACGCGGCGTGCAGAGCGCGTGCGAGCGCAGCCTGAAGCGGCTGGCGACGGACCGCATCGATCTTTACTTGCTGCACTGGCGCGGCGACGAGGATCTGGAAGGCGTGATCGCGGGCTTCGAAAAGCTCAGGCGCGATGGCAAGATTCGCCACTGGGGCGTGAGCAACTTCGACACCGACGACATGGAAGAACTTGTTTCGCTCGATCACGGCGATGCCTGCGCAACCGATCAAATTCTCTATAACGTCGCGCGTCGTGGACCCGAATTCGACCTGCTGCCGTGGTTGCGCGAGCGCCGCATTCCAGCGATGGCGTATAGCCCCGTCGATCACGCGCGTCTGCCGAGGGGCGGGGCGCTGGAGAAGATCGCGGCGGCGCGCGGCGTATCGGCGTTTCAGGTCGCGCTCGCGTGGGTGCTGCAACAGCCGCAAGTCTTCGCGATTCCTAAAGCCGCGGATATTGCGCATATCCGCGAGAATCGCGCGGCGCTCGACCTTGCGTTGTCGGCGGATGAACTGGCGGATATCGATCAGCAGTTCAAGCCGCCAAAAGCGAAGCGCAGGTTGGAGATGCTTTGAGCGGGCTCAAGTGCAAAGCACGTGCAAGTCACGTGCAAGCGTGATGCAAATGCACCGACCCCAGCACCGCCACTTCAGCCGGCGTGCGCTTGAGATCGGCTTCGTTCACCTGTTTCGCATCGGTGAGGAAGTCATCGACGATCGATGACACCGACGTATCCGTCAGGCACAGCGACACGCGCTTGGTGTCGCCATCCTGCAGCGACGCGCGTTGCGACAGGAACAGCACGCCGTACTGATAACCCCGCACGATGCCGCGCACGGCGCCCACGCACTGACCTTGCGCGGTGTTGTCGCCCTTCTGGGCGCATTGCTGCGCGAGCGAATAAGCAGTGAAGCTCTGGTCGATGGCGGCAGGCGCCGCCGTCTGCGCGTGAGCGGCGGCCGAACCGAAGGCACAAGCTGCGGCGAGAGCGAGCGAGAGAGTGGGTTTCATCGATTGAATCCTCGTTGTTTTGAGAGTGAACCGATGAGAGGCGCAAACACGCACTTTGGTTCCGGGCGCGCGGCGCTTAAGTCACCTTTTCGGGACTTTGCAGCGCGCGCAGCTCCTCGACCGGAATATGACAGTGAATGGCATGACCGTGCCCCGCATCGCGGCAAGGCGGAACCTCGCGTTCGCAGATGTCGCCGACCTTGCGCGGACAGCGCGTGTGGAACACGCATCCCGAAGGCGGATTCGCCGCGCTCGGCAACTCGCCCGACAAGCGAATGCGCTCGTTTTGCACGGGCGCGCTTTCGAGCGCGGGCACCGACGAGAGCAATGCTTCGGTGTACGGATGCTGCGGCCCCGTGAAGACATCCGCCGCGCGGCCGATCTCCATGATGCGCCCGAGATACAGCACCGCAATCCGATCCGACAAATAGCGCACGACGTGCAGATCGTGCGAGATGAACACGTAGCTCACGCGCCGTTCGCGCTGCAAGTCCGCCAGCAGATTGAGGATGGCGGCCTGCACGGAGACATCGAGCGCGGAAGTCGGCTCGTCGCAGACGACGACGCGCGGATCGCCCGCAAAAGCACGCGCGATCGCCACGCGTTGCTTCAACCCGCCGGACAACTGGCGCGTGCGCGAGCCGAGATAGCGCTCCGGCAGACGCACGGCTTCGGTCAGCGATTGCAGGCGCTTTTCCTTCGCTTCGCCACGCAGCGACGCGAGTTTCGACAGCGAACGCGCAATCAGCCGGCGCACCGAATGCGCGCGATTGAGCGCCGAATCCGGGTTCTGAAACACGATCTGCAGCGACTTCACCTGCTCGTCGCTGCGCCGCGTGACGCGTTCAGGCAGATGCTGACCGTCGAGTTCGAGCGTCGCGCCCTTGTCCGGCGAGACGAGGCCCAGCAGCAGCTTGGCGAGCGTGGTCTTGCCGCTGCCCGATTCGCCGACGAGTCCGAGTGTTTCGCCTTGCACGAGGTCGAGCGAGACATCGTGAACGGCACGCACTTCTTCATCGCCGACATGGAAGGTTTTGGACAGGTTGCGTGCGGTGAGCGCGAGCGTCGGTTGCGCTCGATGATCGAGTGGAGGCGCGGCGGGCGTTTCGTCGGTCGAACGCGGCAGCGTTTCCGCGCGTTCGTGATAGTGACAGCGCGCCATCTGATCGCCGTGCGCCGCACTCATCCGATACGGCGGCGGCGCTTCCTTGAGACACCGTTCGTCGGCGAGCTTGCAGCGCGCGGCGAAGATGCACCCTTGCGTCACCGATCCCGGCAGCGGCAACGAACCGGGAATGGTGTCGAGCCGGCCGTTTTCCTTGCTGCGGCCCCTCGTCGGCAGACAGCGCAACAGGCCCACGGTGTATGGATGGCGCGGCTTTGCGAAGACATCGGCGGTTGCGCCTTCCTCGACGAGCTTGCCCGCATACAGCACGCCGACGCGCTCGCACATGCGCCCGATCACCGCGAGATTGTGGCTGATGAACAGCACGGCGGTGCCGAGTTCCTCACGCAATTGCGCAATGAGATCGAGCACTTCAGCTTCGACGGTGGCATCGAGACCGGTGGTGGGTTCATCGAGAATCAGCAGTTCGGGATTGCAGGCAAGCGCCATGGCGATCACCACGCGCTGCTGCATGCCGCCCGACAGTTGATGCGGGTAGCTTTCCATCACCCGTTCGGGCGATGCAATACGCACACGCCGCAGCATCTCCACCGTGCGCTCGAGCGCGTCGCTTTCAGAAGCGCCCGAAGCCTCGAAGGCTTCGGACACCTGCCGCGCGACGGTCAGCGACGGATTCAACGCGCGCCCCGGGTCCTGATAGACCATGGAGACGGCATCGGCGCGCATTTCGCGCAGGGCGTCGGCGGACAGCGCGGAGACATCGCGCCCGGCTATCGAGATGCGGCCCGACTTTACGCGGCCGTTCTTCGGCAAGTAGCGCAGCACCGCGAGCGCCGCCGTCGACTTGCCGCAGCCGGATTCGCCGACGAGTCCGTACGCTTCGCCACGCCGCACGCGCAAGGAGACGTCCTGCAGCACTTCGCGCTCGCGTCCGCGCGAACGGTAGGCCACCGTCAGTCCGACGATGGTGAGCGCGTCGGTCGCTTCGCCCTTGGCGGCGCCGAATGTGGGAAATGCCGATGGCGGCGGTCCGTTCATCGGTCGAGCACTCCTTGCACGGCATCCGCGACGAGGTTGACAGCGACGACGAGCGAGGCAATGGCGGCGGCATCGAACACGACCGTCCACCACGCGCCGCCCGCCATCAGCGTATAGCTTTCGGACAACGCGAGTCCCCAGTCGGCGGACGGCGGCTGAATGCCGAATCCCAGGAACGAGAGCGTCGCGACCGCGAAGATCGCGTAGCCGAGCCGCACGGTGGCTTCGACGATGATTGGCGGCAGCACGTTCGGAAGAATCTCCGCGAACATGATGTAAAGCGCGTTCTCGCCGCGCAACTGCGCCGCCATCACGTAGTCGAGATGGCGTTCGCCCAGCACGGCGGCGCGTACCGTGCGCGCGGTGATCGGCGCGAAGGTCAGGCCGATCACGATGATCACCGTCGTGTTGCTCGCGCCCACGGCGGCCAGCGCCAGCAGCGCGACGATGACGAGCGGCAGCGCGAGAAGAGCGTCGATAGCGCGGCCGACGACGGCATCGACCCAGCCGTCGAAGTAGCCGACCACGAGGCCGATGGCCGTGCCCGCCGCCGTGCCGATGAGTGTCGCCAGCGGCGCGATGGTGAGAATGTCGCGCGACCCGACGATCACGCGCGCGAACACGTCGCGGCCGAGCTGATCGGTGCCGAACCAGTGATCGCCGGAAGGCGGCGCGAGCGAGTTCAAGGGATCGGAAGCGTAGGGATCGATCGGCACGGCATGCTGACCGAACAAGGCGCACAGCACCCAGAAGAGCAGGATCGACACGCCGACGACGAAGGTCGCTGAGCGCAACAGTGCGAAAAGCGCCTCGAAGCGCTTCGGTTTGACGGGGGCGAGGGCTTGTGTGCTCATCGCCCGTCTCCCGACGAATCCGCCGTGCGCAGACGCGGATTCAGCACGACGTAAAGCGCATCCGCGATCAGATTCGCCGCCGTGTAGATCACGCCGATGCTGAGTACGCCTGCTTCGAGCATCGGGAAGTCCTTGGCCTTCGCCGCGTTGTAGATCAGCGAGCCGATGCCCTGATAGTGGAAGAGCGTCTCCACGACGACCAGCCCGCCGATCATGTAGCCGAGCTGCGTCGCGGCAACCGTCACGGTTGGCAGAAGCGCATTGCGCAGCACATGCCGCCAGATCACGATACGGCGCGGCAAGCCCTTGAGGATTGCGGTGCGCGTGTAGTCGGCATCGAGCGCTTCGACGGTGCCCGCGCGCGCCATCCGCGCGATATAGCCGAAGAACACGAAGACGAGCGGCAGCACCGGCAGGATCAGATGCTGCAATTGCGTGAGGATGCCGGCATCGGCGCTGGCGCTTGCTTCTATCGGCAGCCATTGCAGCCACACGCCGAAGATGAGGATCAGCACGATGGACGAGACGAATTCCGGCACGACCGTCAACGTGAGTCCGCCAATGCTGATGATCCGGTCGATCCAGCGCCCCGCGTGCAGCGCCGCATACACGCCGCCTGCAATGCCGAGCGGCACCACGACGATGAACGCCAGCGCGCCGAGCTTCGCCGAATTCCACAGCGCCTCGCCGATAAACGGTGCAACCGGCGCGCGAAACGCATACGACTCGCCCATGTCGCCGCGCAGGAAATGCGTGATCCACGCCGAATATTGCGTGAGAAGCGGCCGGTCCACGCCGAGCTGATGATTCAGCGCGGCGACAGCGCGCGCATCCGCGAGCGGGCCGAGAATGGCGCGGCCGACATCGCCCGGCAGCAACTGGCCGCCGGCGAAGACGATCATCGACAAGAGCCAGAGCGTGACGAGCGCAAGCAGCACGCGCACGCCGACGAAGCGCAACACGCGGCGTGCTTTCGCGCCGCCGTTGCGCGCCGGCCCGATGCGGGTCGAGGGCGTGATCGTGCTCATCCTCGCGAACCTCCTTTAAGCCGCCGACACCGTCGCCCGGTCGAACCACATCTGCGAAATCGCATTGAAACGCACGCCCGAAACACTGGCGCGCGTGACGATCAGCTGGTCGTAGAAGTACGGGATGATCACGGGCGTTTCATCGAGCAACAGACGCTGAATGTCGCCCGACACTTTCTTCTGCGATGCCACGTCGAGCGAGGCCACGAACTGCGCGACGAGTTTGTCGTAAGCGGGATTCTTGAAGTGCGCCGCGTTCCAGGTGCCGTCGCTCGTGAGCGGCGCGTTGAGGAACACGTTCGGCACGCCGCGATGCCCGTAGTCCGTGATGCCGAGCGGCGAATCCAGCCAGTCCGACTTGCCGAACGTGCCCGAGCCGTAATACAGATCCTGACTTTCGACCTTCAGCGTGATGCGGATGCCCACGGCTTTGGCCGCGTTCTGCACGACGACCGCGAGGTCAGGAATTTCCATGTACTTTTCGGTCGTGAGCGTGATGTCGAAGCCGTTCGCCACGCCGGCCTCGCCGAGCAGTTGCTTGGCCTTCGCAACATCGAGATGGCGCTGCGGCACGGAAAGATCGCTCGACGGAAACACGGGCGCAAACGGGCTGTCGTTGCCGACCGTCGCGCGGCCCTTGAACAACCCTTTCACGATGACTTCGCGATTGATCGCCAGCGCCAGCGCCTGGCGTACGCGCTTGTCCTTGAACGGGCCGGTATCGCAGCGCATGTGAATCTGCCGATGCGAGCTCGACTTCGCGCCCAGTACCTTGAACTGCGAATTGCTCAGGATCGAGACGCCGCCTTGCACGGTGAAGTCGCCCATGACGTCGGCCTGGCGGCCTTGCATGGCGAGAAGCTGCGCCTGATGGTCCGCATAGAACGAGAAGTTCACGCGGTCCGGCAGCGCTTTCGCGCCCCAGTAGTCGGGATTGCGCACGAACGACGCGCCCACTTTCGGCGTGTACTTTTCGAGCTTGAACGCGCCCGTGCCCATGAAGGTCTTCTCGTACGAACCCGTGAAATTCGCCGGGAGAATGACGGCGTTGTAGTTGTCGGACGAAACGTAGTAGGGGAAATTGCCGTTGGGCGCGTCCAGATGAAACTCGACGGTGTGATCGTCGATGGCCTTCGCGGAATCCTTCGACAGCACGCCTTTCAGAACCGAGAGCGCGGCCGAACCGGCGTTCGGATCGGCCAAGCGGTTGAAGGTCGCGGCCACGTCCTTGGCGGTCATGGTCTGGCCGTCGTGGAACTTCACGTTCTGGCGCAGTTTGAAAGTCCAGACATCGCCCTTCGCATTCGACGACCACGACAGCGCGAGCGCGGGATTGAGCGCGAGCTTTTCGCTGTCGTCGTCGATCAGGAATTCGCCGGTTTGATTGATCAGCGCGAGACCCGAGGCATCGGTGACGGTGAGCGGATCGACGGCGCCCGCGGGAGTCAGATGCGCCACGCGAATCGTGCCGCCCGGCTTGGCCGCGGCCTGAGCGCGAGCGTTCGTCGCGCCGAGTCCAAGCAAGCCGCCAGCCGAAAGCGCGATACCCAGCACGCTCGCATGACGCAATAACTCGCGGCGCGTAAGCCGGCCTGCCTTGAATTCGTCGATCGCATGATTACCCAGGTCGCCCGCATGAGTGCGCGCTGCGTCGAGGTGATGTGCGTCGGTCGAGGATTTCTTCATCGGTGGTCGTTCCGTATGCGGGTTGTCGTTATGCGTTCGGCCACGCGAAAAGCGTTGCCGCGTCGTTTCGAGGAAGCAAGGAACGGGCCGCATGCCAAGGCGTGCGGCCGGTATGTCAATGATCGTGCGGATGCTTGTGGATCGGGTCGACCCAGAAGACTTCCTCGGGCGCTTCCACGGCATCGATATTCAGGTTCACGACGACGGCTTCGTTGTCGCTGCGCACGAGCACGCATTCGAGCGGATCGTCGGTGCTCGCGTTGATTTCCTGATGCGGCACGTAAGGCGGCACGAAGATGAAGTCGCCCGGACCGGCTTCGGCGGTGAATTCGAGGTGTTCGCCCCAGCGCATGCGCGCCTGTCCGCGCACGACGTAGATCACGCTTTCGAGCGCGCCATGATGATGCGCGCCGGTCTTGGCATTCGGATGGATCGTGACCGTGCCCGCCCAGATTTTCTGCGCACCGACGCGCGCTGCATTGATCGCGGCCGCGCGGTTCATGCCCGGCGTCTGCGCGGTGTTGGTGTCGAGCTGGTCGCCCTTGATGACCTTGACGCCGTGCTCGCGCCAATCGGTGTGATGTGCGTCGCTCATAGTGGTCGTGATGGTCGTGGTGATCGCGTCGGGTTTGTCGTTTTGGTCTGCGGATAAAAAAAGTCCGTTGCCGCCACCAACAACGCGCGAGCAACGGACTTCCGATATTACACGTCTTAAGCGGCGATCATTTTCCTTTGGAATTGATGATCGCTTCGGACACGTTGGACGGCGTCTCGGTGTAGTGCTTGAACTCCATCGTGTAGGTCGCGCGGCCTTGCGTGAGCGAACGCAGCGAAGTGGAGTAGCCGAACATCTCGGCCAGCGGCACCTCGGCGCGCACGATCTTGCCGCCGCCGCCCGCGATATCGTCCATGCCCTGCACGATGCCGCGACGGCTCGACAGATCGCCCATCACGTTGCCCATGAACTCCTCGGGCGTTTCCACTTCGACGGCCATGGTCGGTTCGAGCAGCACCGGCCGCGCGCGGC
Source organism: Caballeronia sp. GAWG1-1 (assembly GCF_023631465.1). NCBI lineage: Bacteria > Pseudomonadati > Pseudomonadota > Betaproteobacteria > Burkholderiales > Burkholderiaceae > Caballeronia > Caballeronia sp. GAWG1-1. The sequence goes on from NZ_JALQDB010000006.1 coordinate 45,600, forward strand.
GCATCGCTTCCTTGAACGCGATGGAGCCTGCCATGCGGAAGGCGTTTTCGTTCGAATCGACATCGTGATAGGAACCGAAGGTCAGCGTTACTTTGGTGTCGACGACAGGATAGCCCGCCAGCACGCCTGCCTTGAGCGTTTCCTGAATGCCCTTGTCGACCGCCGGGATGTATTCGCGCGGAATCACGCCGCCCTTGATGGCATCGACGAATTCGTAGCCCTTGCCCGGGTCCGGTTCGAGCGTGATGACCGCATGGCCGTATTGGCCGCGCCCGCCCGACTGCTTGACGAACTTGCCTTCCACGTCCGTGACCTTGTTGCGCACCGTCTCGCGATACGCCACTTGCGGCTTGCCGACCGTCGCTTCGACGCCGAACTCGCGCTTCATCCGGTCGACGAGAATTTCAAGGTGCAGTTCGCCCATGCCGGAGATGATGGTCTGACCGGATTCCTCGTCGCTCGTGACGCGGAACGACGGATCTTCCTGCGCAAGCCGGTTCAGCGCGATACCCATCTTTTCCTGGTCGGCCTTCGTCTTCGGCTCGACGGCCTGCGAGATCACCGGTTCCGGGAAGATCATCCGTTCGAGGATGATGACGTGGTTCGGATCGCAGAGCGTGTCGCCCGTGGTCGCTTCCTTGAGACCGACCGCCGCCGCGATGTCGCCCGCGCGCACTTCCTTGATTTCCTTGCGCTCGTTGGCGTGCATCTGCAGGATACGGCCGAGGCGTTCCTTCTTTTCCTTCACCGGGTTGTAGACCGTATCGCCGGAATTCACGACGCCCGAATACGTGCGGAAGAAGATCAACTGGCCGACGAACGGGTCCGTCATGATCTTGAAGGCGAGGGCGGCGAACGGCTCGTCATCGCTCGGATGGCGTTCCGCTTCCTGGTCGTCTTCCGTATGGCCAAGGATGGCGGGCACGTCCACCGGCGACGGCAGATAGTCGATCACCGCGTCGAGCATGGCCTGCACGCCCTTGTTCTTGAACGCGCTGCCGCAAAGCATCGGCACGATTTCGTTCGCGATGGTGCGCTGCCTGAGCGCCGCCTTGATTTCTTCCTCGGTCAGGCTTTCGTGGTTCTCGAGGTACTTCTCGAGCAGTTCCTCGTTGGCTTCGGCGGCGGCCTCGACCATCTTGCCGTGCCATTCGTGCGCGAGTTCCTTGAGGTTGTCGGGAATCTCCGCATAGGTGAACTTGATGCCCTGGCTGTCGTCGTCCCAGAGAATGGCCTTCATCTTCACGAGATCGACCACGCCCTGAAAGTGATCTTCCGCGCCGATGGGAATTTGAATCGGCACGGCCACGCCCTTCAGACGCTCGCCGATTTGCCGCTGCACGCGGAAAAAATCCGCGCCGACGCGGTCCATCTTGTTGACGAACGCAATGCGCGGCACCTTGTACTTGTTCGCCTGACGCCACACGGTTTCAGACTGCGGCTGCACGCCGCCGACCGAGTCGTAGACCATGCACGCGCCATCGAGCACGCGCATCGAGCGTTCGACTTCGATGGTGAAGTCGACGTGTCCCGGCGTATCGATGATATTGATACGGTGTTCAGGATAATTGCCCGCCATGCCTTTCCAGAAGGCCGTGGTTGCAGCCGACGTGATCGTGATGCCGCGCTCCTGCTCCTGTTCCATCCAGTCCATCGTGGCCGCGCCGTCGTGCACCTCGCCGATCTTGTGCGTCACGCCGGTGTAGAAAAGAATGCGCTCGGTGGTGGTGGTCTTGCCGGCGTCGATGTGAGCGCTGATGCCGATATTCCGGTAGCGCTCGATGGGAGTCTTGCGGGGCACGTGAACCTCCTTTGGAGTAGTAAGCCCTGGCGGCATGCGCATATTCCGTGCACGCCGCCACACGATTGCCGTCCGGGCTCGCAACGGCATCGCGATAATCTTTTCAGGATAGCGCGTTGGCAAGGTCTTTGCAGGAAACTCGCTGGAACGCTCCTGCGGCAATCGAAAAGGCTCGGAGACGGCCATATGCGGCCGGTATGGACGAAAAAAAGGCGCGTTCACGTGACGCGCCTCTTTATCTTTCCAGCGATTGCCGCGATTACTGTGCGGCCGGCAAGCCCGAAATCTTCGTTCCCGGCTTGATGCCTTTGGCCGTGAACCAGCCCTTGCTCATTTCGAGGGCATAAACGCCGTTGTTGCGCGGGCAATGGTTGTTCTCGGTTTCGGCTTGCATCTCGTCGATGTCGGTGACGGTGCCATCCGCGCGAATGAACGCGATCGACAGCGGGATCAGCGTGTTCTTCATCCAGAAGCAGTGGACCGCGTTTTCCTGAAACACGAAGAGCATGCCTTCGTTCGATGCAAGCTGCGTGCGATACATGAGGCCTTGCTCGCGATCGGCGTCGTTGGCGGCGACAGCGGCATCGATCACGAACATGCCGGCGGTGAGTCTTGCGCGGGGGAAATCGGAAGGTTGCTTGGCACCGGGCGGCATGGTCTGCGCTTGTGCAAGCGGCATTGCCGCAAACGGCAACAACAACGCAATAGTTAATGCTCGCACGGCGGCAAGCGCGCGGCTCGCAATGCGCGAACGCCAATTTGAATGATTCGGACCGAATGAAGACTTCAAGGCATGAAACAACGGAATCACGACGATGCTCCTTATCAAGAATCGATGCGCCGAGAATCCGGCAGGCTCACGGCAAACTCGCGAATGTTACTCGAAGCGCGTGCCATGAGGCGAGTCGATAAAACAAAAGGGCAGATGCCGTGTTGGCCATCTGCCCTTCAACGCCGTAAAGACGGCGATATTGCTCGTTATTGATTTTGCAGGTACTGCAACATCGAACTTCGCTATACCGCCTCTTACAACGAACTTACTGAGCTGCCGAAGCGGCTTCCGGTGCCGAAGCGGCAGCCTTCTTGTGCGCGTGCTTCTTCGAGCTCTTATGCGACTTGTGAGCCTTCTTTGCCGGTGCCGACGAAGCAGCAGCCGGAGCAGCAGCTTCCGGTGCCGATGCTTGTGCGAATGCAGCCGTTGCGAACAGGCCAGCGACGAGAGCAGCGATCAGTTTGTTCATTTGTGAATCCTCTAGCTTGAGTTGATTAACCAAACGACCCGGTCATGGAGTCATGTCGGTAAACGAGCCATCCACCTTTCGGTTGACAGTCGTATCGATGATTTGGTCTTCGATACAGCTGTGAGCGCTTTGACCTTTCAAATACCCTGGAGCACACAGCATATTCAATTGGTTTATCGCTCATGCCGGATAGCTTTGTTCGGCATCTGCGGTCCTTAACGCATCGCGTGAAGACTCGGTTGACGTCGTTTCAAAGAGATTTGCGAACGCGCGGCAAAAAGTTTCTCGGCGCTTTGCACGCGTGGTTACACGACACGCCATTTAAACGCACGACGTGACGCTTATCGTCGATAAAGCTTTAAGCGCGTCGCCACGGCGCGCGCGCATTCACCTCGATGCATTCGCCCGGCGCGAGTCCGAGCGCGAAGATATCGAGTGCGCCGACAGCCACGCGCACGAGCCGCAACGTCGGATAGCCCACGGCTGCGGTCATGCGCCTGACCTGCCGGTTCTTGCCCTCGGTGATGGCGAGCTCGATCCACGTCGTGGGGATTGCCGCGCGATAGCGGATCGGCGGATTGCGCGGCCAGAGCGCGTCGCTATCTTCTTGGGCGACGAAGGCGCATTGGCACGGACGCGTCACGTAGTCGCCCAGATCGACGCCTTTCGCGAGATGCGCGAGCGCGGCATCGTCAGGGGCGCCTTCCACTTGCGCCCAATAACGCTTGACGAGCTTGTGACGCGGCTCGGCAATACGCGCCTGCAACGCGCCATCGTCGGTGAGTAAAAGCAGGCCTTCGCTGTCGGCGTCGAGCCGGCCCGCCGGGTACACGCCCGGCGTCTTTACCCAGTCGCCGAGCGAGGGACGCGTTTCGTGCGCGGAAAACTGGCAGATGGTGCCGAAGGGTTTATTGAGCGCGATGAGCGGCATCGGAGGAAGGCGCGGCGGAATTCGAAGCGGCATCTTAATGCATAATGAGCCGCCCCCAATCCTGACGCGAGCCGACGCAAGCGCGACGCCAGGCCTCGAACGGCGACCGGCTGTACTCGCGCGTGGTTAGAATGCTGTTCTGGCCATGCTCGCGGGCGCCGTCGACGTTCATGGTCCGCGAATCGTCCGCACTATCGCGCCAGCTTCCATTCGAGCCCGGCCTTCTTTGGAGTCGACCATGCCGTATCAGCACATCCAGGTTCCGGCGGACGGTGAAAAGATCACCGTCAACGCGGATTACTCGCTCAACGTCCCGGATCAGCCGATCATCCCGTATATCGAGGGTGACGGTACGGGCGTCGACATCACGCCGGTCATGATCAAGGTGGTCGATGCGGCGGTCGAGCGGGCCTACGGTGGCAAGCGCAAGATTCAATGGATGGAGATCTTCGCGGGCGAGAAGGCGACGCGCGTCTACGGCCCCGATGTCTGGCTGCCGGACGAAACGCTCGACGTGGTGAAGGAGTACCTCGTGTCCATCAAGGGACCGCTCACGACGCCGGTGGGCGGCGGCATTCGCTCGCTCAACGTCGCGCTGCGCCAGCAGCTGGACCTCTACGTTTGTCTGCGGCCGGTGCGCTACTTCAAAGGCGTGCCTTCGCCCGTGCGCGAGCCGGAAAAGGTCGACATGGTGATCTTTCGCGAGAACTCGGAAGACATCTATGCGGGCGTCGAGTGGCCCGCCGAATCGCCGGAAGCGAAGAAGGTCATCCAATTTCTGCGCGAGGAAATGGGCGTGAAGAAGATCCGCTTTCCGGACTCGTCGGGGCTCGGCATCAAGCCGGTGTCGCGCGAGGGCACCGAGCGGCTCGTGCGCAAGGCAATTCAATACGCCATCGACAACGAGCGCCGCTCGGTTTCACTCGTGCACAAGGGCAACATCATGAAGTTCACCGAGGGCGCGTTCCGCGATTACGGCTACGCGCTCGCGCAGAAGGAGTTCGGCGCGGAACTGATCGACGGCGGCCCTTGGATGAAGGTGAAAAATCCGAAGACAGGTGGCGATATCGTCGTCAAGGACGTGATCGCGGATGCGTTCCTTCAGCAGATTCTTTTGCGCCCCGCCGAATACGACGTGATCGCCACCCTGAACTTGAACGGCGATTACATTTCCGATGCGCTCGCGGCGCAAGTTGGCGGGATCGGCATTGCGCCGGGCGCCAATATGTCGGACTCGGTTGCAATGTTCGAAGCCACTCACGGCACCGCGCCGAAGTACGCCGGCAAGGATTATGTGAATCCGGGATCGGAAATTTTGTCCGCCGAGATGATGCTGCGTCATCTCGGCTGGACCGAGGCGGCGGATCGAATCATCGATTCAATGGAACAATCCATTCTGTCCAAACGCGTTACTTACGACTTCGCGCGTCTCATGGAAGGCGCGACGCAAGTTTCATGTTCGGGTTTCGGCGAAGTAATGATCGAGAATATGTGACAGCGCGGCCGCAACGAATCACCGGCATTTGCATTAAAACCCCAAGGGCTTAAAGTCTTTGGGGTTTTGTCTTTGGTAAAACGCGTAGAAACAGGCAATAAAAAAACCCGGCCTGGGCCGGGTTTCAAAGGCTTTGCGCTTCTTACGGTCAGTCCGCGTCTCAGACAGTGTCCTGGATGTTGGAAGCCTGCTTGCCCTTCGGTCCCTGGACGATCTCGAAGGAGACCTTCTGGCCTTCCTTGAGCGTCTTGAAACCGTTCATTTGAATCGCCGAGAAATGTGCAAACAGATCCTCGCCGCCTTCATCGGGCGTGATGAATCCGTAACCTTTCGCGTCGTTAAACCATTTGACCGTACCAGTAGACATTCGTACTTCCCCTCTAACTCTCGTCGCAACCAGAGCACGCTCGAAAAGCTCGTCGGCCACCCCACTTTGTGAACCGCGTCCTCCTCACTAGCTCACCTCGGCTCTTTTTCTATTTCCGGAGGCCCCCGGAAAAAAGTGCCAGTTTGATTGTTGAATCTCTTAAATCGGGTGTCAAGGAAATTTTGAGATGGCCGTTAAGCTCGTTGTGTATGTCGCATTCGTAGGGTAATTCCTGCATTGCGTGTGCGCAGCCGCCCAAGCAAGCCATCTTGAAAAGTCGCATAATCGTCTCACTTGTGTGGTAACCCGGCGGCCCCCGGCACCCGGCGTGCAGTTTGTTTTTTTTGAAGCTGTGCGATACTGGTTTCAACGAGGTGCAAGCGGGCCGCGCTGACGTGATAAGCAGCGGCAGGATTGAATGGACGTTCCATCTGCGAGCGTTGCAGCCAGCAGTAATATCGACCGGGTGACCGGCGCTGGTGCGACGATTGCGATGGTGTTGTTTAGAATGGGTGTATGGCGATAAATCCCAACAAGCAGGACGGCACGGTACTTGAGCGGCAGGAGCAGAAGCTCAAGCAGCCGGCGATGTACAAGGTAGTGCTGCTGAACGACGACTTCACGCCGATGGAATTCGTCGTGATGATCGTGCAGGAATACTTCAATAAGGATCGTGAGACTGCGACGCAGATCATGCTGAAGGTTCATCGCGAAGGCAGGGGAGTTTGTGGGGTCTACACGCGAGACATTGCGTCGACCAAAGTTGAGCAAGTCGTTAGCCATGCACGGCAGGCGGGTCATCCGCTGCAGTGCGTGATGGAGGAAGCATGATTGCCCAGGAACTGGAAGTCAGTCTGCACATGGCGTTTATGGAAGCACGTCAGGCGCGGCATGAGTTCATTACGGTCGAGCATCTTTTGCTCGCCCTTTTGGACAATCCGACCGCGGCTGAGGTGTTGCGTGCCTGCGCAGCCAACATTGAAGATTTGCGTCAGAACCTGCGCAATTTCATTCATGACAACACGCCGACCGTGCCTGGCACGGACGACGTCGATACTCAGCCGACGCTTGGTTTCCAGCGCGTGATTCAACGCGCGATCATGCATGTGCAATCGACCTCGAACGGCAAGAAGGAAGTGACCGGCGCGAATGTGCTCGTCGCGATCTTCGGCGAGAAGGATTCGCATGCGGTCTACTACCTGCAACAGCAGGGCGTGACGCGTCTCGATGTCGTGAATTTCATTTCGCATGGTATTGCCAAGAGCAGTAGCGGCGATGCGGCCAAGGCGAGCAGCGAGGCGAATCCGGAGTCGGAAGACGCCGCGGCGCAGAAGGAAACGCCGCTCGCGCAATTCACGCAAAATCTCAACCAAAGCGCGAAGGACGGCAAGATCGATCCGCTGATCGGCCGCGAGTCCGAAGTCGAGCGCGTGGTGCAGGTGCTGTGCCGTCGCCGCAAGAACAATCCGCTGCTGGTCGGCGAAGCGGGCGTGGGGAAGACCGCGATTGCGGAAGGCCTCGCCTGGCGCATCACGCGCGGCGAAGTGCCGGACATTCTGGCCGACGCGCAGGTCTACTCGCTCGATATGGGCGCGTTGCTGGCGGGCACGAAGTATCGCGGCGATTTCGAGCAGCGTCTCAAGACGGTATTGAAGGAACTGAAAGAGCGTCCGCACGCCATTCTGTTCATCGACGAAATCCATACGCTGATCGGCGCTGGCGCGGCTTCGGGCGGTACGCTCGACGCGTCGAACCTGCTGAAGCCGGCGTTGTCGTCGGGACAGCTGAAGTGCATTGGCGCGACCACGTTCACCGAATATCGCGGCATCTTCGAGAAGGACGCGGCGCTTTCGCGGCGTTTCCAGAAGGTCGATGTCACCGAGCCTTCGGTCGAGCAGACGGTTGCGATTCTGCGCGGTTTGAAATCGCGTTTCGAAGAGCACCACGGCGTGAAGTATTCGTCGGGCGCGCTGTCGGCGGCGGCTGAACTGTCGGCGCGCTTCATTACGGATCGTCATCTGCCGGACAAGGCGATCGACGTGATCGACGAAGCAGGCGCGGCCCAGCGCATTTTGCCGAAGTCGAAGCAGAAGAAGACTATTGGAAAGAGCGAGATCGAAGAGATCATCTCGAAGATCGCGCGCGTCCCGCCGCAAAGCGTGTCGCAGGACGATCGCAGCAAGCTTCAGACGCTCGATCGCGACCTGAAGGCGGTCGTGTTCGGTCAGGATCCGGCTATCGATGCGCTGTCGGCGTCGATCAAGATGGCGCGTGCGGGTCTTGGCAAGATGGACAAGCCGATCGGCGCGTTCCTGTTTTCCGGCCCGACCGGTGTCGGCAAGACCGAAGTCGCGAAACAACTGGCGTTCACGCTGGGTATCGAGTTGTTGCGCTTCGACATGTCGGAATACATGGAGCGTCACGCGGTGAGCCGGTTGATCGGCGCGCCGCCGGGCTACGTCGGGTTCGACCAGGGCGGTTTGCTGACCGAGGCCGTCACGAAGAAGCCGCATTGCGTGCTGCTGCTGGACGAAATCGAGAAGGCGCATCCGGACATCTACAACGTGCTGCTGCAGGTGATGGACCACGGCACCTTGACCGACAACAATGGCCGCAAGGCGGACTTCCGCAATGTCATCATCATCATGACGACGAACGCGGGCGCCGAGGCCATGGGCAAGGCGGTGATCGGTTTCACCGCGAAGCGCGAGTCGGGCGACGAAATGGCCGACATCAAGCGGATGTTTACGCCTGAGTTCCGCAACCGGCTGGATCAGATCATCAGCTTCCGTTCGCTGGACGAGGAAATCATTCTGCGCGTGGTCGACAAGTTCCTGATGCAACTGGAAGATCAACTGCACGAGAAGAAGGTCGACGCGGTCTTTACCGACGCCCTGCGCAAGCATCTGGCGAAGCACGGTTTCGATCCGCTGATGGGCGCGCGACCGATGCAGCGTCTGATTCAGGACACCATCCGCCGTGCACTCGCCGACGAGTTGTTGTTCGGCAAGCTGCTGAACGGTGGTCGCGTAACGGTGGACGTCGATGCGGAAGACAAGGTGCAACTGACCTTCGACGAAAACACGGCTCCGCCGCGTAATCCGAATCCGGAAGCGATCGAGGTAGATTGAGCTTTTTTGCGGTTGAAGACAAAAACGGCGCGGATTGAATCCGCGCCGTTTTTTTTACGCGTCTCGCCCGAATTCCTAGTGATCGAGCGAGATCGGGTTATCCATATAGATATTCAGCTTCTGTCTGGTCCACGGTTCCGCGTTCCCTATGGTCGTGACGATGCCCGTCGTCGCGCCGCCGCCGAGCAACAAGGTGAAAATGCCACGCAGTGGAAAGTCGCCGTAGAGGGGGTTGGTGATATCGAACGGCTCGGAGCGCGTGAACATGTCCGCGACCGTGTTGCCCATGTATTGCGTGAACGCATCGGGGAAAGGCAGCGCAAGCACGGTTGCATTGACGTGGCTCGCATCCGAGCCGATTGCCGGATCGCCGAGAATGCAGCTTCCGCCCGTGCCCCAGTGCTGCGAATCGAACGGGTCCGCGACCGGGTCGTCAACGGTCGGTATGTGGCTGGCTGGAATTTGCCACGGCATCACGGGCAACTTGAGCGCACGACTGACGGCCTTGCAAAAGTCGAAAAAGTGATCCCATTCGCGTGGGCCGTAGCAGTAGCCATTCTCGTAGGCGCGCTGAGTAAAGTCGTCGGCTTCGTACCGGTCGATAGCCAGAAAGTCGGGCTTGTACGGCTCGTCGTAGACGCCAAGGCTCTGGACATAGCTCGCCGTCTGCTGCGCCATTTGCGCGGGATCGACGTCGGCCTCGTAGATCCACTCCGAGTAGCCCACACCCCAAAGGTTGATCTGCCAGCCGAAAGTCACCTTGGGCGCGATGGTGCGCGTCAGCCAGTTCACGGCCAGCACGTAGCCTTTGATGTCCTCCGTGACGTTAGCGGGAATCGTGGCCGTGACCTGCCAGTGATCGAGCGCGGTCTGCAGCGGCGCGCGTACCGGCATCGCGTAAGTTGGAGCATATTTACCCTGCTCGCATGAGCCGAGGAAGTCAGGATTCACGATGAATCCCGCCGGCACCGGATGCGCGCTGTCGATTGCCTCGTTCGCGATATTGAGCGCCAGAATGTAGTTCGCGAAGCTGTGTGCGTGAGCGTCCGCGTTCGCCAACTGGTCCGGCGTGTCGCCAAGCGACAAGTTGCAGGTGTAGGACACCATTACGGGCAGCACCGGCTGCACACTGCCCAAGTCGTCCTCCACTGAACGGGCAAGCGAGATCGTCGCGCGGGTCTGAGGGTCGTCCGTCAGATACGTGCTGGCGTCGCCAGCGCCGTCCGTTCCGGCATAACAGAAGATCGAAGTTGCGCGCGCGGCGACGAAATCCGCTTCATTGCTCGGCACGAGATCTGTACAGCCGCCGAACGACAGATAGTTCGGAAAGCCGGGCACGGTGAGATTGGCGGAGGTCGTAATGTTCACATCGAGATGCGCGCTCTCGTCGTTCGTCACGTTGAGCGAGGACGGTGCCTCGACGACATAGACCACGCCCGCGAGAAGGAAATCGCCCGCCGTCGTGCTATAGCTGCCTGGCTGTATCGGAACGGCAAATGCCGTCTGTTGCGACTTGGCGGATACGTTCTGCACATAGGTCATGGAACCGCCCGTCAGACGCAATTCGATCGCATGATCGACCGCATCCTGAGCCGTGATATTGATCGGCAGCTCGACATAGCCCGTGGTGGGGACGTTCGAGGTGGTGATCATCGAATCACTGATCGTCAACGTTTGCAGTGCGTTCGTCAGCGTGACGAGCGGCACCGAGAACGAGTATTCGACATTATTGAGCGCGACGTTTTGAATCGAGACTCGTGCGCTGCCCGAGGGTGGCAGCTTGCGTAGCGAAACGACGCTGTTCGTCCGGGTGTCGAATAATGCGAGCGTCGCGCCGGTCTCGATGTCGTTCACCGTCACATGAAGCGTTTCGGTCGAAAGGCCGGTAAGCGCGCCAAACGAGAGATCGAGCGAACAGTAATATTCGACCGGACCAAAGCTCGCTTTAAGCGACGAGGTTTGACCCGCCACGATCTTGACGGTCGACTGGTCCACGAGCAACGGAGCGAGGACCGTCTCATCGCCCGTGACAACAGGGTTGGCTATCACGCTATACGTGCCTTGTTCCAGTTCGGACGTACACGTCTGGTCATAGCAAAGGACGACGGTGACGGCCGCGTCCCCCTGAGTCAGCGTGAGTGTGGGAAGCACACCGGACAGCGCGGGATCGGGCGCGGCCGGACACGTGATTGACAGGGTTCCTTCGATATCGGGCGACTGGTCCGCCGCGAAGGTGAACGAATTGAGCCACGTGTCGGGGCTGGCTACCAGATTCCCATTGATGCCGATGGTGATCTGATCCGCCGGCTGCATCGTGTAGGACGTGGTGTAGTCGATCGTCACGGTGGCGTCGAAAGTGCCGTCGCCCAGTTGCGAAACGTCGGCGGTAATGTCTCCGATCACGTACACGGCATACGCTGGCGTGATTGCCGTAGCGTCGATATTGGCTGGGGAGTGAAAGTTGAACGCAAGATAGTTGTCGACCGTGACCGCGCTGTCGTCTTCATAGCGCAGGTTGGAGACGATGATCGTGCCGTACCATTCATTGGCGCCCGCACCGACGACTGCATCATATTTGATCTGCATGTTCTTGCTCCATTCGTTATTTCGGCTGGAATCATTATCAATTCGATATACGAAATAATAACGAGCCTTTGTGAACTTACTTTATTTAAGTATGTACAACGAACTAATTGCAATGTGTCTTGTTTGTCGGCTCCTAGAACAATCAAGATATTGAGAATCTCGATAGCCGCTGCCAGCTTATCGAGGCGTGGTGCCGAACACCTTTAAATCAGTTCGACACCCGATTTATAGGTGGCGGAAATAAATGCCAGAATGGGAGAAATCCGAGATTTGCGCACCGTATCGGGGCGCGCGCCGGTGATAGCGCTCGGAATATAAAACGACTGATCGGGCCGTTGCAGCCCGACCTATGCGGCTTAGTGCTTGCCCGTGCTACCGAAACCACCCGCGCCACGCGCGCTGGCATCGAAATCATCGACGATATTGAACTGTGCCTGCACCACCGGCACGATCACCAATTGCGCAAGACGCTCCATCGGATTCAACGTAAATGCAGTGTCCCCGCGATTCCACGTAGATACCATCAGTTGCCCTTGATAATCCGAATCGATCAGACCGACCAGATTGCCAAGCACGATGCCATGCTTATGACCGAGTCCTGATCGCGGCAGAATCAGCGCCGCATAACCGGGGTCCGCGAGATGAATGGCGAGGCCAGTGGGCACGAGTACGGTTTGATGCGGCTCGATGACCATCGGCTCGTCCAGACACGCGCGCAGGTCGAGACCCGCGCTGCCAGGCGTGGCATACGCGGGCAGGAAATCGCGCATGCGCGCATCGAGAATCTTGACGTCGAGTTTCATACGTTCTTTTGAGCGTGGCGGCCGAGTTCGAATGCCTCGGCGAGAAGTTGATAGGACCGAGTCCGCGCGGCATAGCTGCCGGCGACTGTGAGCACGATGAGTTCATCGGCGTCGAATTGCTCTTGCAGCGCATGCAGCTTCTCCGTCACGCGCTCTGGCGTGCCGATGATACTGCGCGCTTTCTCATGCGCGATCACCGCGAGCTCGCGTTCGCCGTAGACCTGCGAGATGCCCTGCGCGATCGACGGAATAGGCTGATTCAAACCATAGGCCATTTGCACGCGCCGCAGATCCACCGCGCGTTCGAGCGCATCGGCTTCCTTGTCGGTATCGGCGCAAATCACGAAAACGGCTGCGGCGAGATAAGGCTTCTCCTCGTGGCCGGCCGTGAAACGCTCGCGATAAGCCTCCGCCACGCGATGCCCATACTGCGCGTTGATGAAGTGCGCAAACGCAAAGCGAATGCCGAGTTGCGCGGCGAGCAAGCCGCCGAAATCACTGGAGCCGAGCATCCACAGTTGCGGACGCGTTTCGATCTGCGGCTGAAGCAGCACGCCTTTCGCGAGTGAATCGTCGGGCAGTTCGCCTTTGAAAAGCGCGACGAGTTCGGCCACTTGCTGCGGGAAAATGTCGCCGCGATTGTATGAACCCGCGGCCACCGCCTGCGCCGTGCGCATGTCGCCGCCCGGCGCGCGCCCGACACCCAAGTCCACGCGACTCGGAAACAGCGCTTCGAGCATCAGGAACTGTTCGGCCACCTTGAACGAACTGTAGTAGGGCAGCATGACACCGCCCGAACCAATGCGGATACGCTTCGTGAGACTTCCGATACGCGCGAGCATCACTTCCGGACACGGGTTCGACACACCGTACAAACCGTGATGCTCCGCGCACCAGTAGCGCGTGTAGCCGAGGTCGTCCGCGAGTTGCGCGAGATCGAGCGTGGCCGCGATGGCATCCGCGGTCGAGTCACCGTGGATCACAGGCGTCTGGTCTAAAACCGAGAGCTTTGTCATGGGCTTAGGAGAGGATCGAGCCGCCGCCGCGTGGCGCGCGTTTCGCTATTTCGCCGATCAGCGTGCGAGCAAGCGTCTCTTTGTCGGCGCGCGGCAAGGGTGTCGCGCCGGATGCTTCGAAGAGCACGACTTCGTTGTCGTCGCGGCCGAACGTGAGCGGACCGAGATTGCCGATCAGAAGCGGCACGTTTTTGCGCTTGCGCTTCTCTTCGCCGTGAACGTCAAGATCGCCGCTTTCCGCCGCGAAGCCGACGCAATAGGGCGGGTTCGGCTGCTTGGCCACCAGCGCAAGAATGTCCGGATTCTCGACGAACTCGAATGATGGCAACGGTTGACCCGCGACCTTCTTGATCTTGTGCTCGCTGACTTGATCCACACGCCAGTCCGCGACCGCCGCCACCGCGATGAAAATGTCCGCATCGGGCGTGGCCTGCATGACGGCGTCATGCATCTGCATGGCCGTCTGCACGTCTTGCCGATACACGCCCCAGGGCGTTGGCAGCGAAACGGGCCCGGCCACCAGATGCACGTCCGCGCCGGCTTGCGCCGCCGCACGCGCGAGCGCGAAGCCCATCTTTCCTGATGAACGGTTCGTGACGCCGCGCACGGGATCGAGCGGCTCGAAAGTCGGGCCGGCCGTGATGAGCACGCGCTGGCCGCGCAAAATCTTAGGCTGGAAGAAGGCGCAGATGGCTTCGAACGTGGCTTCGGGTTCGAGCATGCGTCCGTCACCGACCTCGCCGCACGCTTGCGAGCCCGAATCCGGTCCTAGCACCTCGATGCCATCCCCGCGAATGTGCGCGACGTTGCGCTGCGTGGCCGGGTTTTGCCACATCTGCTTGTTCATGGCGGGCACGACGAGCAGCGGACAATCGCGTGCAATGCACAAGGTCGAGAGCAGGTCGTCGCACATGCCGTGCGCGAGTTTCGCGAGAAAGTCGGTGGATGCGGGCGCGATGACGATGGCATCCGCCTCGCGCGAAAGATCGATATGCGGCATGTTGTTCGGCATGCGCGCGTCCCATTGCGAGGTGTAGACGGGACGGCCCGACAACGCCTGCATGGTGACTGGCGTGATGAACTGCGTGGCTGCTTCCGTCATCACGATTTGCACGGTCGCGCCCGCCTTGATCAAGAGGCGCGTGAGTTCCGCGATCTTGTAGCAGGCGATACCGCCGGTGAGGCCAAGCACCAAATGCTTACCCGTGAGTTCGCTAGTCAACTTGCCTCCATCGATGCGAGACGCGCGGCTCTCTGTAAAGCCGCGCCGGAAACATCAGCGCGAACCGCGCACGCGCCGCAGTTCGTCGAACACGAGCAGGACCGCGCCGACCGTAATCGCGCTGTCGGCAAGGTTGAACGCGGGCCAGTGCCACGCGCGCACGTGAAAGTCCAAAAAGTCGATCACGTGACCATAAGCGATACGATCGATCACGTTGCCGATCGCGCCGCCCATGATGAGCGCGAGCGCCGTGCAGAAGAGCCGTTGCGCGGCGTGCTTCTTGAGCAGATAGCCAATCACGACAGCAGCCACCACGCCCAGCGCCGTGAACGCCCAGCGCTGCCAGCCGCCCGCCGCCGCGAGAAAGCTGAACGCGGCGCCGCGGTTATAGACGAGGAACAGGTTGAAGAAGGGCGTGAGCGCGTGCGGTTCGCCGTAAGCGAAAATCTTCTGCACCGCGATCTTGGTCAACTGATCGAACAGAATGACGATCAGCGCGACGCCGAGCCACGGCGCAAGTGAGCCACTACCGGAAGTTTGTTTCGACATCGTTCGAACCATTATGCCGCGCCCCGCGTTTCGCCAGCGCCGAAAAGGTTGGAGAAGCAGCGGCCGCACAGTCCCGGATGATCCGCGTGCGAGCCGACATCCGCACAGTAGTGCCAGCAGCGCTCGCACTTGAGATAGCTCGATGCGCTCACGTCCACGCCTTCTTCCGCTTCGCTCGCCACGCGCTCGAGCGCCGCCGATGAAGTGATCAGCACGAAGCGCAACGCATCGCCGAGACTGGCGAGCGCGTCATAACGCGCGCCGCTTGCGCGCACGAGCACCTCGGCTTGCAGCGACGAGCCGATCAGATTGGCCGTCCGCGCTTCTTCCAGCGCCTTCGTCACGTCGCCGCGCGCGTTGCGGATGAGCGTCCACGTATCGAGCAATTCGCCCGCATTCGCCACTTCCGGATACGCGTGATAGACCTCGGTGAAGATGGTTTCCTGACCGGGCTTGAGCACCTTGTACGCCTCTTCCGCCGTGAACGACAAATACGGCGCGATGAGCCGCAGCAAGCCATGCGCGATGTGATAAAGCGCCGTTTGCGCGCTGCGGCGCTCGCGTGAATCGGGCTTCGTCGTGTAAAGACGATCCTTCAGCACGTCGAGATAGAAGCCGCCCAGGTCTTCCGAGCAGAACGTGGCGATCTTGGCGACGACCGGGTGGAACTCGTATTTCTCGTAATGCGCGAGCGCGTCGTCCTGCAGATTGCGCGACAGCGCGATCGCGTAACGATCGATTTCGAGCCAGTCTTCGACCGGCAACGCGTTCTTCTCGAAGTCGAAGTCGGACAGATTGGCGAGCAAGAAGCGCAGCGTGTTGCGGATACGCCGGTACGTCTCCGTCACGCGCTTCAGGATTTCCTCGGAGATCGCGAGCTCGCCGGAATAGTCCGTCGATGCGATCCACAAGCGAATGATTTCCGCGCCCAGACGGTTCGCCACCTCGTGCGGATCGACGCCATTGCCGAGCGACTTCGACATCTTGCGGCCTTCGCCATCGACCGTGAAGCCGTGCGTGAGAAGCGCGTCGTAGGGCGGGCGGCCGTCGAGCATGGATGCCGTCAACAGCGACGAATGGAACCAGCCGCGATGCTGGTCCGAACCTTCGAGATACAGGTCCGCCGGAAATTGCAGCGAGTCTTTGTGCGAGCCGCGCAGTACGTGCCAATGCGTGGTGCCGGAGTCGAACCAGACGTCGAGCGTGTCGCGGTTCTTTTCGTACATGTTGGCGTCGTCGCCGATTAGCTCGCGCGGGTCCAGCGCCTGCCATGTTTCTATCCCGCCTTGCTCGACGCGCTTCGCCACTTCCTCGAGCAATTCGAGCGTGCGCGGATGCAGTTCGCCCGTTTCCTTGTGCACGAAAAACGCCATGGGCACGCCCCACTGACGCTGACGCGAAAGCGTCCAGTCCGGGCGATTCGCGATCATGCTGTAAAGGCGCTGCTTGCCCCACGACGGATAGAATGCCGTGTTCTCGACGCCTTCCAGCGCGGTCTCGCGCAGCGTCTTGCCGCCGTCCTTCGGCGTCACGTCCATGCCTGCGAACCATTGCGAGGTCGCGCGATAGATGATCGGCGTCTTGTGGCGCCAGCAATGCATGTAGCTGTGCGTGTACTTCTCGGTCTTGAGCAGCGAGCCCGCGCCTTCGAGCGCCTCGATGATCCGCGGATTCGCGTCCCAGATCGACAGTCCGCCGAAAAGCGGCAGCGATTCGATATAGCGGCCGTCGCCCATGACGGGGCTGACGATGTCGGAGTCCGACATGCCGTGCGCCTTGCACGACACGAAGTCTTCCACGCCGTACGCTGGCGACGAGTGCACGACGCCCGTGCCGCTTTCTGTCGTCACGTACTCACCGAGATACACGGGCGCCGTGCGCTTGTAGCCCGGATGCGCCGCCGCGAGCGGATGATGAAACCGCAGGTTCGCGAGCTTCGCACCGGTCGTCGTGGCGATGACTTCGCCCGGCAAGCCGTAGTTCTGCAGGCATGCCTCGACGCGCTCTTGCGCGAGGATGAGGAGGCCGCGCGGGGTATCGACGAGTGCGTAGACGATCTCCGGATGCACGTTCAGCGCCTGATTGGCGGGAATGGTCCAGGGCGTGGTCGTCCAGATGACGATGCCGCCTTCAGCCTTCGGCAACGCGGGCAAACCAAACGCCTGCGCGGTCTTTTCGGGTTCGGCGAACGCGAACAGCACGTCGATGGTCGGATCGGTCTTGTCCTTGTATTCGACTTCCGCTTCGGCCAGCGCCGAGCCGCAGTCGAAACACCAGTTCACGGGCTTGAGGCCCCGGAACACGTAGCCCTTTTCCATGATCTTGCCGAGCGCGCGGATTTCACCGGCTTCGTTCGCGAAGTTCATGGTCTTGTACGGATTGTCCCAGTCGCCGAGCACGCCAAGACGGCGGAAACCGACCTTCTGTTTCTCGATCTGCTCGCTCGCATAAGCGCGCGCCTTCTGCATGACTTCCGTGGCCGGCAGCAACTTGCCGAACTGCTTTTCGATCTGGATTTCGATCGGCATGCCGTGGCAATCCCAGCCCGGCACGTAGACCGCGTCGAAGCCCGCGAGATTGCGCGCCTTGACGATCATGTCCTTCAGAATTTTGTTGACCGCGTGACCCAGATGGATGTCGCCGTTCGCATACGGCGGGCCGTCGTGCAGGATGAACTTCTTGCGGCCCTTGCTGGCGGCGCGAATCTTCTCGTAGATTTTTTCGTCCTGCCATTCCTTCACCCACGCAGGTTCGCGCTTGGGCAAATCGCCGCGCATGGGGAACGGGGTGTCGAGCAGGTTGACGGGATATTTCGCAGCAGCTTTTTGTTTCTTGTCGCTCATGTGTGACTCGGTGAATTCGGTGAGACGGCGTCGCCGACGCGCGCAGTGATTCGATGACGGGGCAGCGGGCGGCGCAAGGGCGCCGCGCGCTCACCTAATTCGGTCGGTGGCCGAAATGGCGAAGCCCGTCGCGCCGCTGCCCGCCGCGCTTGCCGGCGGCAGGCCGAAGTAGGCGCGCGCGCTGGCGACGTCCTTCGCGATGGCAACGGAAAGCGTTTCCAGGTCGACGTACTTTTCTTCGTCGCGCAGCTTCTTCAGGAATTCGACGCGCACGAGCTTGCCGTAGGCGTCGCCATGCCAGTCGAGCACGAAGACTTCGAGCAGCACGCGGCCGGAGTCGTCGACGGTCGGGCGCAGGCCGAGACTCGCGACGGCGGGCAAGGGTTCATTGGCAAGCCCATGCACGCGCACGACGAAGATGCCGGCGAGCGCGGGCCGCTTGTGCGCAATCGGCACGTTGAGCGTGGGAAAGCCGAGATCGCGGCCAAGCTTGGCGCCATGCACGACGTGGCCGCTGATGACGTACGGACGGCCAAGCGCGAGTTGCGCGGCGTCGAGGTCGCCCGCGACGAGCGACGAGCGCACCGACGACGACGAAATGCGCGCGCCGTTCGGATGCGCGACGGTTGCCATCTGCTCGACTTCGAAGCCGTGTTTTTCCCCGGCTGCCTTGAGCGATTCGAAGTCGCCCGCGCGTTTGGCGCCGTAGCGGAAGTCGTCGCCGATCATGACCCAGCGCGCGTGCAGCCCCTTCACGATGGTGTCTTCGACAAACTTGTCGGGCGGCTGGCTCGCGAACGTGTGATTGAAATGCTCGACCACCACGCGATCCACCCCATTCGTGCGCAGCGCTTCGAGCTTGTCGCGCAACATGGCGATACGCGGCGGCGCGCCCGCCGGATTGAAGAATTCGCGCGGGTGAGGCTCGAAGGTCATGACGCAGACCGGCAGCCCGCGTGCGTCCGCGGCGGCGCGCACGCGCGCGAGCAACGCCTGATGACCGCGATGGACACCGTCGAAGTTGCCGATGGTCAGCGCACAAGGCGACCGGCTTTCGGCATTGGGGAGGCCGCGAAAGACTCTCACGATAGACGTTGGTGGGTGGGCAGGGCTTGCGCCGCAAAGCGTTAGATTATAAACGCTCGCACGCATCGACGGGCGCGCGCGGCCGGATGCTGCGCGCTCGTCAATCGGATTGGCACGATTTTCGCCGTCGCCGAATGATAAAATCCGCGAATGAAAAATATCGTCATTCTGATCTCCGGACGCGGGAGCAACATGGAGGCCGTCGTGCGTGCTTGCGCGCGCGAAGGCTGGCCGGCTCGCGTTCGCGCGGTCGTTTCAAACCGGCCGGATGCCGCCGGGCTTGGCTTCGCGGCCGAGAATGGCATTCAAGGCGTGGTGGTGGATCATCGCGAATTCGACTCGCGTGAAGCGTTCGATGGCGCGCTCGCGCGGGAAATCGATCGCTTCGAACCGGATTGCGTCGTGCTCGCGGGCTTCATGCGGGTTTTGACAAATGCCTTCGTCGAGCGCTATTCGGGGCGCATGCTCAATGTGCATCCGTCGCTGTTGCCGAGTTTCGCGGGCTTGCGCACGCATCAGCAAGCGCTCGATGCCGGCGTGCGCGTGCACGGCGCAAGCGTGCATTTCGTGACGCCCGAGCTGGATCATGGTCCGATCGTCGCGCAAGCCGCGGTGCCGGTCTTGCCCGGCGACGACGCCGCCACGCTCGCCGAGCGCGTGCTGGCCGTCGAACATGAGATTTACCCACGCGCGGTGCGCTGGTTCGTGGAAGGGCGTCTTGCCATCGAGGGAAAGCGCGTCGCGCTTCGTTCCTCTGAGCCACAGTGGCTCTTTGCCGACATTGCCGGGGAGGGCGCATGAGGCTGCATGGATTTTTGATTGGTCAAACCGAAACGCTGTTGGCGGACGTACTCCGCTTTTCAGGTCCCGCCGATGCCGCGACCAGCCGTTTCTTCCGCGCGCATCCGAAGCTCGGTCACAGCGAGCGCGGCGTGATCGCGGAGGCGGTGTTCGCCGTGCTGCGCCGGAAAATGGAGTTTTCGCATCTGGCCGAAAGCGGCAGCGGCAACCAGGCGCGGCGTCTCGCGCTGCTCGGGCTGATGCAGACTGCCGGTCTCACCGCGCTCAAGCCGCACGTCTCGGCCGACGAATACCAATGGCTCGCGCAGGTATCGAAGATCGATCCCGCGAGCTTGCCGGTGCGCATACGCACGAACTTGCCGCAGTGGATCTACGAGGCCATGGCCAAGCGTTTCGACGCCGAGGAACTCGCCAAACTCGCGGCCGCGCTGAACTATCCGGCGCCGCTCGATCTGCGCACGAATCCGATCAAGGCGAGCCGCGATGTCGTTTTGAAAGCGCTGAGCGAAGCCGGCATCGACGCGGGCGAAATGCCGTTCGCGCCGTTCGGCGTCCGCGTGGACGGCAAGCCCGCGCTCACGCGCCTCGCGCCGTTCCAGGAAGGCTGGATCGAAGTGCAGGACGAGGGCAGCCAGTTGCTGTGCTCGCTGATGGCGCCGCGCCGTGGCGAGATGATCGTCGACTTCTGCGCGGGCGCGGGCGGCAAGACGCTGGCGCTTGGCGCAATGATGCGCTCGACCGGCCGTCTCTACGCGTTCGACGTCTCCGACCGGCGTCTCGCCAAACTCAAGCCGCGTCTTGCGCGCAGCGGGTTGTCGAACGTGAATCCGGTGCTGATCGACAGCGAACACGACGCGAAGATCAAGCGCCTCGCGGGCAAGATCGACCGCGTTCTCGTCGATGCTCCCTGCTCCGGCTTGGGCACGTTGCGTCGCAATCCCGACCTGAAGTGGCGGCAATCGCCCGCGACGGTTGCGGAACTCACGCCTAAGCAGCTCTCGATTCTCACGAGCGCGGCGCGCCTCGTCAAACCCGGCGGGCGTCTCGTCTACGCGACGTGCAGCATGCTCGAAGCCGAAAACGAAGGCGTGGTGAAGCAGTTCCTGGAAGCGCATCCGAACTTCCGTGTCGTGCCCGCGCGCGATGTGTTGGCGGAACAGCGCATCGACCTCGACACGGGCGAGTTCTTGTCCTTGTGGCCGCACAAGCACGGTACCGACGGCTTCTTCGCCGCCGTGCTGGAACGCGTGCCCGACGCAAAATCGCCGAAGGCTTCCGCGGCGGAAGACGAAGCGCCTTCCGAAAGCTGATGCCGAACCGCATCCTGACGCATCTTTCCGAACGCCTGTTTCGCGACTTCGGCGAACCGGAGGTGCTGTGGCAGGTTGCGGTTCTGATCGGCCTGCTGGTCGTCGCGTGGTGGTGCGCGCGGCTGTTGCGCAAGCGGCTGGATGCGCGCCGCCAGTCGCGCTTCGAGGCGGTGCGCTTCGGCGCGGAGAGCCTGAACAAAGCGCTCTTTCCGCTGCTCGGCACAGTGTTCGTGACGGCCGCGCAACTGTTGCTCGCGCCGTTCATCCACACCGCGTTCCTGCGGCTGGCGCTGGTGCCGTTGTTGGGCATCACCGTCATCTATCTGATGTTCTATGTCGCGCGCCGCGTGTTCAGTCGCGACGGCACCGAGCACGAGGCGGGCGCGCTCCTCTTTCTGTTCGAAAAGCTCGTGACGACCATCGTCTGGGTCGTGATGCTCCTCACCGTAATGGGCATACAGGACGACGTCGTGCGCTGGATGGCGAGCGTGCGCTTCAATTTCGCCAACGCGCACATGACTCTGCTGTCGCTTGCATCGGGCGTGCTGTGGGTCTGCGTGACGCTGATCGTGGCGATGTGGGCCGGCGCGCTGCTCGACGACCGGCTGATGCGCTCCCGCTCACTCGACGCCAATCTCAAGGTCGTGCTCGGCCGCGTTGCGCGGGCACTGATGATCCTCGCGGCCATATTGGTCAGTCTGTCTATCGTCGGCATCGACATTACGGTGCTCGGCGTGTTCGGCGGCGCGCTCGGCGTGGGGCTCGGCTTCGGCTTGCAGAAGATCGCGAGCAACTATGTCTCGGGCTTCATCATTCTGCTCGACCGGTCACTGCGGCTTGGCGACATGATCAACGTGAGCAACTATCAGGGCACGGTCACGCAGATTCGCACGCGCTATACCGTCGTTCGCGGACTCGACGGCATCGAAACGTTGATTCCGAACGAAAAACTCATCACCGACGTGGTACAGAACCATTCGTCGTTCCTGACGCGCGGCAACGCGAAGATTGCCGTGCAGGTGAGTTATCGCTCCGACGTGGAACGCGCGATGCTGTTACTCGTGGAGGCCACGCACGATGTCGACCGCGTGCTGCAGGACCCCGCGCCCGCCGCGTTGCTTGCCAGCTTTGGCGCTGACGGCATCAATCTGGAATTGAGTTTCTGGATCGAAGATGCCGCGAAGGGCACTGGCGGCGTCAAGTCGCAGGTAAATCGTCGCGTCTGGCGGTTATTCTGTGACAACGGCATTGAAATCCCCTACGCGCAACGCGAGATAAGGATTGTTGGCGACGCGCGCAACGCACTAGGCGATACGGTAGGAAATGCCGAAAGGCGCGGCGATGACGCCGCAGCGCCGGCCGGAGCCCAGGTTTGATGCTTGATCCGTTGATTTGGATCGAAAACAGGCATTAAATCGGCGCGTGAGTTTTTGCGCGTTTTGTTACCATACAAGAAATTCTACCTTTACGACAAAGACTTGGAACGCATGCAGTAGAATGCGATCGAACTTGCGCGCGTTTCTTTCATGTGCCCAACACGGTGTTCAGTGTCATTTGCACCGGCCATTTTTTCCGAATTTCACAGCTAGATAGGTAAATTGCCTTGCTGAATTCTTCTCTCGAATTTCTCGCCAACGGATTGCTCGACTTTTCTTGGTGGCAGATCATTTTGTTCACGCTCGCGATGACGCACGTCACCATCGCTGGCGTCACGATCTATCTGCATCGCTGCCAGGCGCATCGTGCGCTCGACCTGCATCCGATCGCGAGTCACTTTTTCCGTTTCTGGCTCTGGTCGACCACCGGCATGCTGACCGGCCAATGGGCGGCGATCCACCGCAAGCATCACGCGAAGTGCGAAACCGAAGAAGATCCGCACAGCCCGCAAACGCGCGGCATCTGGAAGGTGCTGCTCGAAGGCGCCGAGCTTTATCGCGTCGAAGCTAAAAACGAAGAGACCATGCGCAAGTTCAGTCACGGCACGCCGAACGACTGGCTCGAACGCAATCTCTACACGCGTTATCCGATCCTCGGCATCAGCATTATGATGGTTATCGACGTCGCGCTGTTCGGCATCGTCGGTCTGTCGGTCTGGGCCGTGCAGATGATCTGGATTCCGTTCTGGGCAGCTGGCGTGGTCAACGGTCTTGCGCACTGGTGGGGTTATCGCAACTTCAATTCGGCCGATGCCAGCACGAACATTTTCCCGCTCGGTATCCTGATCGGCGGCGAAGAGCTGCATAACAATCACCATACGTATGCCACGTCGGCGAAGCTGTCGAACAAGTGGTACGAATTCGATATCGGCTGGCTCTATATCCGCATGTTGTCGGCTGTGGGTCTCGCCAAGGTGAAGAAGGTCGCGCCCACACCGCGTCTGGCGGACAGCAAGTCGGTGCTCGACAACGACACGCTGCAAGCCGTGCTCGCGAACCGCTACGAAGTGATGGCGCGCTACGGCAAGGCGCTCAAGCGCGCATACGCACAGGAACTGTCGAAGCTGAAGGAAGCCGGTGCGCGCGAGAAATATCAGTTGATGCGCGGTGCGCGCAAGTGGGTCCATAAGGAAGAAGACGGTCTCGACGAGCCGCAGCGCAAGCAATTGCCGGAACTGTTCTCGGACAACCAGAAGCTGCGCACGTATATCGAAATGCGCAAGGACCTGTCGGCAATGTGGGACCGCTCCAATGCGTCGCGCGAGCAACTGCTGGTGCAATTGCAGGACTGGTGCCATCGTGCGGAAGAGAGCGGCATCAAGGCTCTGCAAGACTTCGCGATGCGCCTGCGACGCTACGCCTGACATCGCGATATCCGTTAAAATTTGATGACGTCACAAGACCCCGCTCTGGCGGGGTCTTTGTTTTTGGGCGGCGGATTTCGCGTTTTGTCGCGGCGCTAGGTTTGCAGCGTGGCCGGGCAGCGCATCGATACGAGTCAGCGCCGGCACGGCACTCGCGCGGACACAGGAGACAGAAACAATGGAAGCGATCAGGAGCGTCGAATACGACCGGCCGCATGGCCTGACGTGCGGCGTAGGCGAGGCGTGGGCACGTGTTCCCAACGCGCCGTCCGCCGAAGAGAAGCGCGAATTGAAGGCGCGAATCCGTGCGCTGTTGCATCGGGAAGAGGCGGTTTTGGTGGCGCACTATTACGTGGACTCCGAGCTCCAGGAACTCGCCGATGAAACGGGCGGTTGCGTCGCCGATTCGCTCGAAATGGCCCGTTTTGGCCGCGATCACGCCGCGAAGACACTGGTCGTCGCGGGCGTGCGTTTCATGGGCGAGACATCGAAGATCCTGAGCCCCGGCAAACGCGTGTTGATGCCCGATCTGGACGCCGCCTGCTCGCTCGACCTCGGCTGTCCGCCGGACGAATTCTCCGCTTTCTGCGATGCTCACCCGGACCGCACGGTCGTCGTGTATGCGAACACTAGCGCGGCCGTGAAGGCGCGCGCGGACTGGATGGTCACCTCATCGATCGGACTGGAAATCGTCGCGGATCTGCACGCGCGCGGCGAGAAGATTCTATGGGCGCCGGACCGGCATCTCGGCAACTACATCCAGAAGAAGACCGGCGCGGACATGCTCTCGTGGCAGGGTTCGTGTCTCGTGCACGACGAGTTCAAAGGCATCGAGCTGGAGCTCTTGCGCGCCGAATATCCGGACGCGAAGGTTCTCGTTCACCCGGAATCGCCGGAAGGCGTCGTGCAACTGGCGGACGTCGTCGGTTCGACCACGCAGCTGATCGATGCGGCCGTCAAGCTCGACGCAAAGCGCTTTATCGTCGCGACCGATCTCGGCATCCTGCACAAGATGCGGCTCGCGGCGCCCGGCAAAACCTTCATCGAAGCGCCGACCGCCGGCAATAGCGCCACGTGCAAGAGCTGCGCGCATTGTCCGTGGATGGCGATGAACGGCCTCGCCAATCTCGCCGATGTCCTCGAGCGCGGCCACAACGAGATTCACGTCGATGCGGCTATCGCCGAGCGCGCGCGCGTGCCGATCGACCGCATGCTCGACTTCGCCGCGCGTCACAAGAAGCGTGTGCAGGCGAGCGGCGATCTCGCGAAGGATCAAACGTTGTTCTCGAACGTGGGGCCCGCATGACGAACCATTCGCCTTTATTCGCGGAGATCCGCGCGCAGTACGGCGAAGCGTTTGATGCCGCGCTCGCCCGCAATGTCGCCGATGCGCTCGCCGAGGACATCGGCAGCGGCGATCATACGGGGCGTCTCGTGCCAGCAGACACACGTCGCACGGCGCGCATCATCGTGCGGGAAGAGGCGGTGCTGTGCGGCGCGCCGTGGTTCGACGAGGTGATGCGTCGCGTCGATCCGAGCATCGAAGTCGAATGGCGGTATCGCGAAGGCGAGCGCATGACGGCGAATACGCCGGTCGTCTTGCTGCGCGGCCAGGCGCGTTCGCTTCTGACCGCCGAGCGCAACGGCCTCAATTTCCTGCAATTGCTGTCGGGCGTGGCAACGGCGACGCGCCGTTATGTCGATGCCATCGAAGGCACGCGGGCGCGCATCCTCGACACGCGCAAGACGCTGCCCGGCTTGCGGCTCGCGCAGAAGTACGCGGTGCGCGTGGGTGGCGGCGCCAATCAGCGGCTCGCGCTCTATGACGGCATTCTGATCAAGGAAAATCACATCGCGGCGGCGGGCGGCGTCGGCGCTGCAATGGACGCCGCGCTCGCGCTCGACGCGGGCGTGCCCATTCAGATCGAAGTGGAAACGCTGGCGCAGCTTGAAACCGCGTTGGCGCATCGCGCGGAATCTGTGTTGCTCGACAACTTCACGCTCGACGCCATGCGCGAAGCCGTGCGCGTGACGGCGGGAAGGGCGCTGCTCGAAGTTTCGGGCGGCGTGAATTTCGAGACCGTGCGGGCGATTGCGGAGACGGGCGTGGACCGCGTCTCTATCGGCGCATTGACGAAGGACGTGCGGGCAACGGATTTTTCGATGCGCTTGATCGAAGACTAAGCTTGCTGCGCGTCGACATCTAAACCGCGCGCCGCCTCGCCGCCGGCGGCATCAACACAGTCGGAAGCGCTTTCGGCAAAGTCGCCGGCCAGTCGCGACTGAAGTGCAGCCCGCGGCTCTCGCGTCGCGAGCACGCGCTTTCAACGATCAGCGACGCCACATCCACGAGATTGCGCAGTTCCAGCAAATCGCGGCTGACCTTGAAGTTCGCGTAGTACTCGTGGATTTCGTCGCGCAAAAGCGCAAGCCGGTGCTGCGCGCGCGCCAGCCGCTTGTCCGTGCGCACGATGCCCACGTAATTCCACATCAGCCGCCGTAACTCGTCCCAGTTGTGCGCGACGACGACTTCTTCGTCCGGATCGGAAACGCGGCTTTCGTCCCAGTCGGGCAGCGGCGCATGGCAGCCCGCTGAATAACCTTCCGTCTCGATCGCCTCGGCCGTCGCGCGCCCGACCACCAGACATTCGAGCAGCGAGTTGCTGGCGAGCCGGTTCGCGCCATGCAGACCTGTGTACGACGTCTCGCCGACCGCATAAAGTCCCGCGCGATCCGTGCGGCCCGCGAGGTCCGTCACGACGCCGCCGCAGGTGTAATGCGCGGCGGGCACGACGGGAATCGGCTCCTTCGCGATATCGATGCCGAATTCGCGGCAACGCGCGAGGATCGTCGGAAAATGTTCTTCGAGAAACGCGCGCGGCTGATGGCTGATGTCGAGATAGACGCAATCGATGCCGCGCTTCTTGATTTCGAAGTCGATCGCGCGCGCGACGATGTCGCGTGGCGCGAGTTCGGCGCGTTCGTCATGCGCGGGCATGAAGCGCGTGCCGTCGGGTAGACGCAGTACGCCGCCTTCGCCGCGCACGGCCTCGGAGATCAGGAACGACTTGGCGTATGGATGAAACAGGCAAGTCGGATGAAACTGGATGAACTCCATGTTGGCGACGCGGCAGCCCGCGCGCCACGCCATCGCGATGCCGTCGCCGGTGGCAGTGTCGGGATTCGTCGTGTACAGATAAACCTTGCCCGCGCCGCCCGTGGCGAGCACGGTGTGCGGCGCTTGAATCGTCACGGTTCGTCCGCTCGCGAGATCCAGCGCGTAGAGACCATGACAGCGGTGCCCCGGCAAGCCGAGCCGGTCGGACGTGATTAGATCTATCGCGGTATGGTCTTCGAGAACCGTGATGTTCGGATGATTGCGCACGCGCTCGTTGAGCGTCGTGACGACCGCGTGGCCGGTGGCATCCGCGGCATGAATGATCCGCCGATGGCTATGGCCGCCTTCGCGCGTCAGATGGAAGCCGAGTTCCGCGGAGACATCGCGCGTGAAGGGTACGCCTTCCGCGATCAGCCATTCGATTGCAGCGCGCCCGTTTTCGACGATGAAGCGCGTCGCCGCTTCGTCGCAAAGTCCGGCGCCCGCGACGAGCGTATCGCGCACGTGATTGTCGATGCTGTCCGCCGAATCCAGCACGGCCGCGATGCCGCCTTGCGCCCAGTCGCTCGCGCCGACACTCACCGCACGCTTGGCGATGATCGCGACGCGCCGCGTTTCGGCCAGGTTCAACGCCACGCTCAAGCCTGCGAGCCCGCTTCCCACGATCGCTACATCGAAATTCATGCTGCTCGATCTCCGTCTATGTGCTTTTTATGACTGCAAGCCGGCAAGCATAACGCGCTCGCCACCCAACCGGCACGGATAACCCGCGCGCGAACGTGTGAAAGCGAAAGAAGAAATCGCGCGCACAAACAAAAAGCCCCGCGTGTGCGGGGCTTCTCGTGTCTTTGTCAGGCTCTCAATATCAAGCGCTTACTTGATCTTGGTTTCCTTGTACTCAACGTGCTTGCGGACGACGGGATCGAACTTCTTGATCAGCATCTTTTCCGGCATGTTGCGTTTGTTCTTGGTCGTCGTGTAGAAGTGACCCGTACCTGCGGTCGATTCCAGCTTGATCTTGTCGCGTGCGCCCTTGGCCATGTGCGTGCTCCTTAGATTTCACCGCGTGCGCGCAGGTCTGCGAGCACGGCGTCAATACCGTTCTTGTCGATCAGGCGCAGGCCGGCGTTCGAGACGCGCAGACGCACCCAGCGGTTTTCGCTTTCAACGAAGAAACGGCGGTTCTGCAGGTTCGGCAGGAAACGGCGCTTGGTCTTGTTGTTTGCGTGGGAAACGTTGTTGCCCGACATCGGGCCTTTCCCAGTTACTTGGCATACGCGTGCCATGAGGACACTCCTAAAACACGTTGAGTCCGGAAGTCAAACGCTCGACTTTGGGGGAATCCCGCAATCGATACCTCAAATTCGCCCGATTGCCTTGAACGGGGAGTTGGCAGCACGGTTATGCCAATGAGGACGACGTAAGCCCGAAACAGGTGGGTTGAGAAAACGAATCGTGGATTCTAGCAGGAAAAACGTAGCAATATCAAGCCCGTTCGTCCTTATCTTAGTCAACCTCGACTGCTTCGGGTCAAATCTAAAGCCAGCCCTCACGCGCGAAAGAAAAAATCTCATTGCCCGCGACCACCATGTGATCGAGCAATTTCACGTCGATGAGATTCAGCGCGTCTTGCAGCGTGCGGGTGAGCTTCTTGTCGTTCGCGCTAGGCTCCACGCCGCCAGACGGATGATTATGCGCCACGATCAGCCCCGCCGCGTTCAGATGCAAGGCACGCTTCACGATCTCGCGCGGATACACCGCCACCCGCGTGAGCGAGCCGCTCGCTTCCACGTGCGCATCGATCAGTTGATGCCGCGCATCGAGATAGATACATAGGAAAAGTTCG
This sequence comes from Caballeronia sp. GAWG1-1, assembly GCF_023631465.1. Taxonomy (NCBI): domain Bacteria; kingdom Pseudomonadati; phylum Pseudomonadota; class Betaproteobacteria; order Burkholderiales; family Burkholderiaceae; genus Caballeronia; species Caballeronia sp. GAWG1-1. The sequence goes on from NZ_JALQDB010000006.1 coordinate 74,546, forward strand.
TTGGGCTGAGTGCCGATTCTCAGGCGCAGAAAGTCTTCCACCGCGCCCGGCGAGTTCAGCAGCATGCGTTCGCGCGCCTTCTCGATGAGCGCCCGTCGACACAGTTCCGACACGGCCAAAAGCGTGGCTGCGCGCGCCTCGCCGACGCCGCGCTCTTCCTGGAGCTGAAGCGCGGACGCGTCGAGCACGCCGCGAATCGAGCCAAAGCGCCGCAGCAGCGCACGCGCCACATCGACTGCCGTTTTGCCCGGCAAGCCTGTGCGCAAGAATACGGCGAGCAACGCGGCGTCGCTCAACGAGTCGCCGCCGGACTGCAACAGACGCTCGCGCGGCTTGTCCGTCTTGTCCCACTGGGAAATTGGCAGAACGGAAACGGGCTTCGGCAGCGCGGGGCCGGCTTCCATTTCACGCATCAGAATCTCAAAATTGGCGGACATTCCTTCCCCTGAGGCCATCTTAAGGCTGTATTTTTGCGAGATACACCGCACCTACGCCGCTCGAGCGAAGCGCGGCGCTTCCCAACTCTGTCTTACAATAGCGGTTTCGGCGCGCGCTCCGCCCCGCCACGCGGCCCGAAGTATCGCGCCAGGCGCACGTCCCGCTTCCGACTGAACCGTCACAGCCAATACTCATGAGCATCATCGATATTTCCGAGGTGAAACCCGGTTCGCATGTCACGCTTCATTACCGGCTCGCACTGGCCGATGGCGCCGACATCGTCAACACGTTCACCGACAAGCCCGCGACCCTCCTGCTCGGCGCAGGCCAACTCGCGCCGCCACTGGAAGAGATTCTGCTGGGAATGAAGGTCGGCCACCATTCGACCTTTCAGCTAACGCCGGAGCAAGCGTTCGGGCCGCGCAATCCGGAGCTCGTGCAGCGCGTGTCGCTTGCGACGCTGCGCGAAAACAGCATGATCGGTGAGGATTTTTCTCCCGGCGATCTCGTCGAATTCAACGCGCCCAACGGTGGGCGCTACGCGGGCGTGCTCAAGGAAGTGGGCGAGACGTCGGCGCTTTTCGACTTCAATCACCCGCTCGCCGGCCAGTCGCTGGCCTTCGAAGTGAAAATCATCGGAATTCTGTAGCCATGAGCCTGACTGAAAGCCTCAACGAGATCGATACCGACGTCGAGATCCTGCTCGCGCAGCCGCGCGGCTTTTGCGCCGGCGTGGATCGCGCGATCGAGATCGTCGAGCGGGCCATCAAGCTGTTCGGCGCGCCCATCTACGTGCGGCATGAAATCGTCCACAACGCCTACGTGGTGTCGGACCTGCGCAAGAAGGGCGCCATTTTCATCGAGGAACTGGACGACGTGCCCGAAGGCGCCACGCTTATCTTCAGCGCGCACGGCGTGTCGAAAGCGGTGCGCGGCGAAGCCGAAGCGCGCGGTTTGCGCGTGTTCGACGCCACGTGTCCGCTCGTGACCAAGGTGCACATGGAAGTCGCGAAAATGCGCCAGGAAGGCTTCGACATCGTGATGATCGGCCACAAAGGCCATCCGGAAGTCGAAGGCACGATGGGCCAGTCGGGCGAGGGCATGCATCTCGTCGAGGATATCGAAGACGTCCTGAAGCTCGATCTGCCCAATCCTGACCGCATTGCCTATGTCACGCAGACAACCCTTTCCGTCGACGACGCCTTCGCCATCATCGACGCGTTGAAGACCAAGTATCCGGCCATCAAGGAGCCGAAGAAGCAGGACATCTGCTACGCGACGCAGAACCGTCAGGACGCGGTGAAGTTCCTCGCGCCGCAATGCGACGTGGTGATCGTCGTGGGCAGCCCGAACAGTTCGAATTCGAGCCGTCTGCGCGAAGTGGCCGAGAAGCGCGGCATCCCGGCCTATATGGTTGATTCGCCGACGCAGATCGATCCGCGCTGGGTGGAAGGCAAAAAGCGTATCGGTGTGACGGCGGGCGCATCGGCGCCGGAAGTGCTCGCGCAGGCGGTAATCGCCCGTTTGCGTGAGCTCGGTGTGCGCAATGTGCGTTCGCTCGAGGGAATCGAGGAAACCATCGCGTTTCCGCTGCCGCGCGGGCTGACCTTGCCGCAATGAGTTAGATAGTTCTTTCGAAAAAAGCGCCTACGGGCGTTTTTTTTTTGTTCTGTGTGAACGCTTTTGCTCAAGAACGGAACTACTCGGGCCGACATAAGACCCAAACGGTAAGCACTATTTTGGGGCGACTTTTGTTCGGTAAGAATTTAAGGGTTTCCCCTCGCTGCAAAGGCGCAAACGTCAACGCTTCGAAGCGCCGAATAAACCCGTTCCCGTTATGGTGCAACTGCTGCACAAAAACGAATCGCAACCCGGTTGCGACTTGCGCGGAAAATCGTCAAAAAAAACGGGTTGCAATGCTGGAAAACCCCGCCACACAAGAATATTGCTTGTCTCATATTTAGCGTTACAATGCGCCCGTCTTGGGCTCGGAGGGGTCTCTCGGCAACGGTTTTGAAAGGCGCAGGAGACCTATTTGATGCGATTCAAGTTTGCTTACGCCGTGTCCATCGCGGCTGCGGTTGCAATGGCAACCGCATGCGGCAAGAAGGGCGAGGGCGAAGCGAGCGCACCGGCATCGGCGGCGAGCGCGGTGTCCGCACCTGCCGCAGCGTCGGCCGCGGCAGCCCCCGCCGCGAGCGAAGCAATGGTCGTCAAAATTGGTCACGCCGCGCCGCTTACCGGATTGCAGGCACATCTCGGCCGGGACAATGAAAACGGCGCGCGACTCGCACTCGAAGAGATCAGCGCGCAGGGTTTGACAATCGACGGGCGCTCCATTCGCCTCGAACTCGACAGCCAGGACGATGCAGCCGATCCGCGCGTGGGCACCGAAGCCGCGCAGCGTCTAGTCGACGACCATGTGGTCGCGGTGATCGGCCACATGAACTCCGGCGTGTCGATTCCGGCTTCGAAGATTTACAGCGATGCGGGCATCGCGCAAATTTCGCCGTCGACGACCAATCCCGAATACACGAAGCAAGGCTACAAGACGACGTTTCGCGTCGTGGCGACCGACGCGCTGCAAGGCCCCGTGCTCGCCAATTACGCGATCAAGACGCTGCACGCGAAGAGAATCGTGGTGGTCGACGACGCCAGCGCCTACGGCCGCGGCCTTGCCGATGAATTCTCGAAGACGGCGCAGGCCGGCGGCGCGAAGCTTGCCGCCCGGGAAGCCACGAGCGAAAAGGCGCGCAACTTCAAGGCGATCCTCACGAAGATCAAACGCATCCAGCCGGATGTCGTGATGTACGGCGGCATGGACGTAACGGGCGGGCCATTCGCGAAGGAAGCGGCGGCGCTCGGCATCAAGGCGAAGATTCTGGCGGGCGACGGAGTCTGCACCGGCAAGCTCGTGGAACTTGCGGGCGACGCCGTACAGAACATCGTCTGCTCGGAAGCGGGGCTCGCGCTTTCGAAGATGGATAAGGGCGCCGACTTCGCGCAGAAGTACGAAGCGCGCTTTCATGCGCCGGTCCAGATTTATGCGCCGTTCACGTACGACGCGATGTACGTGATCGTCGATGCCATGAAGCGCGCCAATTCAATCGAAGCGCCCAAGGTGCTCGCGGCGATCGCCACGACGGACTTCAACGGTCTGACCGGGCATATCGCATTCGACGACAAAGGCGACCTCAAGGCGGGCGCCATCACGCTCTACGAGTTCAAGGACAAAAGGAAGGACGTGCTGGACGTAGTCAAGCAGTAAGCGAGATGTGTGAAAGCGGCGCCGCGCGTTGAGCGCCGTTCTCATGGCTTCGTGGCAGTGGATGGGAGTAAGACTTCCGTGAAAACCGTTCGGAGACGTTTGCAGCCAGATCCGGCAGCAGGCGGGACCCGGGCGATTAACCTTACCGGTTTTTTTAATCAGTACGCGCAGTGCTGCTCCAGATTTCGCTTCACATCGGTTTATCGGCCGGTGATAAAGACGTAATCCGGTCGCACGGGGCTAAGGAGCGTTATATGGATATTTTCATCCAGCAGGTCCTCAACGGTCTGGTGCTTGGCAGCATTTACGCCATCATCGCACTGGGCTATACGATGGTGTACGGGATTCTCGGCATCATCAACTTCGCGCACGGCGACGTGCTGATGGTGGGTGCCATGGTCGCGCTGTCGGCCATCGGCGTGATGCAGAATCACGCGCCGGGCATTCCCGGGCCGATCATGCTGACCATCGCGCTTGTCATTGCCGCCGTGGTCTGCGCGGTGGTGGGCTACACGATCGAAAAGGTCGCGTACCGTCCGCTTCGTAAAGCGCCGCGTCTTGCGCCGCTGATCACCGCGATCGGCGTGTCCATTCTCTTGCAGACGCTCGCGATGATGATCTGGGGCCGCAATCCCCTCGCGTTTCCGCAGTTGCTGCCGACCGATCCGATCAACGTCATCGCCGCCGACGAAACCCGTCCGGGCGCGGTGATCTCGATGACCGAAATCGTCATCATCGTGGTCGCGTTCCTCGTGATGGGCGGCTTGCTCCTTCTCGTGCACAAGACCAAGCTCGGCCGCGCCATGCGCGCAATCGCCGAGAACCCAGGCGTTGCATCGCTGATGGGCGTGAACCCGAACTTCGTGATTTCCGCGACCTTCATGATCGGCTCGGCGCTTGCCGCACTCGCCGGCGTGATGATCGCCTCCGAATACGGCAATGCGCACTTCTACATGGGCTTCATCCCCGGTCTCAAGGCGTTCACGGCGGCGGTGCTGGGCGGCATCGGCAACCTGGGCGGCGCGATGGTCGGGGGCGTGTTGCTGGGTCTCATCGAACAGTTGGGCGCCGGTTATATCGGCAACCTGACAGGCGGCGTCTTCGGCAGTAACTATCAAGACGTGTTCGCCTTCATCGTGCTGATCATCGTGCTCGTGTTCCGTCCGTCGGGTCTGCTCGGCGAACGTGTCGCGGATCGCGCTTAACCCTCGCGTGAGGAGCTAAAAAATATGACTTCGATTCAACCGATTGAGCCGTCCACGACGCTCATTCCCGAGAAAAACGCGACCCGCAAGCTGGTGGTCGGCGTCATCACCACGGTGCTCGTGATCGCGGCGCCGATGATCATCGGCGCGGCAGGCGGCAACTACTGGGTGCGCGTGCTCGACTTCGCGATGCTCTACGTGATGCTCGCGCTGGGCCTGAACGTAGTGGTCGGTTTCGCCGGCCTGCTCGATCTGGGCTACATCGCGTTCTACGCGGTCGGCGCTTACGTCGCAGCGCTGCTGTCGTCGCCGCAACTGACCTCGCAGTTCGAGTGGATCGCGCATCTCGCGCCGGGCGGTCTGCACGTGCCGTTCCTCATCATCGCGCCGTGCGCGATGGCGCTGGCCGCGACCTTCGGTGTGCTGCTCGGTGCGCCGACGCTTCGTCTGCGCGGCGACTACCTCGCCATCGTGACCTTGGGCTTCGGGGAGATCATCCGGATCTTCATGAACAACCTCGATCGTCCGATCAACATCACGAACGGTCCGAAGGGCATCACCGGTATCGATCCCGTGACCGTCGCGGGCTTCAACCTCTCGCAGACGCACACGTTCTTCGGCATGAAGTTTCCGTCCGTGTACATGTATTACTACCTCTTCGTGCTCGGCGCGTTGCTGGTGATCTGGGTGTGCACGCGCTTGCAGCACTCGCGTATCGGCCGCGCGTGGGCCGCTATCCGCGAAGACGAAATCGCCGCCAAGGCAATGGGCATCAACACGCGTAACGTAAAGCTGCTGGCCTTCGCGATGGGCGCGTCCTTCGGCGGTCTGTCGGGCTCGATGTTCGGCGCGTTCCAGGGCTTCGTGTCGCCGGAATCGTTCACGTTCTGGGAATCGATCGTCGTGCTGGCGTGCGTGGTGCTCGGCGGCATGGGCCATATCCCGGGCGTGATTCTCGGCGCGGTGCTGCTTGCCGTGTTCCCCGAATTCCTGCGCTCGACCATGGGTCCGCTGCAGAACGCGATCTTCGGTCATCAGATCGTCGATACCGAAGTCATCCGCCAGTTGCTCTACGGTCTCGCGATGGTGCTGATCATGCTGTATCGCTCGGAAGGCCTGTGGCCGGCCCCGAAACACGAAGACAAGATCGCGAAGATCGCGAAGCGCGGCAGCAAGAAGCCAGTGCGCGCCTAAACGGGGAACTCAAAGATGAGCGAAAAGCAAACGCGACTGTCCGTGAAGGGCGTCAACAAGCGCTTCGGCGGGCTGCAGGCTTTGTCGGATGTCGGCCTCGAAATCAAGGCGGGCGAAATCTACGGTCTGATCGGTCCGAACGGCGCGGGCAAGACCACGTTCTTCAACGTGATCACGGGCCTTTACACGCCGGATTCGGGCGTGTTCAAGCTCGATGGCGAAGCCTATACGCCGACGGCGGTGTATCAGGTGGCGAAGGCGGGCATTGCGCGCACGTTCCAGAACATCCGGCTCTTCGGCGGCATGACCGCGCTCGAAAACGTGATGGTCGGACGCCATGTGCGCACGAAGCACGGTCTCATCGGCGCGGTGTTTCAGACGCCGTCCGAGCGGCGCGAAGAGCGCGAGATCAAGGAGCGCGCGCTCGAGCTGCTCGAATACGTGGGCGTGCTGCAATACGCCGATTACACGTCGCGCAATCTGTCGTACGGCCACCAGCGGCGTCTGGAAATCGCGCGCGCACTGGCGACCGATCCGAAGCTGCTTGCGCTCGACGAACCGGCCGCCGGCATGAACGCGACGGAGAAAGTGGAGCTTACGCGTCTGCTCGACAAGATCCGTAGCGACGGCAAGACGATTCTGTTGATCGAACACGACGTGAAACTCGTGATGGGATTGTGCAACCGCATGACGGTGCTCGATTACGGCAAGGTGATCGCCGAGGGTCTGCCGCAGGACGTGCAGAAGGACCCGAAGGTGATCGAGGCATATCTGGGTGCGGGGGTGCATTAATGGCGACGCCAAGCGCAATGTTGAAGGTCAAGGGTTTGCAGGTGAACTACGGCGGCATCCAGGCGGTGAAGGGTGTCGATCTGGAAGTCGGACAGGGCGAACTCGTCACGCTGATCGGCGCGAACGGCGCCGGCAAGACCACGACGATGAAGGCCATCACCGGTCTCAAGCCGTATTCGGGCGGCGACATCGAATACATGGGTCAGTCGATCCGTGGCGTGCCGACGCACGAGTTGCTCAAGCGCGGTCTTGCCATGGTGCCGGAAGGCCGCGGCATCTTCGCGCGCATGTCGATCCTGGAAAACATGCAGATGGGCGCCTATCTGCGCAACGACGCCGACCAGATTCAGAAGGACACCGACCGCATGTTCGGCTTCTTCCCGCGTCTGAAGGAGCGCGCATCGCAATATGCGGGCACGCTGTCGGGCGGCGAACAGCAGATGCTCGCCATGGCGCGCGCGTTGTTGTCGCGTCCGAAACTGCTTCTGCTCGATGAGCCGTCGATGGGTCTTTCACCCATCATGGTCGAGAAGATTTTCGAGGTGGTGCGGGAGATTTCGTCGGAAGGGCTGACGGTGTTGCTCGTCGAACAAAACGCGCGTTTGGCGTTGCAGGCGGCGAATCGCGGGTACGTGATGGACTCGGGTGTGGTCACTATGTCCGGCGACGCCAAGATCATGCTCGACGATCCGAAGGTGCGTGCCGCGTATCTCGGCGAGTGAATAGTGCTTGAGTCGTTCGAAAGCCCTTCCACGGAAGGGCTTTTTTATAGTCGCGTTATAGAGACGTTTAAAGCCGCTTGCCGAGGCTCACGACTTCATCCATCCGATACCCGAGCTTTTCATAGAAGCCGCGCAGTTCGGTTTTGACCGCGAGTATCTGCAGATTCACTTTCGGGCATCCGCGTGCCGCGAGCGCTTCTTCGGCATGGCGCATGAGCGTTGCGCCATAGCCGCGCCGGCGTAACGCGGGCGCCACGGCCAGCGAATAAACCCAGCCGCGATGACCGTCATAGCCGGACATCACCGTGCCGACCACGCGGTCCTCGACCGTTCCGACGAAGAACAACTCCGGCTGCGTGTTCATCTTGTTGGCGATCGACAATGCCGGATCGCGCTGCGGCCGCGATGCATCCGCGTATTCGGGGAAGACATCGCGCCACAGGGCGATCACGGCTTCGCGATCGCTTGCATCGAACGTGCGGATGATCACAGCGCATCCAGCACGGTGCGCAGCATTTTCAGCATTTGGTCGATCTCGTCCTTCGTCACGTTCAGCGCGGGCATGAAGCGCAACAAATTCGGACGCGCGGCGTTGAGCAGCAGACCGTCGGGTTGCAACAGACGCGCCTTTTCGACGATCTGCGGACCCTTGTCGCTATCGAGCAGAAGCGCGCGCAACAAACCTTCGCCGCGCTCGCCCTTGAAGCCGCGCTCGGCGGACAGCTTCAGCAACTCGGACTTCAGATATTCGCCACGCTCGCGCACGCCTTCGAGAAAGCCGGGCGCGACGAGTTGCGAGATCACCGAGTAACCCACTGCCGTCATCAACGGATTGCCGTTGTAGGTGCCGCCCTGATCGCCCGGTTCGAAACATTCGATTGCCGCCGTCGAAAGGAGCGCTGCCAGCGGCACGCCACCGCCAATACCCTTGCCGAGCGTCATGATGTCCGGCTCGATGCCCGACAGTTCGTAGGCGAAGAGCGTTCCCGCGCGGCCGCATCCGCTTTGCACTTCATCGACGATCAAGAGCAGGTTGTGTTGCTTCGTCAGATCGCGCAATTGCTGCATGAATTCGCGCGTGGCCGGAATCACGCCGCCTTCGCCCTGAATCGGTTCGAGCATCACGGCGACGGTCTTTTCCGTGATGAGCTTTTCCACCGATGCGATGTCGTTCAGATCGGCCTTCGGAAAGCCCGGCACTTGCGGTGCGTAGATGGTGTCCCAGCCCGGCTTGCCGCTTGCCGACATGGTCGCGAGCGTGCGGCCATGGAAACTGTGGTCGAACGTGATGATTTCATACGCGCCGTTTTTGAACTTGCGTCCCCACTTGCGCGCGAGCTTGATCGCGCCTTCGTTGGCTTCCGCGCCGCTGTTGGCGAAGAACACCTTGTCGAAGCAACTGTTGGCGGTGAGCAGACCCGCGAGCTGCGCCATAGGCGCGTTGTAGAACGCGGGCGACGGGTTGATGAGCGTGCGCGCCTGCTTTTCCAGTGCTTCGATCATGCCTTCGTTGCAATGGCCGAGCGAATTGACAGCCCAGCCCTGAATGAAGTCGAGATATCGCTTGCCGGTGTTGTCGTAAATCCAGGAGCCTTTGCCGTGCGTGAACACGATCTCGGGGCGGTTCGTGATGTACATCAGCGAATCGACGGGGTACTCATTGAAATTCATGACAGCAGGCTCCACGAAAGCAGTGACGAAGGAAAGGAAGCGAGAAGAACGGCGAGCCGAAAAAAACAAAAGCCACGGATATCCGTGGCTTCATTTCTTGCGCGTTGAACAAACCGAACCTTTGCGCGCAAATGCGTGACGAGCCAGCGGCATCCCTAGGGAAGCGGCGAGCGGCGACGTCGAAGTGCGCGAAGGTGAATCAGGATCGAGTTCATTCGCGAAGGATACGTTATCAAGTTCCCGCCTGTAAACCGTGCGCGCGAATTTTTATCCGCGTGCAGGTTCGCAGGCTGGCACCTTTGGCGATTCAGACCGGATGCGCGAGATCCGCCGCGCTCGTGAACGAATCCGCATAGAACTCGTCTTCCGGCAAGCGATGATGCAACGTGAAGTCGCGCTGCGCCGATTCCACCATCACCGGCGCGCCGCACGCGTACACCTGATGAGCGCTCAAGTCTGGCAGATCTTCGATGACAGCACGATGAACGAAGCCCGTGCGGCCGGTCCATGCGTCGTCGGCGTCGGGTTCGGAGAGCACCGGCACGAACTTGAAGTTCGGCACTTCGCGCGCCCATTGCTCGGCAAGCGCCATCATGTAGAGGTCTTTCTTGCGACGGCCGCCCCAGTAGAGCGTCATCGGGCGATTGAGGTTCTTGAACACCGCATGCTCGATGATCGCCTTGATCGGCGCGAATCCCGTGCCCGACGCGAGCAGCACGATGGGCTTGTCGGATTCGTCGCGCAGAAAGAACGTGCCGAGCGGACCTTCGAAGCGCAGGATGTCGCGTTCCTTCATCGCGCCGAAGACGTGGTCCGTGAACGTGCCGCCGGGCATGTGACGCACGTGCAGTTCGAGCGGGCCTTCGTGATGCGGCGGACTCGCCATCGAATAGCTGCGACGTTTGCCGTCCTTCAGAATGAATTCGATGTACTGCCCCGCGAGATATTGCAGACGTTCGTTGGCGGGCAGTTGCAGCTTCAGTTCGATGACGTCGTCGGCCTTGCGTTCGAGCGCGTTCACGCGGCAGGGCAGCTTCTTCACCTGCACGTCGCCGACACCCGCGACTTCGCGCACGTCGATGGTGAGATCGGTCTGCGCGGTCGCGCAGCAGAAGAGCGCCATGCCGCGCGTTTTTTCGTCGTTCGAGAGCGCGGACGAAGAATGCGGCGCCTGCTCGATTTCGCCCTGGACCACGGACCCCTTGCAGGAGCCGCACGCGCCGTTCTTGCACCCGTAAGGCAGACCAATACCCTGGCGCAAAGCGGCCGTCAGGACCGGTTCATCGGGTTCCACCTGAAACTGCCGGCCGCTTTGCCGGAGCGTTACATTGAAAGCCATAGATCGAATTCTTGCTGTCTCGTGAAGGAGTGTTCCGTGCGATGCCGCGAGTCATGAAGCCGTCGACAATGACTGCCGCGGATACAATGCTCGGCATGATCGCCACTCGAACTTTGCGCCGCTCGCGCGTGCTTGTCGTCGGATGCGGCGATGTCGGCATGCGCGCGTTGCCGCTTCTGCAAAACCGCGCCGCCGCGCCGCGCGTGATCGCGCTTACGCATCATCCTGAACGCGCGGGCGAGTTGCGTGCCGCGGGCGCGCTGCCCATTGGCGGCGACCTCGACGCGCGCCGGTCGCTGCGGCGCCTGGCCGGTATTGCGAAGACGGTCTTGCATCTCGCGCCGCCGCAACGCGATGGCGCCGCCGATACCCGCACGCGTGCGCTCATCGCCGCGTTGCGCGCACCGCGCCGCTCCGTCGCGCGTGGCCCTATGCAACCGGGTTCGCGCATTGCCCGAAGGTCGTTCATTGTACCCGACGCCCCTTTCGCGACGGGCACGCGCTTCGTGTACGCGAGCACGACGGGCGTCTACGGCGATTGCGCCGGCGCGCACATCGATGAAACGCGGCCCGCGCGTCCGGAGAACGAACGCGCCCGGCGCCGCATATCGGCGGAACGGCAACTGCGGCGTGCAGGCGCGACGAGCGGCTGGCACGTGTCGATCGTGCGGATTCCGGGAATTTATGCGGCGAATCGTTTGCCCGTGGCGCGCATCGAGAAGCGCATGCCGGCGCTTCTGGCGAGCGAGGACGTCTACACGAATCACATTCACGCCGACGATCTCGCGGCCATCCTCGTGCGCGCGCTCGAACGCATGCGGCCGCAAAGAGTCATCAACGCATCCGACGATACGGACCTGCGCATGGCCGACTATTTCGATCTCGTCGCCGATGCCTACGGACTGCCGCGCGTGCCGCGCATCTCGCGCGAGGAAGCCGCGACGCAGCTCGAACCGGTTACGCTTTCGTTCATGCGCGAATCGCGACGACTCGCCAACGCGCGCCTGAAGCGCGAGCTCGGTTACGCGCTGCGTTATCCGACCGTTTCCGACTTCCTGCGCGCGACGGCAAGCGAGCGCGCGGCCCGCTAAATGAGCGCGGGCAAGGTTTCGAGCAGGATGAAGCACATCAGCGCGCCGATCAACGCGCCGATCAGATTCGGCGAATACTTGTGCCGCATGTGCATGGCGACGGCCAATGCCCCGATAAGAACAACGCTCAGTGCGGCGAACGCGATCAGCGCAACGGTGGTGTGGGCGAACATGATGCCCTCCTGCTTTTTTGATAGTCATTCTGGTGTCCGTGCTTTGAGTATATGAATACGGCCGCCGGAAAGCATGCTGCGGTGCAACGCCTCGCGTTCAGGGCTTACACCGATTTGCAGGATCAATGCGCGCCGATAAACGCGGCGACATCGGCCAGAACCGGGGAATTTGCGTGTGCCGACGCGGTGAAGGCATCGACGATGCGCCCGTGGTCGTAGCCCGGATAGCGCTTGAGCTCGACGCTATCGTCGTGTGCGCGCAACGCCGCGGCGAAGCGCTCGCTGTTGCGCGGATCGACGACGTTATCGGCGGTGCCGGTGGCGAGAAGCATCGGCGGCTCGTTGCCGGAAATGAAGTCGATCGGCAGCGTTTCGGCGCGCTCCGCTGCCGGAAAGATGTCGCCCATGTGCGGCTCGGACGGAATGGCGACATACGGCCCGGCGAGCCCGATCATGCCGCGCAACGATTCCTTCGCCATGCCTTGCGCTTGCAGATAGCGGCCGTCGGTGGCGAGCATCGCCGCGATATGCGCGCCCGCCGAATGTCCCATCACGAAGATGCGCTCCGGGTCGCCGCCGAACTCATGCGCGTGATCGCGCGCCCAGCGCACCGAGGCGGCGGCATCGGCAAGGAAGCCAGGGAAGACGGTTTCCGGATATACGCGGTAATCCGGCGTCACCGCGACGAAGCCGCGTTGCGCGAGCGCGTCGGCCACGCCGCGCGAATCGGCGCGCTGGCCGGCTTGCCAGCTTCCGCCATAGAAATACACGATCACCGGACGCGCATGTTGCGAGGCCTCTTCGGGCGCGTAGACGTCGAGCCGTTGCCGCGAAGTCGGGCCGTAGGGCAGGCCGTCGGCGAGTTCTTCGTCATCGGACGCGGCCGTGACTGCCGTTGCCCACGCGCGCGACGGACCGAAGCCCGCAGCGCACGCCGCCAGTGCCAGAGTGATGAAGCGCCGTCTCGCCGCGAGTTGCATGATGTCGTCGACCCTGAAAGTGATCGGCGCGCAGCCGATGCTATGACGTGCGTGAGTCCCGCAGCGCGGCGAGATCGGTCTCGTCGAGCCAGCGCCACGCGCCTTCGGCCAGGGACTCAGGCAAAGCATAACCGCCCACGCGCTCGCGATGCAGTTTCTCCACCCGGTTGCCGGCCGCCGCGACCATGCGCTTCACCTGATGGTATTTGCCTTCCTGCACGGTGAGTTCGAGCAGATGTTCGTCGCGTCGCGTGGCCGCGAGCGCGGCGCTCGGCTTCGTCTCGCCGTGCAACAGGACACCTTCGACGAGGCGCGCGAGTTGTGCATCGTCGATGGGGTGACGCGTCGTCGCCAAATACAGCTTCGGCACCTTGCGCTTGGGCGACGTGAAGGCATGCACGAAGGCGCCGTCATCGGAGAGCAGAAGCAGGCCGGTGGTGTCCTGATCGAGCCTGCCGACGGGCTGCACGCCGCGCTCGATCAACTGCGGCGGCAACAGGTGAAAGATGCTTAGGTGATGTTGCGGATCGCGCGAACATTCGTAGCCGGGCGGCTTGTTCAGCGCGATGTAGGCTTTCTCGCGATACGTCCAGGCGTGCCCGTCCACTTCGAATTCGGGCGATGGCGTGAGGGAAATGCTCGCGTGGGGATCGGCGCAAACATCGCCACCGATACTTACGCGGCCTTCGGCGACGAGTCCGCGGCATTGGCGGCGCGACCCGAAGCCTTGGGAGAAGAGGAGGGTTTCGAGGTCCATCGGATAGGCGGGGTTGAAGCGGCGATTCTAGCAAGCGGCGGGGGCTTGCGAGCGATTGCCCCCGCCGTTGCTCAATGCGCGTCGCCGCGACCCTTCGCCACCGTCGGCACGCCCCAGCCGAAGAGCGTCGCATTGGAACGGTCTTCCGCGAGGCTCGTCACGGGCGCGTGGTGCGATCCCACGCTCCAGCGGCCATCGAAGGTCATCGCGGGCACCGCGGGCGCCGGGATGGCCGCGCCTTGACTGAAGTAGGCGATGTTCGCTTCGTATTGCGCGGCCGTCGCGTGGCGCAGGACTGCTTGCGTTTGCGCGTTGCGCGGATCGAGCGCCACGGCGCGCCGGGCATTGCGGACCGCGCAGGACGGGTCCTTGTTCAACGGGCACGAGCGGGCGCTTGCCACGGCGCTGTCGCGGGCGCGTTCCTGGCGGGCGACATCGGCTGCGAGTTGTTGAACTTCCGGGTTGCGCGATTGGCTCGAAGCGAGGACGCGCAGGTTGCGGCGGGCGGCAGCCAGGTCGCGATTGGCGAGCGCCTGCTGGACGGCGGCGATGTTGCGGGCCACGGCGGGTGATTCTTGCGGCGGATGGGTGTCGGCGGGTTTGGCGGCGATCGATGCTGTCTTCGGTGATGGAGCGGCGGATGCGCTCGCGGCCGACGTGGTCGTGTGGTTGCGGGAAGCGTCCTGCGCGATGACGGTCGCGGCGGCTTGTGTCGATGCGAGAGGGGTCGGGGCGGGATGCGCTGCGTTTCCGGCTGCCGGGCTGTGTTGGGAGGCTTCGGGCGCGTTGGCGACTGCGATCTGCACAGCCGGCTTCGCGCTTGGCGATGCGGTCTTTGAAGCTGCCAATGTCGTCGCGTTGCTTCGCGACGTATCCGCTGCGGTGACAGCGCCGGCTGCGGTCTGCGTCGCCGGCTTCCCGCTTGCGGTTGTTTCTGATGTTGTCGTCGTCGCGTTGCTTCGCGACGTATCGGGCGTGTTGGCGCTAGCGGCTGCGGTCTGCATCACCGGCTTTGCAGTCGTCGATGCAATGCCGTTCGATGCCGCCGCGTTGCCCCGCGAAGCATCCGCCGGGGTGGCGACACCCGCTACGGTCTGCGTCGCCGGCTTCGATGACGTCGAGCCATTCTCAGGCTTCGAGTTCGCCGCCGTCTGCGTCGCAGGCGACGCGACCGCTCCAGGCGCGCTGTGAGCGGCGAGCGAAGGCGCTGCCGGTTGTGCGGCGTTCACATTCTTCTTGCCATCGGTACCGGCCGCGACTGCTTCCCGTGTGCCGATCGCATCGTTCGCGGGGGCCTTGTTCGATGAGCCGCTCGCCATCGTGGCATTGCCGGGCGATGCCGGTTTCACCGTCGATGCACCGGCGTCACCAGCACCAGCCGCATTCGACGCCAAAGCCTTGTTCTGCGATGCGCCAAGCGCGGAAACTGCCGGCGTTTGCACGGAAACAGTGCCGCCGCCCGCCGACGGCTTGCTTTGCGATACCACTGCGCCCGTCGACACACCCGCATCGGCGATCGATGCGGTTTTCACCACCGGCGTAGTCGCGGACTGCGGAGCCTGACTCGTCGACGCCAGAGCCAGAGCAGCGGATTCCGGCTCCGTTCCCATTGCGGGCTTCGCAACCGTCGAATTCCCAAGCCCGGCGTTCGTCGCACGATGATCGGCCATTGCGGTCGCCGTAGGCCGATTGCCCGACGGTGTCGCCGACGCTCCCGCTGTCACGCCGGCGATCGCCACGGAACCGCCCGCAGAGGATGCATCGGGTGCCCGACGCGAACTCGCATCGGCCGAATTCGCGCGACTAGCAAGCCTTTGCGCGTCATCTGCACGAACACGTTTCGCATCGTCGTCAGCCGATGCGAGCGTGCGTGCCTGTTCCGCGACCGCTCTCGATTGGTCGAGTCCGGCACGCTTCTCGTCGCCCGCGCCGCGCGCCGCCGACGCACCATTTCCAATCGATCCAGCCGCGCTGATCACCGGCCGGTTCGCCGTGACGCCTCCGTCCGATTGCACGTAAAGGTATCCGCCCGCGGCGAGTCCCGCGACCACGCCGCCAATGAGCACCGCCAGTCCCTTCCTCGCCGGTTTGCGCTCGGCCTCGGGCGGCAGGTCGCCCGGCTCGGCAAGACTCGGGTAGGACGTCACCATCCTGCGACGAACGAGACGCGTCAGCCAGCCCGTATCGCGCAGATCGGTGATGTCGAGTTGCCCTGGCATCGGCGCGGCGGCAGCGGCGGCTGCGGGCGCCGCGGATGCAATGGGCGCGACAGGATCGGATCGCGTCGTGAAGATCGCGCCCTGCCGATCGGACCCGCAAGAAGGGCACGTTTCTTCCTCTGCGCGCGAAACGGCGTTACAGCGGCGGCAAATCACCGAATCGAGCGTCAGCGAATATTCTGGTCGGTTCATGTCGCACCCTATTGGAGTTATGGCCCGACACATGGCGCGGGCGGGTCACGACATCGGAACTTCTAAGGAAGCCGAAAGCGGTCGCCTGCGCAGGCACGCATCCTCGCGATGCACCCTGCGCCGGAGTCCTGAATGCCGAGCGGGAGCCTATTTTTGCGACTCCCGGTGAAACGCGTCTACGCGATTGCGCACATAGGCGTAATGATCGTGTAGGGGAAAACGCGAAGTTTGAAGGCTGAATATGTGCGTTGCGCCGCATAAAACAGGTATTAGCGATCTTGTCCTGGCCGATTGGCCGACTACCCGATGCACGCGGCATCGGCGAAATTGGCGGTCAATGCAAACGAGCGGGCACGACGATGAAATCCAGTGGTCTCGAATCGACGACGCGGCAGTTGGTTCTTCTGCTGCCGATCTTCATGGGCGTGATCGAATACTTGTTACGTGTCGCGATGAGGCAGTCGGATCAGAGCGAGTTCTTTCCAATCTCGCTTGTCGCGTCGGGGATCAGTTTGAATCTTGCGGTGACCGCGTTGCCTGATGGACTACTTGAGAATGCTGCTGAATGGCAGTTGAGAAAGCATCTCAGACAGGTAATTTTTATTGCGAAACTGGGAATTTTCGCCTCGCTAGGCGGGGTGCTTCTGTGGATATACTTGCTACTGTCTTCATTCAGTGAGGACGTCAAAGCATTACTTAACATGAATTCCATCTTGGAAGCTTTGACCTACTATGTAATTTCCATGCATTTGACGCGCTACAAGGAAGAGGTGGAAAAATGTTGGACCTCGTGATCGGTTTTTTTAAGGAATATGGAATCGTGGTCGTAGTGTGCGGAGGTATGTATTTCACCATGCCTTACTACGAGCGATGGTTGCGCCGGAGGCTGATGGCAGAGCGCGCAAAAGCTGAACTCGAGGAAGGTATGAAGCGCTGAAGCTCCGCATCGGTCGCCCCAAACGCAAAAAAGCCGCTCTAAAAAGAGCGGCTTTTTTATGAATTTCTGGTGCCCAGGGCCGGAATCGAACCGGCACGCCTTGCGGCGGGGGATTTTGAGTCCCCTGCGTCTACCAATTTCACCACCTGGGCCTTCGAAATTGCCACTCGCGAGGAGCAGTAAATCGAGTCCGCGATTATGGCGCAAAAATCCGCCGTGGGCAAGCCGGTTCGACAAGCCGCCCGCAAGCACGCCTTCACTGACTCAAATAAGTGAACTGTCCGTCCTTGATCACGCCCATCACGCTTGCGCGCTGATCCAGCCCGACGTGATCCGTCGCGCTCGTATTTACGACGCCATTCGGCACCACGAGCTCATGCGCGTGCTCCAGTTCCGACCGCAAAGCCACGCGGAATTCTTTCGTACCCGGTTTCGCGGTCTTGAGCGCGCGCGCCACGGCATCCTGCAAACGCGGGTACACGCCCGCCGCATCGCCGGCAAATTGCGTCACGGTGCCCTTGCCGTACTTTTCCTCATAAGCGCTCACGAACGCCAGCGCCGCTTTCTTCGAAGGATGATCGGCCGGCAGCGTGCGCGCGACGACCACGGGCTGCGTCGGGAAGAGCGTGCCTTCCACATCCTTGCCGCCCAGCTTGATGAACTCCGGCGTCGCGATGCCGTGCGTCTGATAGATCGCGCCCTTGTAGCCGCGCTCGACCAGCGTGCGCTGCGGCAAAACGGTCGGTGTGCCCGCGCCCGCGATCAGCACCGCATCGGGCTTCGCGGACATCAGCTTGAGAATTTGCCCCGTCACGCTCGCGTCGGTCCGGTTGAAGCGCTCGCTCGCGACAATCTTGATGTGACGCAACTCCGCGAACTTGCCGAACTCGTTGAACCAGCTGTCGCCGTAGCTATCCGCGAAGCCGATGAAACCGACCGTCTTCACGCCATGATTCGCCATGTAGCGCGTCATCACGTCGGCCATGGCGCGGTCGGTCTGCGCCATCTTGAAGGCCCAGACCTTCTTGCCTTCCTGCGGCTCGACCACCGAAGCCGAACCGATCAGCGTGATCATCGGTGTCTGGTATTCCGCCACGGGATCGAGCGCCGCGAGCGCGGCCGGCGTGATGTTCGGGCCCACGATCACATCGACACGATCCTCGGTGATGAGCTTGCGGATGTTGCGCACGGCCGCGCCCGGGTCCGAACCGTCATCGAGGATGATGTACTCCGCGTTCTGCCCGGCGATGGTTTTCGGCCACATCAACATCGCGTTCTTGCTGGTGATGCCGATGGTCGCGGCGGGGCCCGTGCTCGACAGGTCCACGCCTACTTTCAGTTGCGCGTGCGCGGCAGCGGCCAGCGCGGACAAGGCAACGCCGGCCATGAGCCGGCGCGTGAACATCGACAACTTCATCGAAAAGCTCTCCAGGAGGGTGATGGGTTCTTCTGCGTCTCTATTACTCAAGACTAGTGGCGATCAGAGTTCGTAGCTTTCGTGGTCGCCCGAAAGCGCCTGCTCGATCAGCTTGCGATTCATCGACGGCGACAGCAGTTCGACGAGCGTATACACATAGCTGCGCAAATACGCGCCCTGTTTGAGCGCAAGCCGCGTCACGTTCGTGCCGAACAAGTGGCCAACCGGCATCGCGCGCAAATGCTTGTCGCGCTCCGGATTGAACGCGATGTCCGCCATGATTCCCACGCCGAGCCCGAGTTCGACATAAGTCTTGATGACATCGGCGTCGATGGCTTCGAGCACGATATCCGGCGTGAGATTGCGCAACGCAAACGCCTGATTGATCTTGCTGCGGCCGGCAAACGCCGCTTCATAAGTGATGAGCGGGTACTGCACCAGATCGTCGAGCGTGAGAAGCTTGCGTTCCAGCAGCGGATGATCGGCTGGCATGACGGCCAGATGCTGCCACTGGAAGCAGGGCAGCGAAATCAGTTCTTTATAGTTGGCGATGGCTTCCGTCGCGATAGCCACATCCGCCTGATCGTGGATGACCATTTCCGCGACTTGCGTCGGGCTGCCTTGCAGAATCGAAAGATGCACCTTGGGAAAGCGCTTCTTGAATTCCGCGATAGCCGAGGGCAGCGAGTAGCGCGCCTGAGTGTGCGTGGCGGCAATGACGAGATTGCCCTGATCTTGCGCCGCGTAGTCCTTGCCGACGCGTTTCAGGCTTTCCACTTCCTGCAGAATCTTTTCGACCGATGCGAGAATGATGCGCCCCGGCTCGGTCAGCGATCTGACACGCTTTCCGTGGCGTGTGAAAATCTCGACGCCGAGTTCATCCTCGAGCTCGATGATCGCTTTCGACACACCCGGCTGCGAGGTAAATAAAGCCTTTGCGGCCTCGGTCAGGTTGAAGTTCTGCCGCACGGCCTCGCGGACGAAGCGGAACTGGTGCAGATTCATGTAGTGCCTTCGTTTTTTGCCCTTTCGTTATTACCTGAGGGCATATCAAAGTAAGTTTTAAGTCGTTTGCAATATATAGCAGGTTTATTACTATCAGTCCAATTTTTCCAATATCCATATCTGTTTTTGTCATTAGCTAATGAATTAAGCGTCGGAACGGCGCTTGCGATGACGAATCAATATGGAATGGCTGAATTCTCAACGCGCCGCGTAACCTAGGACGCAGGCGTTCGAACTAAAACTTGGGGCCCCGAATGTACCAATACGATCAGATCGACCAGCGCATCGTCGACGAACGTGTCGCGCAATACGCCGACCAGGTTCGCCGTCGCTTGTCGGGCGAGTTGAGCGAAGAGGAATTCCGTCCGCTGCGTCTGCAGAACGGCCTGTACATGCAGCGTCACGCCTACATGCACCGCATCGCGATTCCGTACGGCAATCTGCGCAGCGACCAGATGCGCATGCTCGCCACCATCGCGCGCGAGCACGATCGTGGGTACGGCCACTTTTCCACGCGTACCAACATCCAGTTCAACTGGGTCGAGTTGGAAGAGACGCCCGAGATTCTGCGCAAGCTGGCATCGGTGCAAATGCACGCCATTCAGACGTCGGGTAACTGCATCCGCAACATCACGGCGGATCAGTTTGCGGGCGTGGCGCCGGACGAACTCGTCGATCCGCGTCCGTGGGCCGAGATTCTGCGTCAATGGTCGACGTTCCACCCCGAGTTCGCATGGCTGCCGCGCAAGTTCAAGATCGCGGTGTGCGGCTCGGAAGAAGATCGCGCGGCCACGCAGGTGCACGATCTGGGCGTCTATCTGAAGAAGAACGAAGCGGGCGAAGTCGTCGCGAGCATTCTCGCGGGCGGCGGGCTCGGCCGCACGCCGATCGTCGGCGCGGTCATCAAGGAAGACTTGCCCTGGCAGCATCTCATTACGTATTGCGAAGCCGTGCTGCGCGTGTACAACCGCTACGGCCGCCGCGACAATATGTATAAGGCGCGTATCAAGATTCTCGTGAAGGCGCTGTCGCCGGAGAAGTTCGCGAAGCAGGTCGAGGAAGAGTGGCAGCATCTGAAGGACGGCCCTTCGACCATCACGGCGGAAGAAGTCGCACGCGTGTCGCAGTACTTTGCGCCGCCTGCCTACGAAAAGCTGCCGGATACCGACGCCTCGTATGAAAAGCATCTGATCGACAGCAAGCCGTTCGCGCGCTGGGTCGAGCGCAATGTGCGTCCGCATAAGGTGTCGGGCTACGCGTCCGTCACGCTGTCGCTCAAGCCTACCGGCATTGCGCCGGGCGACGCCACCGACCAGCAGATGGACGATGTCGCCGCTATCGCCGATGAATTCTCCTTCGGTGAGATTCGCGTATCGCACGAGCAAAATCTCATTCTCGCCAACGTCAGGAAGCACGATCTGTACGCCGTGTGGGAACGCGCCAAGGCGGTGGGTTTCGCGACCTCGAACGTCGGTTTGCTGACCGATATCATCGCGTGCCCGGGCGGCGATTTCTGCTCGCTCGCGAATGCGAAGTCCATTCCCATCGCGCAAGCCATTCAAGAGCGCTTCAGCAACGCCGACTACGTGTACGACTTGGGCGACCTGTCGCTCAACATCTCGGGCTGCATCAACGCGTGCGGTCACCACCACGTCGGCAACATCGGCGTGCTGGGCGTCGATAAGGACGGCTCGGAGTGGTATCAGGTGACGCTAGGCGGCGAGCAAAGCTCGGGCGCGACCGGCGCGCATCTCGGCAAGGTCATCGGCCCGTCTTTCTCGGCGCATGAAATGCCGGATGTCGTGTCGAGCGTGATCGACACCTTCGTCGACAACCGCATGGAAGGCGAGCGTTTCATCGAGACGTATAACCGCATCGGCATGACGCCGTTCAAGGAGCGCGTGTACGCATCGCGCCAGGCGCACGCTTAAACGTCGACGAGACCGAGGACTTTGCAGATGGCTTTGATTATCAAGAACCGCTCCGTCGTCAATGACGATTTCACCGTGGTCCGTGCCGCCGAAGACGGCGCGCTGCCCGCACTCGATGCGCTGCCCGCCGGCAAGTTGCTCGTGCCGTTCGCGTTGTGGAAGGAGCATCGTGCGGCGCTCGTCGCGGCGCATTCGAAGGACGAACTCGGCGTGTGGCTCGCGCCCGACGACGAACCCGCCGATCTCGTCGCCGATTTCGGCGACATCGCCGTGATCGCCGTCGATTTTCCAGTGTTCCGCGATGGCCGCGGCTTCTCCATCGGCCGCTTGCTGCGCGAGCGTTATCAGTGGACGGGTGAGTTGCGCGCAATCGGCGACGTGCTGCGCGATCAGTTGCTGTTCCACGCGCGCTGCGGCTTCGACGCATTCGCTGTGCGCGAAGACAAGGACATCAACGACGCGCTCAACGCGTTCAACGAGTTCACGGAGCGCTATCAAGGCGCGACCGACGATCTCGAACCGCTGTTTCGCCGTCGCAGCGCGGTTCTCGCGACGCTTGGAGCCTGAGGCATGACTCCCGAATTGCAAGCCAAGGTTGCACGCCTCGACGCGCTGCTCGATTCGATCGCAGCGCGCCATGAGCGCGTCAAGCTAGCCAGCAGCCTCGCCGCCGAAGACATGGTGCTCACGCACGCCATTCTGTCGCGCGAGGTGAATATCGGCATCTTCTCGCTGAACACGGGCCGTCTGCACGCGGAAACGCTCGGCA
Source organism: Caballeronia sp. GAWG1-1 (assembly GCF_023631465.1). NCBI lineage: Bacteria > Pseudomonadati > Pseudomonadota > Betaproteobacteria > Burkholderiales > Burkholderiaceae > Caballeronia > Caballeronia sp. GAWG1-1. The sequence goes on from NZ_JALQDB010000006.1 coordinate 96,646, forward strand.
TGCTGGACACGGTCAAGGCGCGTTATGGCTACGGCATCGAGCAGTTTCATCCGCGCCAAGATGCCGTCGATGCCTACGTCCGCGATCACGGCCTCAACGCGTTCTACGAGAGCATTGATTTACGCAAAAGCTGCTGCCATATCCGCAAGGTGGAGCCGCTCAATCGCGCGCTTTCGGATGTGTCGGCGTGGGTAACGGGGCAGCGCCGCGAGCAGTCGGTGACGCGCACCGAACTCCACGAGGAAGAGCACGACGCGCCGCGCGGCATCGCCAAGTTCAACCCGCTCGCGGACTGGACCGAAAGCGATGTCTGGGACTACTTGAAGGCCTTCGACGTGCCGGTGAATCCGCTGCATGCGCGCGGTTATCCGAGCATAGGCTGCGAGCCATGCACGCGCGCCGTGCGCCCCGGCGAAGATAGCCGCGCCGGCCGCTGGTGGTGGGAATCGCGCGATACGAAAGAATGCGGCCTGCACATCACGAACATCAAGATCGTCGAAGAAGCCCCGAGTTCGGCTATCTGAATCATCGAGGTGCTCAAAGAGAAGCGCCCGGTACGAACACTGTCACTGAACGCGGCGTCAAAGCGCCACAAACGCATGACGCAGCCAATAAAAGGATCGACGCATATGAGCACCACGCTCGACTCTACCGTCACCGCCCCGATTACCAATCAGGCGACCCGGATGGACCATCTCGACTGGCTCGAAGCCGAGTCGATCCACATCCTGCGCGAACTCGTCGCGGAGTGCAGCAAGCCCGCGCTTCTGTTCTCGGGCGGCAAGGACTCGGTCGTCGTGCTGCATCTGGCGCTTAAGGCATTCGGTCTCGGCGCGGGCCGCAAGACCGTGCTGCCGTTTCCGCTCGTCCATATCGACACCGGCCATAACTTCGGCGAAGTGATCGAGTTTCGCGACCGGCGCGCGGCTGAAATCGGCGCGGAACTGGTCGTCGGCCACGTCGAGGATTCGATCAAGAAGGGCACCGTGCGTCTGCGTCGCGAAAGCGATTCGCGCAACGCCGCGCAAGCGGTGACACTGCTCGAAACCATCGAGCAATACGGCTATACGGCGCTGATCGGCGGCGCGCGCCGCGACGAAGAGAAGGCGCGTGCGAAGGAACGTATTTTTTCGTTCCGCGACGAATTCGGCCAGTGGGACCCGAAGGCGCAGCGTCCGGAACTGTGGAGCATCTATAACGCGCGTCTGCATCCGGGCGAACACTTGCGCGTGTTCCCCATCTCCAATTGGACCGAACTCGACGTGTGGCAATACATTGCGCGCGAGAAACTCGATCTGCCGTCCATCTATTACGCGCATGAGCGCGAGATCGTGCGCCGCAACGGCCTGCTCGTGCCCGTGACGCCGCTCACTCCGGTGCGCGACGGCGAAACCGCCGAGATGGCGCAAGTGCGCTTCCGGACGGTCGGCGACATCAGCTGCACGTGCCCGGTTTCGAGCGATGCCGACGACGTCGAAAAGATCATCGCCGAAACGGCCGTGACGGAAATCACCGAACGCGGCGCCACGCGCATGGACGATCAGGCTTCCGAAGCCGCGATGGAACAGCGCAAGAAGCAAGGTTATTTCTGAAGCCACGCCCCCAAGGAACGAACGAAATGAGCATCTATCAAGCTGAAGACCTGGGCGTGTTGCGCTTCATCACGGCGGGCAGTGTCGACGACGGCAAGAGCACGCTGATCGGCCGCCTGCTGTACGACAGCAAGGCCGTGTTGTCGGACCAGTTGTCCGCCATCTCGCGCGCCAAGAACAAGCGCACCGTGGGCGATGAGATCGACTTGTCGTTGCTGACCGACGGCCTCGAAGCCGAGCGCGAGCAGGGCATTACCATCGACGTCGCGTATCGTTATTTCGCGACCGCGAAGCGCAAGTTCATCATCGCGGATACGCCGGGTCACGAGCAGTACACGCGCAACATGGTGACGGGCGCATCGACGGCGCATGCGGCGATCATTCTCGTCGACGCGACGCGCGTCACGTTCGACAACGGCGACGCTCAACTCCTGCCGCAGACCAAGCGCCATAGCGCGATTGTCAAGTTGCTCGACTTGCAGCACGTGATTGTCGCGATCAACAAGATGGATCTGGTCGAGTACAGCGAAGCGCGCTTCAACGAAATTCGCGACGCGTACGTCGTGCTCGCGCGTCAGCTTGGAATCGCGGATGTGCGCTTCGTGCCGGTGTCGGCGTTGAAGGGCGACAACATTGTGTCCGCGAGCGAACGCATGCCGTGGTATGCGGGCGAGCCGCTGCTCGACTTGCTCGAATCGCTGCCGGTCGCGCAGCCCGTCGATCAGGCGCTGCGTTTCCCGGTGCAATGGGTCGCGCGTCAGGACGGCTCTCAAGCCGACGATTTTCGCGGCTACATGGGCCGCGTCGAAGCGGGCGAAGTGCGTCTAGGTGACGCCATCACCGTGCTGCCGGCGAATCGCCAGGCGACGGTCGCCGAGATCATCGCGCCGGTGCCGGGCGGCGTTGCGCCGGTGGATCGCGCGTTTGCCGGCCAGACGGTGACCATTCGTCTCGCCGAGGATGTCGATGTCTCGCGTGGCGATACCTTCGTGCCGCGCGCGGAGAGCGAAGCGCAGACGGTCGAACCCGCGAAGAAGCTCGAAGCGGATCTGTGCTGGTTCGACGAAGAGCCGCTTTCGCAGCAGCGCAAGTATTTGTTGAAGCAGACGACAAACACCGTGTTCGCGCGGATCGGCGCGGTGAAGGAAGTGCTGGATGTGCATACGCTGTCGCATTCGGTCGATCGCAATACACTCGCCATGAACGATATCGGCCGCGTGGCGTTGACCTTGCAGAAGCCGCTCGTCGCGGACTTGTACGAGACGCATCAGGGCACGGGCGCGTTCGTCTTGATCGACGAGGCGACGCATCACACGGTCGCAGCCGGTATGATTCGCGCAATCTCAGCCTGAGTGCATGCAAATGGGTAAGGTCTATCTGATCGGAGCAGGGCCGGGCGCGGCGGATCTCATCACCGTGCGCGGCATGCGTTTGCTCGAACAGGCCGACGTGGTGCTGCACGACGCGCTCGTCGAACCTTCGATGCTCGACTACGCGCCGAACGCACGCAAGATCGCGGTCGGCAAGCGTTGCGGGCAGCGTTCCACGGCGCAGCATTTCATCAGCAAGCAGATCGTCGATGCCGCTTTGGAACACGGTCTCGTCGTGCGTCTAAAGGGCGGCGATCCGATGCTTTTCGGCCGCGCGGATGAAGAGATGCGCGCGCTGGAGGCGGCGGGTATCGACTATGAAGTGGTACCGGGCATCACGGCGGCGCTCGCCAGCGCGGCGACGCTCAAGCGCTCGCTGACCTTGCGAGGCGTGGCGCGCAGTGTCGCGCTGGCGACGCACAGTCGCGCCGCCGACAGCGACGATATCCGCGAGCAGGCGCAGGCGGATTCGCTCGTGTTCTACATGGGCCGAGACAGCGCGCCGGACATTGCCCAACAGTTGATCGATGCGGGACGGCCGGGTTCGACGCCGGTGGCGATCGTCGAGGCGTGCAGCACGCCGCGCGAGCGCACGCTTACGCTGACGCTGGCGCGCATGGCGCTAGGCGAGGCGCAGGAATGGCTCGATGCATCGCAGCCGAGTTTGCTGATGATAGGCGAGGCGTTTCGGGATCGCGACGCGGTGGCGAAGCCGAAGGTGCATTTGAAGGGGATGCAGGCGGCGGCTTGAGGCGGACGGCTGAACTCTGGAACGAGCCTGGTTGCGGGCCAATCGCGTTGCCTGGAGCGGACGATTGCGATGTGCTTATCAGGCAGCGCGGCCACGCTTATGCCGCAACTCGCCGACATAAACGCTTGATGACGAACTTGCAGAACTCGATCTGGCGTTAGAGAGAACCGAAGCCGCTAACGATTTTCCGCCGGCTTGCCGGCGTGCCGCCTTCGATAAATCTAACTGCAATTCCGCAAGCAATTCCCTTCGAAGTTCCTTGTGAAGTCCATTCAACCGATCTTCTTGCTGTCGAACCAGTTGCTCGACTTGACGCCGAAGCTCCTCGGCCGACACCGGTTCCGCAACTGCCTGTTCTTCACTCAACTTGGCGACGTGTTCGCGATAAAAGTAGGCAAGCGTCTGCACTACAGCGAACGCGATCGCTGCAATGACGAGCGTGCCGTAATTCCCTTGAAGCGCAGTCAGAATATTTATCATGTCGTCAGGCGTTTGAGCTCGGACAGCGATACTGCAAAAAAATAATACACCACTGAAATCGATTTGGTCGAGCTCCAGCCAAACAGAGTGAGTCCCAGCCAACCTTTATAAATTCCGGAAAGCGACGCACCGAGTATCTGATGCCACAAAGGCATGCCGATGAGAGCCAAGGCAGCCGCCATGGCCACGAGCGTAACGTCGCACCGATATCGAAACTTTTCGGCGGCTCCTGCCGTAACTGCTGGCTCCTTGCGTGCAAGGCACAGTGAGGTGAGCAGGGCGATCGCGCTTAGCATAAGCCCGGGCGCCAAAAACGCCTCTGGATCTTTCTCTTTGAACGCCTGGTGAACGGTCAGCTCGAAGCTTCCCAGCCAGAACGGCAGTGCATAAATAAAGACACGAACGAAAGAGTTATAAACGTAACGCGCCATGCAAGGAGTTGATGCGGGTTATCTCGATGTTTCGCTGAAAGCCAGAGTTGCAGGCAGCAGTCTCGTGAAGCTGACGTTGACCGTTGCCCTGAGTGGTGGAGTTGGCTGGCCAGCATTCCTGAACTCGATAAAGATCGTAGCATCGTCAGTAATGCTAGGCATTGAGTAAAAGACGAAAGCGATATGCAGCGCTTCAAATTCTCGGCAAGCCAACGATACGTGAGCCTTGAGTCTGACCGGCCCTCAAACCTGCCGCAAACAATACTCCGCGACCGCATCCAGCACCGCATCATCCTCGCCGACCGCCGTCGCGCAATGAATCGCGACGGAGGGATGCGCCGCGCGACACGTCTCGATTACCGCCGGCAAGTCACGCCTCACATGACCGCCTTGCCCGAAGAACACGGGCACCACGGTAACGGCATCGCAACCTTCTTCAGCCAATTGCGTCACCGCCGAAGGCAGATCCGGCGTCATCAACTCCAGAAACGCAAGCGCAACCGGCTCGTCGCGCCCGGCACGCAGGCGCGACGCAAGCCGTTCGAACGGCTCCGCCCAACGTGGATCGCGTGCGCCGTGTCCGAACAGTACGATGCCGTGCTTGCCCATCATCTTCTCCCGAAGAAACTCAGTGCCGCTCGACCCACTTGAGCCCCAGCAAGCCAATCGCAAGATAGGCGAGGGCAGGCGCGGCCGCAGTAATCGGAGCCGGCCACGTATTCAAGGTCCCGATGTGCGAGAAGAGCGTATTGAATAGCTGAAAACTCATCCCGATCATGATGCCGCCGAACACCTTCACGCCGACCACGCCAGCCCGCGTGTGCAAATATGCGAACGGCAGCGACAGCACCAGCATGACGAACACCGCGAACGGATAAAGAATCTTGCGCCAGAACGCAATCTCGTAACGCTGCGTGTCCTGATGATTTTCCGTCAAGTGCTGGATATAGCGAAACAGGTTGAACATCGACATGCGATCCGGCGACACCAGCAGCACCGACAGAATCTGCGGCGTAAGCTCGGAACGCAGCGAGTACTCCGGCAGCGTGGTTTGCTTCGCGTTGTAGATAGGATTGAGCGCATCGTTAGGATTGATGGCCGCGAGCGGCGCATCGACCAGTTGAGTGTCCGTTACCCCTGTCAGCTTCCAGTGGCCCGGCGGCTCGAAGACGCCACTCTGCGCTATACGCACATTGGTGAGACGGAACTTCGAATCGAATTCATAGATACGCACGTTGGCGATCGTCGTATCCGGGTTCAACGTACCCACGTTGACGAAGCGCGTGACTTGCTCGCCGTTCTCCTTCGCGGTCAGCGTGTCCTTTACCCACACGCCCGACTGGAAATTCGACGAGACCGACGACCCCAGCGCCTCCAGACGCACGCGCTCCGACAACTGATCCGCGTAAGGCCCAACCACTTCGCCGATGATATACGTCACCAGCACGAGCGGAATCCCGATCTTCAAGAGCGAACGCAATGCCGTGCCCGTCGAGAGTCCCGACACGCGGAAGATGGTGAATTCGGACGCCGCCGCCATCTGCGCGAAGACATAAATGGCCGAGATGAGCGCAGCAACCGGAATGATTTCGTAGAAGCGCGAAGGCGTCTGCAAGGCCACGCGCAATATCGCGAGCGTGAACTTGTAGTTGCCATGCCCCACGGTGTTCAGTTCGTTGATCAGGTCGAAGAAAAAGAACAGGCCCGAGAAAGCGAACAGAATGAAGATGAACGCCAGATAGATCTGGCGCGCGAAGTATCGTTCGTAGATGCGCATTGCGTCAGGCTCCCTTCGAACGCGTGAACGTCGAGAGCGTGAAAAGTGGCCGGTTGCGCACGCGCAGCCAGAAGATGAACGCCACGAGTGCCGCCACCAGTAAATGCAGGCCCACGAGTCCCACGCCGAACGACATCTTTCCCTGCTCGATCCATGACTGGACCACGTTCAGCAAATTCGAATAGGTCAGATAGATGAGCACGGCCATCACGAGATTGATGGTGCGGCTGCGGCGCGGGTTCTGATAAGACAGCGGAATGGCGAGCAGCATCAGGTTGATGGCGATGAGCGGCAGACCCAGGCGCCACGCGAATTCCGCGAGGTTGTCCTTGCTTGGATTGGCAAGCAGGTCGGGCGTGGAGATGCCGGTGGTGGTCGGCGTGTTGACGACCTGATGACTCATTATCTTCACACCGTAGCGCTCGAACTCCGTGATGCGGAAATTCGGCTGGCCGGGCTCGCCATCGTAACGACGTCCGTTTTCCAGCACGATGAAGCGGTCACCGTCGGGGCGCGTCTCCGTGTGTCCGTTCTTCGAGACGATGACGTTGACCTTGCCGCCTTCGGTGCTCGTGACGAACACGTTCTCCACTTGCGACTGATCGGGCGACATCTTCTCGATGAAGAACACGCGATGACTCGAAGGCGATTCGCGGAACTGGCCCGGCGCGAGCAGCGACACTTCATCGCGTTGCTGGAAGCGCGCCTTGATGAGTTTGCTCTGCTGATTCGACCACGGCCAGCCGACGAACGCGAAGAAGACGATAAGGATGATGATCGGCGTGGAAAACACCGCGATGGGCTTGATGAGCTGCGTCTGGCTCACGCCCGAGGCAAGCCACACGACCATCTCCGAGTCGCGATACCAACGCGTCAGCACGAAGAGGATGGAAACGAACAGCGTCACGATCAGCATGACCGCGAGATAGCCGATCACGGTGAGCCCGATCAGCACGACGACATCGCGCGGGTCGACCTGGCCCGATGCCGCGAAGCCGACGATACGGATCATCATCGTCGTGAGCATGATCGTGAGCAGCACCATGAATACGGCGCCGGCCGTATACGCGAGTTCGCGCTGCAGGGAGCGTTCGAAGATCATTGAATTTAGCTGAATTTAGCTGAAGGCCGGCGGCGATGCGGCGTAACGAACATGCCCTGCAACAACAAGAAGTAGATGCAGTAGCAATGCAATCGTTCCCCGAGTCAGTCGGGCTTTGCCTGTGACCGCCGCGGAAAAAATAGCGGATAATTGCGGCTTTCATCCTTCAGCCCAGATTTTATCCGAGGATAAGCGCGATGGACTTTAGCATAAAAGCCTGTGATTGGAGCAAAGGCGAGGCAAATGGTTTCCTCACCGGGAAGTCAGATGTGATCGTGCTCGGCATCTTCGAAGCACAGACGTTGACAGGCGCCGCACGCGACATGGATGTCGCCACCAAAGGGCTCGTTTCGCGCGTCGTTAAGGCCGGCGACATGAACGGCCGCGCAGGCACCACGCTCCTCATTCCCGAAGTCACCGGCATTGGCGCATCGCGCATCTTGCTCGTCGGACTCGGCAAGCAGGACGCCTTCAATCAGAAAGCATATGGCGAGGCAGTACGTGCCGCGTGGCGCGTGATCCTCGGCGCCAAGATCGTCCAGGCTACTTTTACGCTTGCGCAGTTGCCCATTCAGGAACGCAGCGGCGACTGGGGCGTGCGCGCCGCCATCCTCGCATTGCGCGAACTGACCTACAAGTTCACGCAGATGAAGAGCAAGCCCGACAACAGCGCGCGCTCGCTCAAGAAGATCGTCTTCAGTGTCGATCCCGCCGATGAAAAAGCCGCGAAGGCCGCAGCCAGGCAAGGCGTGGCGATCGCCAACGGCATGGACCTCACGCGCGATCTCGGCAACCTGCCGCCGAATGTCTGCACGCCGACTTATCTCGGCCAGACCGCGAAGAAGCTCGGCCGCGACTGGAAGCTGAAAGTCGAAGTGCTCGGCCAGAAGCAGATCGAAGCGCTCAACATGGGCTCGTTCCTGTCGGTGGCGAAGGGTTCGGTGGAACCGCCGCAATTCATCGTCATCCATTATCAGGGCGCGGGCGGGACCGAGTCCGGCAAGGCGAAGGGCAAGAACGCGCCGGTCGTGCTGGTCGGCAAGGGCATCACGTTCGATACGGGCGGCATCTCCATCAAGCCTGGCGATTCCATGGACGAGATGAAGTACGACATGTGCGGCGCGGGCTCGGTATTCGGCACGCTGCGCGCCGTCGCCGAGATGGGGCTCAAGCTGAACGTCGTCGGTGTCATCCCGACTTGCGAGAACATGCCCGCGGGCAACGCGCTCAAGCCGGGCGATATCGTCACCGCGATGAACGGCGCGACCATCGAAGTGCTCAACACCGACGCCGAAGGCCGTCTCATTCTGTGCGACGCGCTGACCTACGCGGAGCGCTTCAAGCCCGCCGCCGTCGTCGACATCGCGACACTTACCGGCGCTTGCGTCATCGCGCTCGGCCATCACAACACGGGCCTGTTCTCGAAGGACGACGCGCTCGCCGGCGAATTGCTCGATGCCTCGCGCGAAGCCGTCGATCCGGCGTGGCGTCTGCCGCTCGACGACGAGTATCAGGATCAGCTCAAGTCGAATTTCGCGGATGTCGCGAATATCGGCGGGCGTCCGGGCGGCAGCATCACGGCGGCGTGCTTCCTGTCGCGTTTCGCGCAGAGCTATCCGTGGGCGCATCTGGATATCGCCGGGACCGCGTGGAAGAGCGGCGCGGCGAAGGGTGCCACGGGCCGTCCCGTGCCGCTGCTCTCGCAGTTCCTGATCGATCGCGCGGGCCAGTGAGCGTAAGGCCGTGACGCGCATCGACTTTCACACCAACGTGGGCGATTCGCTCGCCTACGCCTGCCGCCTCGCGCGCAAGGCGTATGCGAGCGGGCGCGCGCTCGTCGTCCTTGCCGAGCCGCGCCGTCTCGCCGAATTCGACGAGCAGTTGTGGACCTTTGCGCCGCTCGAATTCGTGCCGCACTGCATGGCGAAAAGCCCGCTTGCGGCCGAGACGCCGGTCGTGCTCACGTCGAATCTGGATGACGCGCCGCATCATCAGGTGCTCGTCAATCTCGGCGTGCCGGTGTCCGCGCAATTCGCGCGCTTCGAGCGGCTCGTGGAGATCGTCGGCAACGAGGACGACGAACTCGCGTCCGGGCGCGAGCGCTTCCGGTTCTATCGGGATCGCGGTTACGCCATCGAAACGCACAAGCAAGGCGGTTGAGCGAACATAGCGCGCCGTCGCGGGGCATTACGATTGGCGCACAACACAGGCTCATCACGCGACGGACGGAGACACCATGACCAAAACACCTGAATCCTTCGATACGTCCATCCCCGTTCTCACCGATGTCGTCGTGCCCGGCAAGCCGGAATATGCGCGCGCGGCATCGGCGGAAGCGGCATTCGAATACGATGCCGCGCTGGTCGCCGAACGCCTGCGCGCGCGCGTCACGCAGTATCTGGACACCGATGCCCGCGCGCTGATCGCGGCGCGCTGCGAGGAAGTGCTGCGCGAACATACGCAGACGCTCGTCGAGGACATCACGCGCGAAGTGGCGGTGGCGCTGGATGGACGCTTGCGCGAGTGGGTGGGAGCGGCGGTGGAAGAGGAGTTGCGGCGGCAGCGGGAAGAGTGAGCGGGGCCTGCCAACGGCTCCGAACGAAAAAAGCCGCTACGAAGATCATTCGTAGCGGCTTTTTAACGCCGGGCGCTCGCCTTTCCTGGCTGGACCCACTTCAGCCCGTTACCGCCCCGCGATTGGCCGGCAACGCCAACGCCGCATACTTTGCCAGCACGCCGCGCGTATAACGCGGCGCCGGCTTCGTCCACAGCGCGCGGCGGCGCGCGATCTCCGCGTCATCCACGTTCAATTGCAGCAGCAGCTTGTGCGCGTCGATGGTGATCGAATCGCCTTCCTGCACGAGCCCGATGGTCCCGCCCGCGAACGCTTCCGGCGCGACGTGGCCCACGACCATGCCCCACGTGCCACCAGAAAAACGCCCGTCGGTGATGAGGCCGACGGTTTCGCCCAACCCCTTGCCGATGATCGCCGACGTCGGCGCGAGCATTTCCGGCATGCCGGGGCCGCCTTGCGGGCCGAGATAGCGCAGCACGACGACATCGCCGGGCTTGATCTTGTCGGCGAGAATCGCGTCCATCGCGCTTTGCTCGTCTTCGAACACGCGCGCCGGGCCCGTGATGACCGGGTTCTTCAAGCCCGTGATCTTCGCCACCGCGCCGTCTTCCGCGAGATTGCCACGCAGGATCGCAAGGTGGCCTTCCTTGTACAACGCCTGCTCGATCGGAAAAATCACCTTCTGATCCGCGCGCGGCTTGCTCGGCACGTCCTTCAGTTCCTCGGCGAGCGTGCGGCCCGTGATCGTGATGCAGTCGCCGTGCAGCATGCCCGCATCGAGCAGGATCTTCATCACCTGCGGAATGCCGCCCGCCTTGTGCAAGTCGGTCGCGACATATTGGCCCGACGGCTTCAGGTCGCAGATCACCGGCACTTTCTTGCGCATGCGCTCGAAGTCGTCGATGCTCCATTCGACTTCCGCCGCATGCGCGATAGCCAGATAGTGCAGTACGGCATTGGTGGAACCGCCCGTCGCCATGATGAGCGCCACGGCGTTTTCAATCGACTTCTTGTTGATGATATCGCGCGGCTTCAGATCTTTCTTCACGGCCTCCACGAGCACGCGCGCCGATTCGCCGGCGGAATCGACCTTCTCCTGATCCGGGTTCGCCATCGTCGAGGAATAGAGCAGCGACATGCCGAGCGCCTCGAACGAGGAGCTCATGGTGTTGGCCGTGTACATGCCGCCGCACGAACCGGTGGACGGACACGCGTTCTTCTCGACACCCTTGAAATCTTCCTCCGACATGCGCCCGGCCGTGAACTCGCCGACCGCCTCGAACGACGACACGATGGTCAGGTCCTTGCCCTTCCAGTTGCCCGGCCGAATGGTGCCGCCGTACACGTAGATGCCCGGCACGTTCATGCGCGCGAGGCCGATCATGCCGCCCGGCATATTCTTGTCGCAGCCGCCGATCACGACTACGCCGTCCATCCACTGTCCCTGCACGGCCGTTTCGATACAGTCGGCGATGACTTCGCGCGAGACGAGCGAGTACTTCATGCCTTCGGTGCCCATCGACATGCCGTCCGAAATGGTCGGCGTCCCGAAGATTTGCGGATTCGCGTCGGACTTGCGAATGGATTCGACGGCGGCATCGGCGAGACGCTGCAGACCCGCGTTGCACGGCGTGATGGTGGAGTGACCGTTGGCGATACCGATCATCGGCTTGTCGAAGTCTTCCTCCTTGTAACCGAGGGCGTAGTACATCGAGCGGTTGGGCGAACGTGCGACGCCCTGCGTGATGTGTTTCGAGCGGCGATTGAAGGGCATGGCTGCCTCCTGAGGGGATCGTGGTTCTTGGTGTGGTGCAGGAAGAATGCAGTGTCGTCGATGTATCTGTCCAATATATTATTCAGGGTCTATTGAGTCGCAAAACATATCGATGCCAGTCGAACTCCGCCTGCTGCGCTACTTCGTGACCGTCGCCGAGGAGATGCACTTCGGCCGCGCCGCCGCGCGCCTCGCCATGACGCAGCCGCCGCTCTCGCAGGCCATCCGTGCGCTGGAAGACGCGCTCGGCGTCGTGCTGTTCGAACGCACGCGGCGCACGGTCGAACTGACGCCGGTTGGCCGCGATCTGTTGCCCGAGGTGCGCCGCCTGCTTGCCGCCGCCGACGCCTTGCGTCCGCTCGCGCAGTCGCTTTCGCGCGGCGAGGCGGGCGTGCTCTCGCTCGCGTTCGTCTCCACGGCGGATTACGGCCTTTTGCCAGCGTTACTGCGCGAATTCAATGCGCGTTATCCGGGCGTGCGTCTGCAACTCACGGAAGCCACCAGCGACGTTCAGATAGACGAACTCGTGGCCGGCCGTATCGATGCCGGTCTCGTGATTCCGCCGCTGCCGCCGCGTCACGCCATGACGCTTTCGTATCTGCCGATTGCGCGCGAGCCGCTCGTCATCGCCATGTCGACGGATGCCGCGCAGGAACTCGGGCAGGGCGCCGCCGAATGGACCGAGACGCCCGTCGATCTGCACGACTTGGCCAGCGCGCCGCTCGTCGTCTTTCCAAGGCGTCTCGCGCCGGGTTTGTATGACATCATTATGGGCTGCTACGGCGCGGCCGGTTTGACGCCGCGCATCGGACAAGAGGCGATACAGATGCAGACCATCGTGAGCCTCGTGTCCGCCGGCATGGGTGTCGCGCTCGTGCCGCAGTCGGTGCGGCATCTGCGGCGCACGGGCGTGGTGTATCGCCCGTTGCGTGAACCGGGGCCCGTGGTCGAAACCGGGCTCGTGTGGCGCGCGGCCGAAGTGAGTCCGGTGTTGAGCCGGCTCATCGAGATCGTGCGCGCGCAGGCTGCTGCCGTCGTTGCCGTATGATTCGCCTTTGAAGTTCGCCTGGCTCTTCCATTACACGATGCTCATACATCCCAATTTCGATCCCGTCGCGATCCATCTCGGACCGCTCGCCGTGCGCTGGTACGGCCTCATGTATCTCGTTGCGTTCATTTCGGCCATTGCCATCGGCAGATTGCGTCTGCGCTTGCCGCATGTCGCCGCGCAAGGCTGGACCGTCAAGGACATCGACGACATGCTGTTTTACGGCGTACTCGGAACGATTCTCGGCGGCCGCATTGGCTATGTGGTGTTCTACAAGGCGAGTTATTACTTCGCGCATCCGCTCGATATCTTCAAGGTGTGGGAAGGCGGCATGTCGTTTCACGGCGGCTTTCTCGGCGTGACGCTCGCGATGGTCTTGTTCGCGTTTCAGCGCAAGCGCACGTGGCTGCAGGTGACGGATTTTGTCGCGCCGATGGTGCCGCTCGGACTGGCGGCGGGGCGTCTCGGCAACTTCATCAACGGTGAGTTATGGGGCCGCGTGACCGACCCGGCCGCACCCTGGGCCATGCTCTTCCAAAACTCCACCAACGACGACGCCATCTGGCTCGCGAAGCATCCGCAGTTCGATGCGCAATACAATCTCTCGGAGATTTTCTCGCGCTATCACATGCTGCCGCGCCATCCGTCGCAGTTGTATGAAATCGCGCTGGAAGGGCTCGTGCTGTTTGCGGTGATCTACCTCTTCGCGCGCAAACCGCGGCCGGTGGGCGCAGTGTCGGCGTTGTTTCTGATCGGTTATGGGCTTGCGCGCTTCACGGTGGAATTCGCGCGCGAGCCGGATGATTATCTCGGACTCCTCGCGCTCGGCTTTTCGATGGGCCAATGGCTCTCGCTGCCAATGATCGCCGCGGGCATCGTCATGATGGTGTGGGCGTACAAACGTCAGAAACGCGTGTCCGGCAACGCGGCGTAAATCACGCCGCGTTCTCCGGCACAGCAGTTATCGCCCCATTTGCACCGAACCCGACACGTCGACGGTCACCGTCGTCGTGCCGGCTTCGAGCGCCATCGGCGCGCCGACCTTCGCGTCCGCGCCAAGCGAGCGGGCCTGCATCATCATCACCGGGCGCGGACCCGCGCCGCTGTGGCCCACGTTCACTTCGCGGATCGTGAAGTTGGCGTAGCCGAACGCCTGACTCGCGGCCTGCGCTTCCTTGCGGAACGACTCGATGGCCTGCGTCGAGAGCTTCTGCTCGGCGGCGCGCTGCGCTTCGGGCGACAGCGAGAACGCGACGCTGCCGACTTGCATGGCGTTACTCATCTTGCCCGCGAGCTTGGACGCCGCCGCGAAGTCATGCGATTCCAGCACGACCTCCGTGCGGCCGCGCCACGCGGAGATCTTGCCGTCGCGATCCGTGCTCGGATAAACCGTGAACGAGCCGCTTTTCGCGGTCACGTTGTCGACGCCTTTTGCTTCGCGCAATGCGGCTTCGGCGCGCTGATTGAGCGTGGTGGTGAGCGACGATGGATCGGCCGCTTCCTGCTCGTAGAACAGCGTGATGTTGACGACATCTTGCGGCACTTGCGCGCTGGCTTGCGCGGATAGCGAAAGCACGCCGGATGGCTGCGGATTGGTGATTACCGTCTGAGCGGCGGCCGAAAGCGGAAGCGTGAGCGCGGCGCTCGACATCGCGACGAAGGCGAGGGCGGCGGCGGTTTTCTTGTCGATCATCTAAGGACTCCGAGTGCAAGAGCATCGCGTGATTCGCGACCGCACTTAGGCGCTTCGTTCGTTCCCTTAGTTCCCTTGAACGATTCGCGCGCCCTAGACCAGACGCTCGGTTATGAAGCGCCACTGCGCCTCGGTCACGGGCGTGATCGACAGCCGATTACCGCGCGCCAGCACTTGCATGTCGGCGAGTTCCGCGTGTTCGCGCAATGTCGCGAGCGGAATCAACGGCGTCTTCTTGACGAAGCGCACATCGACGAGCATCCAGCGCGGCGTCTCCTGCGTGGACTTGGCGTCGAAGTACGGGCTTTTGGCGTCGAACTGAGTGGGATCGGGATAGGCCGTAGAACAGACTTTGGCGATGCCCGCAATGCCCGGCTCCGGGCAACTCGAATGATAGAAGAGCACGCCGTCGCCGACTTGCATCTGGTCGCGCATGAAGTTGCGCGCCTGATAGTTGCGCACGCCCGTCCACGGGAGGGTTTTCTTCGGCGCGTGCGCGAGATGATCGATGCTCGCTTCGTCCGGTTCGGACTTCATCAGCCAGTAGCGCATGATGGATTCGGCAACGGGGTTTTGAAACGGGCTCGACAAAAGCAAACGGCATCGGTATGAACCGATGCCGCTGGAGTAGGGTCCCCACCTCGGCCGCTAGGCCGGCATCCTGAACCTGGGTTCAAGATTGGTCGCAGTAAGCAACACTTCGGGTACATCAGACAGAGTGACGCGCGCGCCCGTGCTGCAAGTTTCCACAACCGTGCCAATGTAGCATTGGTTCAAGGAATATATGACCTTGGCGAACCAGGCAGGGAGTAGTCACTCTACACCAATCGAATGTCTAATGCAGCCTCTCGACACCAATTGCGCAGTTTCTTTTTTCGATTGACATCGCGCGACCGATTAGCGTTCGCCAAGGAGCGGCGTCGCGGCACTTCGGTCACTGCACTTCATACTGCGCGATGACAGCACCAAGCTGTTCGTTCATGGAGTGCATCGTGCGGCGAATTTCCTCGGCGGGGAAGGCCTCGCCATGACGCACGCTTTCTTGCAGCCTCAGCAATTCGGAAGCGAGTGAAAGCGCGGCCATCACCGCAATGCGGTCTTGCCCGCGCACGTTGCTTGCATTGCGCACCTTGTTCATCTCGGCGTCGACGCGTGCCACCGCTTCACGCAGCGCGCCTTCGGTTTCCGGCGAACAGGCGAGGCGATATTGCTGGCCGAGAATGGATACTTCGATCTGCGTGGTCGTCATGCCTTCTCTCCGTGATGATGCTCACTGTGCTCTCCCGCGTGCGCATGCTCGTGCGCGGCTTGCACATCGTGAGAACGGGCATCGAGGAGATCGAGCTGATTTTCCGTCTCGGCATGATTCGCGGACTTGCCGCGCGGCAACTTTTCGAGAATCGCGTTCAGGCGGACCTGCGCGTCGTCGATCTTGGCCGAGAGGGAATCGCGTTCGGCTTGCAGCGTGTCGCGCTCCTCGCGCATTTGCACGAGCTCTGCCTGCACGTTCGCGTAGTCGCTACGCAGTTGTTCGATTTGTGCTTCAAGCGCGAGACGCGCCTGATTGTGCCGCTCGCTGATCTGGATCAGCCGGCCGATATTTCCTGACAGTGATTCGAGTTCGTTGAGCATGTGCTGCGTCCTCTAAAGACCTCGCATTCTAGCGCGGTTCAACGGAGCTTCCGATAATTGTCTCGTTTCGAGACGTAACAGCACGCGATCATGCGTGCATCGCGATGCATTCGTGTGTGGAAAGCGCGGGCGCTGCCGATGCGATGCGACGGCGGGTTCTAGTTGGGTTCGTCGTGAGCCGTGTGTCTTGCGATGATCGGCCAGGGTCGTTTCTTGACGGTCCTGAATCGCGCTCCTACACTTGCCGCACTTTTGGTGCTCGCGTCCGCATTCTTTTGCGGGCGCAGTCAAACGGGAAACAGGAAGCGGCGCCGCCAAGGCCACGCCAACCTGTGCTGCCCCCGCAACGGTAAGCGACCGCAACGCAAGTTGCAAGTCGTCCCTTGCGCGTTTTTCGCCGCGCCGTCGTGTGAGTTTGCTTGCGAGTCTGTCTGATTCGCAAGAATCCGCCGCTCGACGCAGGCAAGGCGAAGAACGTGTCGATGCCACTGCGCTTCATGCGTGGGAAGGCGGGACGGTGTGTCGCCAGCCCGGATACCGGCCAACTGTTCAGCGCGTTCGTCTGTTCGCATTCGAGCGCGCTCGTCGCGCATTGGCCTTGCGGGGAGCGAGGTCGCGCCAGCCTACGCATGGGAACATTTCACGCATGGTATCGCCACTTGCCCGACACGCGGGCAGACGCAAAACGATCGAACGCGCCGCGCTCGTCGCCCTCAACACATGGCTGCTCGCTCATGAAGCGCTCGCGGACGAAGCCTCGCAACCGCCGCTCGCACCCGTCGTCGTGACCGCGACGCGCACCGCGCAACCTCTCGCCGATACGATCGCGCAGACTTCGCTCTTCGACGCCCAGGATATCGCCGATAGCAATGCCTACGACGCGCTCGGCGTCATCGGTCTTGCGCCCGGCGTGCAGGTGACGCGCAATGGCGGCCCGGGAGCGAATGCAAGCGCGTTCATACGCGGCGCGTCCTCGACGCAATCGCTCGTTTTAATCGACGGCGTGCGTGTGGAGTCCGCATCGCTCGGCTCGGCGCAGCTTGCGCAGATCATGCCGGATCAGATCGACCGCATCGAAGTCGTGAACGGCAACGTGTCGGCGCTGTACGGCTCGGGCGCGATCGGCGGCGTCGTGCAGATCTTCACGAAAGACGGCGAGGCGCATCCGCCGCGCTTCTACTTCGAGACGGAATACGGCAGCTATCACACGCAGCGGCAAGCGGCGGGCGTTTCCGGCGCGCTCGATAGCGAAGGCCGCACGACCTTCAGCTTCAACGTATCGCGCGAGAAGACCGATGGTTTCTCGTCGATCGATCCCGCGCTCGCGCCCAACGCCAATCCGAACGCGAACGGTTATCTGAACGAAAGCGTCGTGGCCACGCTGCGCCACAAGTTCGGCGACAAATGGGACGTGGGCGTGCGCTTCTATCAGTCGAACGGCATCGACAGTTTCGACGATGCCTACGGCTTGCCCGGCGATCTCAACGATTCGCACAGTCGCGTGCGGTCGACATCGGTGTTTGCGAACGGCCGTATCACGGACCAGTGGACCACGCATTTCACGGTCGCGCAGGGACAGGACCGCGCGAACATCGAGCAGAACGGCATCTATACGAGCCGCTTCAATTCCGAGGATCGCCAGTATCTGTGGCAGAACGACTTTCGCCTGACGGAGGCGCACAAGCTCCTGTTCGGTTACGAGCATCTCGACCAGACGCTCGATTCGGATCAGTTCAGCGCGCCGGATCGTCACGTGAATTCGGTGTACGCGGGCTATGTGGGACGCTTCGGTTCGAGCGAAGTGCAGGCCAATCTGCGCCACGACCAGTATTCCGATTTCGGCGGCGCGAACAGCTACTATCTGGGCTACGCGTACAACATCGACACGCACTGGCGCGCGAGCGCGAGTTACGCGGCGTCGTTCCGCGCGCCGAGCTTCGACGATCTCTACTATCCGTTCAGCGGCAATCCGTCCATTCAGCCCGAGCGCAGTCATTCGGTGGAAGCGGCGCTGCAGTACGCATCGGACCAAGTGGGCGTGCTGCGCGTGACGGCGTTTCAGACGCGCTATTCGAATCTGATCGATTACGTATCGGACGGCAGCGGCTTCTATATCGCGCAGAACGTCGGACGCGCGAAGGTGCAGGGCGTCGAGGGATCGTGGGCAGGGCATGTCGGCGCCACTGATTTGCGCGCGGGCGTGACGTTCCAGAATCCCGTCGATGAAACCGGCAATCAGGACCTGACGCGCCGTGCGCGGCGTTTCGCGAGTTTCAGCGCGCATCGCTCGATAGGAAGCTGGCGCGTGGGTGGCGAGTGGATCGTGAGCGGTGCGCGCAGCGATTACGATTCGACGCTCGCGGGCTATGGCGTCGTGAATCTGTCGGCGCGCTATGACATCACGAAGTCGTGGTACGTGAGCGCGCGTGTCGACAACCTCTTCGACCGGAACTATGAACTGGCTTATTCGTACAACACGCCGAGGCGCGGCGCTTATGTCACGCTCGGCTGGCGCCCGTCGTGAGCGACACCGTTGACCTGCGCCGCGCGATGAACGCGAAACGCGCGTTAGGCATCTGGGCTGCGCTCGGGCTTGCCGCGTTGCTTGTGTTCATGGCGTCGCTCGCGCTCGGCAGCGTCGCGTTGCCCTTGCCGCGCGCCATCGCGGCGTTGCTGCACGCGCATGCGGCCGCGCCCGATATCGCCGATGACATCGTGCTCACCTTGCGTTTGCCGCGCGCGCTTGCGGGTTTCGCTTCGGGCGCCTTGCTCGCGCTTTCCGGCGCGCTGCTGCAAGTGCTGTTGCGCAATCCGCTGGCCGAGCCGTACGTGCTCGGCGTATCCGGCGGCGCGGCGACCTTCGCGCTCACGGCGATGCTCGCGTCGCTGCCGTGGTGGGGCATCGATCTGGCGGCGTGCGCGGGCGCGTTCGCATCCATCGTGCTGGTGCTCGGACTCGCGCGACGCGACCTGTGGCACGGCGATCGCGATGCCTCGCCGCGTCTTCTGCTGACAGGTGTCGTGATAGCGGCGGGCTGGGGCGCGCTCATCACGTTGATCCTCAGTATTGCGCCGGAGAATCGCTTGCGCGGGATGATCTTCTGGCTGACGGGCGACCTGAACGGCGCAGCTACGCCGTGGCCCGCGCTGATCGCGCTCGTCGTCGCGATGATCGTCGTCGTGCCGCTCGCGCCGCAACTCAACGTGCTGTTGCGTGGCGATACGGCCGCGCGTTCGCTCGGCGTGCCTGTCTCGCGCGTGCGGCTGTCGGTGTATCTCGTCGCATCGCTTGCGGCAGCGGCGGCTGTCACGACGGCGGGCACCATCGGCTTCGTTGGGCTCGTCGTGCCGCATTTATTGCGGCTCGCGTTCGGCAACGATCAGCGCATGCTCGTGCCGGCGTCGGCGCTGGCGGGCGGCCTCGCGGTGATGAGCGCCGATCTCGTCGCGCGCACGGCGATCGCGCCCGCGCAATTGCCGGTGGGTGTGGTGACCGCACTCGTCGGCGTGCCGATGTTCCTGTGGATGCTGCTGGCGAGACCGCGATGACCCTGCATATCGAACACGTCAGCTTGCGCGCGGGCGCACGCACGCTCGTGGAAGACCTCACGCAAAGTATCGGCGCGGGCGAGATGTGGTGCATAGCCGGGCCGAACGGCGCGGGCAAGACCACGCTGATTGGCGTGCTCGCGGGTTTGACAAAGCCGGCCGAAGGCGCGATATCGCTCGATGGCCGCGCACTCGCATCCTGGCGCGCGGCGGATCTCGCACGCGCGCGCTCGCTGATGCCGCAAAGCTCGCACGATGCCTTCAGCGCGACCGTACTCGACACCGTGCTGCTGAACCGCTTTCCGTATGTCACGGGCTGGGGCTGGGAGAGCGCCGAAGACCGCGCTGCCGCGCATGCCGCGCTCGATGCGCTCGGTCTTCTATCGTTCGCCTCGCGCGATGTCCTGACATTGTCGGGCGGCGAACGGCAACGCGTGACGCTCGCCGCCGTGCTGTGCCAAAACACACCGCTCTTGCTGCTCGACGAACCGCTCGCGCATCTGGACCTGCATCATCAAATCGATTGTCTGCACGTACTGGCCGACGCCGCGCGCAAGTCGGGCCGCACGGTGATTTTCTCGTGTCACGATCTCAATCTCGCGCGGCGCTTTTCGACGCACGCGCTTTTGCTCGATGGCAAGGGCGGCGCGCACGCCGGTCTCGTCGCGGACGTGCTCACGCCTGGACGCGCGAGCGCCGCGTTCGGCTATCCGCTAGCCTTGATTCGCGATGGCGAGCACGAAGCGCTCGTGCCGTCCATTCCCGTTGCACGCACCTGAAGGATTGCCGATGTCAAACGCCCACGACTTGCCCACGCCCCGCGCGCCAGACCGTTCGCGCGAAGCCGAACTGCAACGCATCATCGATACGAAAACGAAGCCGCCGGGCAGCCTCGGTCGGCTCGAAACGCTCGCGCTGCAAATGGGCGTGATTCAGCGCACGACGAAGCCGCGCATCGAGCGCCCGGCGATGATCGTGTTTGCGGGCGATCACGGTATCGCGGCTGAGGGCGTGAGTCCGTATCCGCAAGAAGTGACCGCGCAGATGGTCGCGAATTTTCTGGCGGGCGGCGCGGCGATCAACGCGCTGTCGCGTTCGGTCGGCATGACGCTCGAAGTGGTCGATGCGGGCGTGGCGACACCGATTCCCATCGATAGCGGCTACGAGCGTCTGTCGCTCGGCCTCGGCACGCGCAACTTCGCGAAGGAAGCGGCGATGTCGCGCGAGACCGCGCTCGAAGGCATCGCGCGCGGCGCGGCGCGTGTGCGGCATCATGCGGCGCTCGGTACGAACGTGATCGGCTTCGGCGAGATGGGGATTGCGAACACGTCGGCGGCGGCGTGCCTGATGAGCCGTCTGTGCGGTGTGCCCATTGGCGAATGCGTCGGACGCGGCACGGGTCTCGACGATCGCGGCCTTGCGCACAAGCGCGATGTGCTCGGCCGGGCGCTCGCGTTGCATGCGGCCGAAGGCGATGCAATCGACACGCTCGCGACGTTCGGCGGCTTCGAAATCGCGATGATCGCGGGTGCGTGTCTCGCTGCGGCGGACGCGGGCATGACGATTCTCGTCGATGGCTTCATCGCGACTTCCGGCCTGCTCGTCGCGGCGAAGATCGCACCCGAGGTGCTCGACTACTGCGTGTTCGCGCATGCGTCGAACGAGGCGGGGCATCGGGGCATGCTCGCGCATCTGCATGCGGAGCCGCTGTTGCAACTCGACATGCGGCTTGGCGAAGGCACGGGCGCGGCGCTCGCGTTGCCGATCCTGCGCGCGGCCGTTGCGTTCGTCGGTGAGATGGCGAGCTTCGAGGCGGCGGGTGTCACGGATAAGCGAGAGTGACGGCGATGAGCATCATCCGCAAGCGCTGCACGAGGTCGGGGCGCGTCACTGCGTTCAGGCGCGCGGGCGTCTCGACCCGCTTGCCGCAATGACCCGTCCGCTCGACGAACTGCGCTACTTCTTCACCGCGCTCGGTTACTTCACGCGCGTGCCGGTTCCGCGTTGGGTTGGCTTCGAGCGCGCTTATTTGAACGCGGCGGCGCGTTATTTTCCGCTCGTCGGCGTGATGGTCGGCGGTATTGCCGCGCTCGTCTTGCTCGCGGCGTTGCGCGTGCTTCCGTTGGGCGTTGCCGTGTTGCTGTCGATGGCCGCCACGCTCGTTCTGACCGGCGCGTTCCACGAAGACGGTCTTGCCGATTGCGCCGATGCCTTCGGCGGCGGCTATACGCGCGATGACGTGCTGCGCATCATGCATGACTCGCGCATCGGGGCGTTCGGCGCGATTGCGCTCGTCATTGCACTGGCGCTCAAGTGGCAGACGCTTGCGAGCACGCCGCCGCTCATTGCCGCATGGTTGCTGATCGCCGCGCACGCCGCGAGCCGCGTTTTCGCCATCAGCTATCTCGTCACGCTCGACTATGTGCGCGCCGAGGGCAAGGCGAAGCCAGTCGCACAGCGCATGAGCGCGGGCTCGTTTCTGATTGCGATGATTTTCGGCGTGCCGTGGCTCTTTGTCATCGACTGGAAATTCGCCTGCCTGACGCTCGCGTTGCTCACGGTGCTGCGCTGGGCGATGGGACGTTACTTCGTCAAGCGCATCGGCGGCTATACGGGGGATTGTCTCGGCTTCGCGCAACAGGCGTTCGAACTGGCCATTTATCTCATCGGGCTCGCATGGATCTCGTACTGATCCGGCATCCAGCCGTGCGCGTCGATGCAGGCGTGTGCTACGGCCAGACCGATGTTCCCTTGCTGCGCGATGTGAATGCATCGGCTTGCGCTCTGAAGGCGCGCATGCTGTCGCTGAACGTGCCCGCGTGCGTCGATGGCTGGCATTCGAGCGGACTCGTGCGATGTGCATCGCTGGCCTCGGCGTTGAGCGGTGGCATCGCGCCTCACGTCGATGCGCGCCTCGCCGAGATGAACTTCGGTGCATGGGAAGGGCGCGCGTGGGATGCGATCGATCGCGCGCTGATCGATGCCTGGGCCGCGGATATCGAACACGCGAGGCCGCACGGCGGGGAGAGTCTCGTGCAGTTCGCCGGGCGCGTGGAGGCCTGGTTGCGCGATATCGAGCGTGCCGACCGGCCGGTGCATGTGATCGCGCATGCTGGCGTCATGCGCGTGCTGACAGCGCATATGCTCGGGATGGAGCGCGCGAGCGTGTTGCAATGGCCGATCGAATTCGGCGCGATCGTGCAGTTCAGGCGCGTGAGAGGGAAGTGGCTGCTGGTGCGGTGGAATGCCTGAGGGCAGGGCCGCTTCGGTCACTTTTCGCGACGCCCGCGCGCTTGCTCCAGGTCCCTGCAAAGCTCGGCCGCGCCCAGCGCGATGCGCGGCGTCGGCCGATTGATCAGATCGCCATCGATACCGAAGAGGTTGCCGCGCGCCACCGCGGTGAGCGAACCCCATCGCTTCCATCGATCGAGTGCGGGCAATGCGCGATTCGGCGTCGTCGCGCCGGGCGTCGCGGTGACGATGGCTTCCGGGTTCGCCGCGAGCACGGCTTCGGTCGAGATGGTCGGCACGCGCGTGTCGTTCGCGGCGAAGACGTTGACGCCGCCGCACAACGCGATCACTTCGCTGAACACGTTGTCGCGGTTGAGCGTCATGAGCGGGTCGTCCCACACCTGATAAAACACGCCGACCGGCGGACGGTGTGCATAACGCGTCCGCAGACTGCCGATATCGCGCGTGAATGCAGCCGACGCCGCGCGTGCGTTCGCTTCCGTGCCGAGCAACGCGCCGAGCCGGTCGATGTTGCTCGCGATATCGTCGAGATGGCGCGGTTCGCTGAAGAAGATCGGAATGCCGAGCGCTTGCAGCCGATCCATCTGCCGCGCCGCATTGCCATGCCGCCATACGACGATCAAGTCCGGATGCAATGCGACGATGCGCTCCAGATCGAGCGCCTTGTTGTCGCCGACGCGCGGGATAGCCTGCGCTTCCTTCGGATAATCGCTATATGTCACCGCGCCGACGATACGCGACCCGCCGCCCGCCGCGAACAGCAATTCGGTGACATGCGGAGCGAGACTCACGACCCGCGTGGCGGGTGTCGCGAGCGTGATGCTGGCGCCGCTGTCGTCGGTGACGGTGATGGCGGCGAAAGAGGGCGATGCGCTCAGCGTCAATATCGTTGCGAGAAGGACATGCGGAACGGCGTGTCGAAGCGAATGCGCGGCGAACGCGCGCAGACCTCGGTTGCTTGCGCGCCGGAGCAAGCCGATTTGCGCAGCCAAGGTGCGCAAGACGAGTTCTAAGCCCACGCGCAAACCTCCGGGAGAGAGCGTTCAAGCTGCGCCCGATTGACTTCACTGCCAAGCAAGCCGATCTGCGCAGCCAAGGTGCGCCAGAAAGATTTCGACGTCACGCGCAAACCTCCGCCATCGCTCGTTCAAGCCGCGCCCATTCTCCTTCGCTGCCTGGCAAGCCGATGCGCAAACGCGGCGTCATCCCAGCCGGATCGAAGAGCCGCGTCCAGATACCGCGCGTGGCAAGCGCATGCTGCAAGCCGCTCGCATCCAATGTCTGGAACGACGTAAAAAGCGGCGTCGCACGCGCGTCGAACCCATGACGCGCGATAAGCGCCGCGAGCCGTGCGCCATCGCGCTGCAAGCGTTCGCGGGTTTCCCGTTGCCACGCGCGATCCTCGAAAGCCGCCCGCACCGCGTGACGCGCGGGGCCGCTGACGGTCCATGCACCCAGCGCATCGGTGAACATGGCGATCACATCGGGTGCGGCAAGCACGAAGCCCGCGCGAATTCCCGCGAGCCCGAAGAACTTGCCGACCGAGCGCAGGACGACAAGCCCCGCATCCGCGCTGCGATCGGCAAGAGACTCGGCCGGATCGACATCGGCGAATGCTTCATCGACGATCAACGTACCGCCGCGCGATGCCAGCTTCGCATGCCAATGCAGCAAGACGTGGCGCGGGAGACGCTCGGCGGTCGGGTTGTTCGGATTGGCGACGATCACGTGCTCGACGGCATTCGGCAACGTGTCGGCATTTACATCGAGCGGTACGACCGAGTGGCCCGCGCGCACGAACGCCGGCGCGTACTCGCCATACGTCAACGGTGCGATGGCCGCCGTGCCCTTCTTCAAGAGCCACGGCAAGGCGCGAATCGCGGCCTGCGAACCCGCGACGGGCAGCGCGAGCGGCGCGCCGTAATGAGTCGCGGCGAGTTCGGCGAGACCATCGGCGTCTTCGGGCAAACGGCGCCAGGCATCGGGCGGAATGGGCGGGACCGGATAGCCTAAAGGGTTGATGCCCGTCGAAAGATCGAGCCAGTCGTCGAGCGCGATGCCGTATCGACGCGCGGCTTCGCGCAGATTGCCGCCGTGACGGATGGGACGCAGTGGATCAGACATGATGGCGTGTGGAAGGCGCGAAGTGATGGACGCGTCGAATCGAAACAGAAGAATCACCCATGTCCGGACGCGCTCATCAAGGCAAAGACGAGCAGGATGGCAAGCCACAGCAAGATCGAACGCTCGACGAGCCGCAACGCCGCGACCACGTGCCTCGGCGTGGCCTCATGACCCGCGCCGAGCGTCGGACGCGCTTCGAGCACGCCGTGATAAACCGCCGCGCCGCCAATCAGCACATTGAGGCTGCCCGCGCCCGAGGCCATCACCGGCCCTGCGTTCGGACTGTCCCACGCACGCGCCTGCGTGCGCCAGCAATGCCAGGCCATGCGCGTGTCGCCCGCGAGCGCGTAGCTCGCCGCCGTGAGGCGCGCGGGAATGAAGTTGAGCACATCGTCGATGCGCGCCGCCGCCCAGCCGAAGCGCAGGTAACGCGGCGTGCAATAACCCCACATCGCGTCGAGCGTATTGGCGAGGCGAAACGCGAGCGCGCCCGGCCCGCCCGCGATCACGAACCAGAAGAGCGCCCCGAAGATCGCATCGTTGCCATTTTCGAGCGCGGATTCGACGGCCGCGCGCGAAAGGGCGTTCTCGTCGGCTTGCGAGGTATCGCGCGACACGATCCGCGAGGTGAGCTTGCGCGCGCTTTCGAGGTCGCCGAGCGAGAGGGCGCGGGCAATCGGCGCAATGTGCTGACGCAAGCTCTTGGCGCCTAGCGCAAACCACACCAAGATCACATGCACGGCCGCGGCATACGCGGGCGGCAGCACGCTCACGAGCGCCCATGCGACCAACACCGGCGGCACGACGGCCGCAAGCCACGCAAGCATGCCCGCCGGCCGCGCCCGATGCCCCGTGTTCATGCGCGCTTCGAGCTTCGTCGCATATCGCCCGAAGGCGACGAGCGGATGCCGCGTGCGCGGCTCGCCGAACATGCGATCGACGATCACGCCGAGCACCGCGAGCAAGGACATCGAGTAAAAGGAAAGCAGGAGCATCGCCGGTCAGCCTTTCAGCGCGATCGGCAGACCCGCGACCATCAGCGTCGTGCGCGTGCTTGCGGCGGCGACGCGTTGATTCAATCGGCCGAGCTCATCGACATAAAGGCGCGTGACGGAACCGAGCGGCACCACGCCCAAGCCGATTTCGTTCGATACCACGATGACCGTGCCGCGCACGGCGGCGAGCGCTCGGTCGAAGGCATCGAAGGCATCGGTGGCCTCGCGCGGCAGTGACGCGTTCTGCGCGTCGGCATTATCGGTTGTGAAGAGCAGATTGGCGAGCCAGAGCGTCAGGCAGTCGATGAGCACGCACGCGCCCGGCCTGTCCGCGTCGCGCACGGCATCGGCAAGACTGAGCGGCGCTTCGACGAGCGTCCAGTGCGCGGGCCGTCTTTCGCGATGATGCCGCACGCGCTCGGCGAACTCGGCGTCGCTGCCGACGCGCGCAGTCGCGATGTATGTCACGGGCAAACCGCTCTCGTTGGCAAGGCGTTCGGCGTGCGCGCTTTTGCCCGAACGAGCGCCGCCGAGAACGAAGATGAGGTTGCGTGGAGAGTGGGTCGTGGTCATCGCAATATTGTACCGGCGGGCTAAGATGCAGGCTTTCACCCGAGGACCGCATTCCATGTCTTTCGCGCCGCGCGGCACGCTGATGATTCAGGGCACGACTTCCGATGCCGGCAAGAGCACGCTCGTCGCGGGCCTGTGCCGGCTCGCGCGGCGCGGCGGCGTGAAGGTCGCGCCGTTCAAGCCGCAGAACATGGCGCTCAACAGCGCGGTCACCGTGGATGGCGGCGAGATCGGCCGGGCGCAGGCGCTGCAGGCAATCGCGGCGGGCGTGCCCGCGCGCATCGACTTCAATCCGGTGCTGCTCAAGCCGACGAGCGATCGAGGCGCGCAAGTGATCATCCACGGTCACGCGCAAGCGAATCTGGACGCGCGGGCGTATCACGAATACAAGCGCACCGCGTTCGATGCCGTGCTCGCGTCCTACGCGCGGCTCACGGCCGAATTCGACGCGGTGATCGTCGAAGGCGCGGGCAGTCCCGCCGAAATCAATCTGCGCGATCGCGATATCGCCAACATGGGGTTCGCGGAACGAGTCGATTGTCCGGTCGTGCTGGTGGCGGACATCGATCGCGGCGGCGTGTTCGCGCATCTCGTCGGCACGCTCGCGTGTCTTTCGGAAAGTGAGCGGGCACGAGTGCGCGGCTTCGTCATCAACCGGTTTCGCGGCGATATCGGCTTGCTGACACCGGGGCTCGAATGGCTCGAAACGCAGACCGGCAAGCCGGTTCTCGGCGTCTTGCCGTATCTGCATGGCCTCACGCTCGATGCCGAGGACATGCTGCCGTCGCAGGCGCGGTCGCGCGGCGCGGAATCGACGCTGAAGGTGATCGTGCCGGCGTTGCCGCGCATCAGCAATCACACGGACTTCGATGCGCTGCGGGCGCATCCGCAAGTCGATTTCGAGTACGTTCGGCCGGGCATGGCGCCGCCGCCCGCCGACTTGATCGTGTTGCCTGGGTCGAAAAGCGTGCAGCGCGATCTGGCGTGGCTGCGTTCGAACGGCTGGGAGCGGGCGATCGAGCGGCATCTGCGCTACGGCGGCAAGGTGCTGGGCATCTGCGGCGGCATGCAGATGCTGGGGCGCACGGTCGACGATCCTTCGGGCGTCGAAGGCGCGGCGGGTTGTGTCGATGGCCTGGGGCTGCTCGATCTCGCCACCGTGCTCACGCCCGACAAGCAGCTCGCAAACGTGACGGGGCGGCTTGTCATCGACGGCAAGGAGGCGCCCGTGCGCGGCTACGAGATTCATATGGGACGCACGAGCGGCGCGGCGCTCGCGCGGCCGGCGGTGGCGCTCGACGACGGCCGCTTCGACGGCGCGGTGTCGCAAGACGGGCAGATCGCGGCGACGTATCTGCATGGCCTCTTCGATACACCCGAAGCCTGTGCCGCGTTGCTCGCGTGGGCCGGCGTGAACGATGCCGCGCCGCTCGACTATCCGGCGTTGCGGGAGGCGTCGCTCGACCGGCTCGCGGATTCGTTCGAGCAGGCGCTGGATCTGAAGGCGGTGCTGGCGGCGTTCGCTTAAGGACGAGCTGCCGCGGGACGTGCTTTTCCGCATTCAAGTTTTGCGGCAGCGGTCCGTTATCTGATTGTCGGCACGCCGTGACGAGCGGCGGCCTGTGCTCAATCCGATACCAAGAACACGCTCTCATGAAACTTCGCTCCAAGCTTATGCTGCTCGTATTGCCCGTCCTCGCTGCTTGCGGTGGCGGCGGCGGCGACGACAAGACCTGCACGACCGACCTCGGTAATCTGCAGAAATCGTGCGTAACGAATCCGTCGCATACGCTTCCTGAAGGCTTCTGGTACGGCTCGGTGAATTCCGGGCAGTCGCTCGCGGCGCAGACCATCGTCCTCGAATCGGGTCAGTACTTCAGCATCTATTCGCGAGACGGCTCGTTCGTCTGGCTGATCGAAGGCATCATGACGGCGACCGATGGCGCGTTCAGCGACGCGTCGACGGTAGGTTTCCACGAAGCAGGCGCGATCCGTGCCGGCTCGCTCAGCGGCAACTTCACGCAGAAGAGCACGCTCACCGCGACCACCTCGCTCTATGTTCCGCCCGATACCGCCGCCACCGCGTACAACGGCAACTACAACGCGACGTACGACACGCCGATCGCCATCAACGACGTGGCGCGCACCTGGACGAGCGCATCGGGCGTCTCGCCGATCTCGTCGATCACCTTCGCGGCGGACGGCACGGCCAAGGGCACGCAGAACGCCTGCACGTTCACGGGCAGCTTCAAGCCACGCTCGACCGGCAAGCATCTGCTCGATGGCACCTTGAACTTCGCGGGCGGCGCGTCTTGCACGCTCAATAACGTGTCGATGCCCGTGGAGGCCACGGTCGTCAACGGACAGCTCACCGTCGTCGGCGTCACGACGCAGCGAGATCAGGCGTTCTATCTGTCGGGACAGTGAGCCTGTTGCTAGCTTCCTAAAATCCCGGTTCCTTGCTTAGGATTTAGCCCGCCGCGCGCGGGCTTTTTCTCGTCCAGTGTGCCGTCACGCCTCGCACACGTCGCAGCACGACAACAGTTTCTGATACGACAAATACAATTTTTGTACCGTCCGTTTAATAGACACTTTACAATTGTTAACGATTCGCATTTACGCGCTCAGACGGCTCAATTTACCTTTTCGAATATCCACGCCTTATGTCACGATCGGTCACCCAGCAAGAAGTCAGTCGCCGCACTGCGGTATCGAAGGCGGTAGAACGTCTTTTCGTGGGACTGGTCGCCGCCGCCGCAATGCAGGCGAGCGCTTACGCGCAGGGCGCGCCGGCGGCGGACGGCACCTCGGCCGATAGCGCCAGTGCTGCTCAATCGACGACCTTGCCCGCCGTGATGGTCAAGGGATCGGCGGCGCCCGGCGATCTGCCCGCGCCCTATGCAGGCGGACAAGTGGCGCGCGGCGGCAGCATCGGCGTGCTTGGAACGGCGAACGTGATGGACCAGCCTTTCAGCACGACCAATTACACCGAGCAGATGATCCAGGACACGCAGGCGCGGACCATCGGCGACCTCGTCGTCAACAACGCGTCGGTGCGCACGGAGCAAAGCGGCGGCGGTTTCGGCGACGTGTTCCAGATTCGCGGCTTCGACGTCCAGCCGACCGATGTCGCGCTCAACGGCCTCTACGGCATGGTCTCGGCGGCGCGCGTGCCGGTCAACCTGCTCGAACGCGTCGAAGTGCTGCAAGGCCCGGGATCGCTCATGTACGGCATGGGACCGGGCGGCAGCGTCGGCGGCGCGATCAACATCGTCACCAAGCGCGCCGACGATACCCCGCTCACGCGGCTCACCGCGCTGTATCAATCGAAGAGCCAGTTCGGATTTGCCGCCGATATCGGCCGCCGCTTCGGCGATGAAGGCCAGTGGGGCGTGCGCTTCAACGGCCAGATCAAGGACGGGCAGACCGGCATTGCGCACGGCAACCAATTGCAGGGCGACAGCGCGATCGGCCTCGACTATCGCGGCAAACAGTTGCGTTGGTCGTTCGACGCCTACAACGTCTCCGAGAACACCGACGAGTACCGCTCGCAGATCGGTTTCGGCACCGCGACCGCCGTGCCCGCCGTGCCTTCGGCATACAACAATCTCTATCCCGGCTCGAAGCTCAAGCTGCGCGATTCGGCCGTCATGACGCGCGCCGAGTACGACATCAACCAGTACGTGACCGTGTACGGCGCGGCGGGAGAGCATTACGGCACGTCGCAGCAGAACTTCCCGTATGCGGCGGGCATGACGGCGGCGGGCGAGTTCAGCGCCTATAACGGCTATTACGACCAGTACACGCGCACCAAGACCGTCGATGCGGGCCTGCGCTTTCACTTCGATACCTTCGGCGTCAAGCACACGCTGGTCACGGGCGTGACGAGCCTGAATCAGGAGATCGGCTACTTCTACGCGCTGGGATCGACCGCGGTGGCGTCCAATCTCTATTCGCCGTCGCCCCTTGCACCCGTCGATACCCCGCGCGGCGACATGCAGCGCAGCAGCCAGACGCGTCTGAACAGTCAACAGGTCATCGATACGATGTCGTTCTTCAACGACCGCGTGCTGCTGACGGGCGGTTTCCGTCGTCAGACGATCGGCCAGGACAATTACGATCCGACCACGGGCGCGCAGCAAAGCTCGCTCGACCAGCAGGCGATCTCGCCGCTCGCGGGCATCGTGATCAAGCCGCTCTCGAATGTTTCCGTGTACGGCAACTTCACGTCGGGTCTTTCGAATGGCGGCACGGCGCCGGCGGGCACCGCGAACGCGGGCCAGGCGTTTGCGCCGTACAAGTCGAACCAATACGAAGCGGGCGTGAAGGCGGATTGGGGCCGCGTGCTGACATCGGTTTCGGTGTTTCAGATCTCGCAGCCCAACGCCGTCACCGATCCCACCACGAATTTCTACGGCTACAACGGCAAGACGCGCGTGCGCGGTCTCGAACTGGCTGCTTACGGCGAAGTGTTCCGCAGTCTGCGCCTGATGGCGAGCGCGACGTTCTACGATCCGAAGGTTTCGGGCACGGCGGGCGGCACGCAGGACGGCAACGATCCGGGCGGCGTGCCCAAGTTCGCCTTCAACCTCGGCGCGGATTACGACTTGCCGTGGGTGCCGGGCCTGAGCGTCAACGGGCGGATCATCCATACGGGCGCGCAGTACTACGATTCCAGCGATACCTTGCGCTTGCCGTCGTGGACGCGTTACGACGTCGGCGTGCGTTACGGAATGCGCATCGCGAAGAAGGACGTCGTGTTTCGCGCCAACGTCGAGAATCTCTTCGGCAGCCGGTACTGGATGCAGCAGGGCACCTACGTGACCAACGCCGCGCCGCGGACCTTGCTGATTTCCGCGCAAGTCGATTTCTGATCGCGACTTGAAAAGCCGGGACAGTCGCGCCGCTGTCCGGCTTTTCCGTCAATAAAGAATCATCTGCGTACACCGGAACATGGCGATCAGCTTTCCTTCGCCATTGGTGACGCTTGCATCCCACACCTGCGTGCTTCGTCCGGCATGCACGGCCGTCGCCCGCGCGACGATCTTCCCTTCACGCGCCGTCGACACGTGATTGCTCTTCAATTCGAGCGTCGTGAAATTCTGCGCGTTCTCCGGTAAATGAGCGATGCACGCGTATCCGCAACAGGTATCCGCCAGGCCGACGACCGTTGCCGCATGCAAAAAGCCATTGGGCGCGAGTAACTCCGGCCGGATGACGAGTTCGCCCGTCAACGCGCCTTCTTCGAGTGAGATCAGTTGCACGCCGAGCAACTCGGGCAGACGGCCCTTCTGACGGTTGCGAAGAAAGTCGAGCGTCACATCGGAACGAAGGGGCATGGCGGTCGTTTAGAAGAGAGGGGAAGAAAAGGAAAGGGTAGTCCGTTCGGCCAGCGCGTCGCGTGAGCGCCGTTTTGCCGATAATATCAACGGCTCGAAATCATGTATCGGTTCCTAAAACGAAACCGCGCGCAGGCGTATCCCGGCGAAGGGCGTCGAAATCAAGCGCGTCGAACAATCTTCTGGACAATTCATGACCGTGATCGTGGTGGCAAATCCGAAGGGCGGCGTCGGGAAAAGCACGCTCGCAACCAATCTGGCCGGGTGTTTCGCGGCAAACGGCGAGTGGGTCGCGCTCGCCGATCTGGACAAGCAGCGCTCCTCGCACGCGTGGCTTTCGCTGCGCCCGGACACGCTGCCAAGAATCGAAGAATGGAATCTCGACGTCGACGCGCCCGCCAAGCCGCCCAAGGGCCTGGAAAAAGCCGTCGTCGATACGCCCGCCGGAGTCCACGGCAACCGGCTCGCGCTCGCGCTGGATATTGCCGACAAGGTGATCGTGCCGCTGCAACCGTCGATGTTCGACATCCTTGCCACGCAAGACTTTCTGTCGAAACTCGCGAAGGAAAAGGCGGTGCGAAAGGGCGCGATTCAGGTCGGCGTCGTCGGCATGCGGGTGGACGCGCGTACGCGCTCGGCGGAACAACTGCATCGTTTCGTGGAAAGTCTCGACTTGCCCGTCCTCGGCTTTTTACGCGACACGCAAAACTACGTGCAACTCGCCGCGCACGGACTCACGATCTGGGACGTCGCCAAAAGCCGCGTGGAGAAGGACCTGGAGCAGTGGCAACCCATCATCGAATGGGTCAGCAAAAAATAAGGCCGGCGGCCCTTTCGGAGCGCCGGCCAAGTCGCGGATGAATTCGGACGATCAGGTCCAGTTCTGCGTCGGCACGTGATCGCGGTTGCCCTTGATGCGGTTCGCTTCATCGACGAAGACGAGGTCCGGCTTCCAGCCCGCCGCGATCTCTTTTTCGTCGACGGCCGCAAAAGCCGCAATGATCACGAGGTCGCCCAACTGCGCGCGCCGCGCCGCCGAGCCGTTCAGCGAGATCATGCCGCTGCCGCGCTCGCCCTTGATGGCATAAGTGGTCAGGCGCTCGCCGTTGTTCACGTTCCAGATGTCGATCTGCTCGTTCTCCAGCAGATTCGCCGCTTCGAGCAGATCCTCGTCGATTGCGCACGAGCCTTCGTAGTGAAGCTCGCAATGCGTGACCGTCGCGCGGTGGATCTTCGATTTGAGCATGGTGCGCTGCATGATGCGTGTGTTTCCTTTACTTCAGATTTCCAGATTGTCGATGAGACGGGTGTTGCCGAGCTTCGCCGCCGCCAGCACGACGAGCGGCGCGCTCGCATCCGCTTCGCCCGGCGCGAGCAGGTCGACGCGCTTGCGCACGCTGATGTAGTCGGGCTTCCAGCCGCGTTCGGCGAGCGCGTTCATGGCCGTGCGTTCGAGCGCGGCCAGATCTTTCTCGCCCGAGAGCACGGCTTCGCGCACGCGATTCAACTGCAGCGCGAGTTGCGGCGCTTCGGCGTGCTCGGCGGCCGACAGAAAGCGATTGCGCGATGACAGCGCGAGACCGTTTTCCTCGCGCACCGTTTCGGCGGCGATGATCTCCGTGGGCAGCGCGAACTGGTGGCACATCTGCCGCACGATCATCAGTTGCTGATAATCCTTCTTGCCGAACACCGCGACGCGCGGCTGCACGCACGACATCAGCTTCATCACGACCGTGCACACGCCCGTGAAGAAGCCGGGACGGAATTCGCCTTCGAGAATGTCGCCGAGGTTATGCGGCGGATGCACGCGATACTGCTGCGGCTCCGGATACATATCCACTTCGGTCGGCGCGAACAGCACGTAGACGTTCTCCGACTGCAGCTTTTCGATGTCGTCCAGCAGCGTGCGCGGATACTTGTCGAAGTCTTCGTTCGGCCCGAATTGCAGCCGGTTCACGAAGATGCTCGCGACCACCGGATCGCCATGCTGGCGCGCAAGCCGCATGAGCGAAAGATGGCCTTCGTGGAGGTTGCCCATCGTCGGGACGAAGGCGGTGCGATTCTGACCGCGCAACTGATCGCGCAGTTCGTGAATTGAGCTGATGACTTTCATCGAGCGGGTGTCTCCTGGCGGGCGGCAGCAACAGGCCGCACCGAGGCAAGGGTAGAGAAAATGCTTTTAAGCGGGAGAGTACGCGAGTCTCACGTAAATGGGCGCAAAAGGCTCGGCCTGAGTGATTTCGATCAGCGATTCGCGCGACAACTCCAGCATGGCGATGAAGTTCACCACGACCACCGGTACGCCGCGCGTGGGATCGAATAGCTCGGAGAACTCCATGAAGCGCGCATGCTGCAGGCGCCGCAGGATCACGCTCATATGCTCGCGCACCGAGAGTTCTTCCCGCGAAATCCGGTGATGCTGAACGAGCTTCGCGCGCTTGATGACATCGGCCCAGGCGGAGCGCAGGTCGTTCATGTCGACGTCGGGGAAGCGTTGCGTCGATGCCTGCTCGATATAGACGTCCGCGCGCAGGAAGTCGCGGCCGAGTTGCGGCAACTGGTCGATACGTTGCGCGGCGAGCTTCATCTGCTCGTATTCCAGCAGGCGGCGCACGAGTTCGGCGCGCGGGTCTTCGGCGTCCTCGCCGGTGTCGGCCTTCTTGACCGGCAGCAGCATGCGCGACTTGATCTCGATGAGCATGGCCGCCATCAGCAGATATTCCGACGCGAGTTCGAGATTCGACTCGCGAATCTGATCGACATAGCCGAGATATTGCGCGGTGACATCCGCCATCGGAATGTCGAGCACGTTGAAATTTTGCTTGCGGATGAGGTAGAGCAGCAGGTCGAGCGGG
This sequence comes from Caballeronia sp. GAWG1-1, assembly GCF_023631465.1. Lineage (NCBI taxonomy): Bacteria > Pseudomonadati > Pseudomonadota > Betaproteobacteria > Burkholderiales > Burkholderiaceae > Caballeronia > Caballeronia sp. GAWG1-1. The sequence continues at coordinate 131,558 of NZ_JALQDB010000006.1, forward strand.
CCTTCGAACGCTTCGAGAAAGATTTCGAGCGCGTCCGGCGGAATGTATAGGTCCGTCGGCAGCTTCCAGAGCGGCTCGCCGTAGAGATGCGCGAAAGCGACGCCGTCGATGGTGTCGGGCGTCGAGTCGGTCGCAGGCTTGGCGAGCGCGGCGGCCCGTTCATCTCGCGAGTCGTCCGGGGCCTGACGGCGGGGCGACTGCGGCTCGCGGCCGGCTGTACTCACGTTCAGAAGTTCTGGTAGTAGACGTATGGCGTCTGGTTCACGCGCGCCTTTTGCTGGCGTTCGCGTTCGTCGAGGTCGACCGGCTGCTTGTCCCACAGGAGCGCGCGGCCGCGACGCTGTTCGTCTTCGAGCGTCGGCTTCTGGCTTTTCAACTGATTGATGAACTGGGTGATGTCCGACTGGTACATGATCGGTTTTCCGTTGGCTCGATGCGGTGAGTAGGGCCGACGCGCCCGGCAGCCTTTGCTGGCGCCGATGCCGCGCGGCACTGGGTTCGATCTCCGGGATTTTACAGCAAGCGTGAAGCGGTAACGCATGGGACTTGGGGCTGCCACGTAAGCGATTATTGGAACCCGCGGAACCCCGCGAGCGTCTGACCGTCCAAAGCCGCACGACAGCGCGCCCGGCAGCGGTCCGCGGACGGCACGCGGCAAACCACACCGCCGCAAGCCGCCGTTGCACATCCGTGCTCGGTTCCCATGCGAAGCTGTGGTGAAATAGCGCCTGCGCGCCGTGACCGGCTCATCGCATTGCAGCCGCGCGTTCGAGGTTCATCTTTCAGTCTCATTCATCCAGATGCCGGAGGTCACGTTTGGCGGGGCGTTCGTTTGATCCGCTGCGCGCGTTGCGCGCCTGTCCGCCGAAACGGCCGCACATGGCGATGTCCACGTCGCCCGGAATGAAGCGCTTGCCGGCTGCACTGCGCAGCTTCGTGGCATGTGCGCTCCTGGCGGCCGCTTGGCCTGCGTTCGCCAAGTACGACATCGACATCGACGCGCCGCGCAGCGTCAAGAAGCTGCTGAAGGACCATCTCGATCTGTCGCGCTTCGCCAAGCGCGACGACGTCAGCGACGACCAATTCCAGTTCCTCGTCACCGCCGCGCCGAAGGACGTGCGCGACCTCGTCGCGACCGAAGGCTATTTCACGCCGGTCGTGCGCACCGACGTGACGACCGATGGCGACAAGCGCAAGGTGACCGTCAGCGTCGATCCAGGTCCGCAAACGAAGATCGCCTCCGTGCAACTGCATTTCACGGGCGCGGTGACGACAGAAGACCGCAATCAGGAGAACGCCGCGCGTTTCGCGTTTTCAGTGAACGAAGGCGATCCGTTCTCGCAAGGCGCGTGGGACGACGCCAAGAACGCCGCGTTGCGCGCGCTCCAGTCGCGGCGCTATCTCGGCGCGAAAATCGTGCGCTCGCAGGCGCGCATCAATCCGCGCGCGCACCTCGCCGATCTCTCCGTGACCTTCGACAGCGGTCCGACCTTCACATTCGGCAAGCTCGATATCAGCGGCACGAAGCGCTATCCGGAAAAGATCATCGACAACGTGAACCCGATTCATCCGGGCGAGATCTACGACGTCTCGCGCGTGAACGAACTGCAACGCCAGGTGCAGAACACGCCGTATTACGCGAGCGTGGCCATCGACGCGGACAACGACGTCAACAAGCCGCTCGAAACGCCGGTGCATCTGAAGGTGAGCGAGTATCCGTACAACAGCATCCGCTACGGCGTGGGTTATGCGACCGATACCGGCTTTCACGTGCAGGGCGCCTTCAGCTATCTGAATACGTTCAACGCGGCCTATCCGTTCACCATTTCCGGCCGGCTCGATCAGACGCAGCAGTACGGCCGCGTGCAACTCGCGATGCCGCCCGATTCGCGCGGCTGGGTCAACGCGGTGTTCGGCTCCTACACCATCACCGACGTATCGAGCACGAAGATTTATAGCGGACGCGTGGGCGTGCAGCGCTCGCGTTCGACGCAGAACATCGACACGACGTATTCGCTCGCTTTCTACGACGACCGCATCACGCAGAACGAGCCGAATCCGTCGACGGCGCGCGCGCTCGTGCCCGCGTGGACGTGGGTGCGCCGCGATGTCGACGATCCGCTGTTCCCGCGTCGCGGCAACATCATTCGCGCGGAAGCAAGCTTCGCGGTGAAAGGCTTGATGACCGATCAGACCTTTGCGCGTCTCTACACCAACGCGCTGCAGTATCTGCCGATCACGAAGAACGATCTCTTCGTGTTTCGCGCGGAATTCGGCGGCGTGTTCACGAGCGGGCCGTCGAGCGGCGTGCCGGCGTCCCTGCTGTTTCGCGCGGGCGGCGCGAATTCGGTGCGCGGTTATAGCTATCTGAGTATTGGCAACAATGTGGCGGGATCGATCTTGCCGACCAAGTACATGGTGACGGGCAGCAGCGAGTATCAGCACTGGTTCACGCACGATTGGGGCGGCGCGGTGTTCTTCGACATCGGCACCGCGACGGATACCTGGAGCGAGCGCGTCTTCCAGCCGGGCGTGGGCGTCGGCGCGCGCTGGCGCAGTCCGGTCGGGCCGGTCAACGTGGACGTGGCCTACGGGCTCAAGAACAAGAGCATCAAGCCGTATCTGACGCTCGGCATTGCGTTCTGAACGGGCGCACGAGCGATGGTGGATATCAAGGGCATGACGGAATCGAGCGCACAAGGAAGCAAGGACGAGCCGCGTTGGGATGAGGCGGGCGGCGTCGTTGCGTCCGATGCTGACGCGGGCGGCGGCAATAACGGCGGCAGCGGCGGTTCCGGCGACGATAAGAAGCCGCGCCGCGGCGGCTTCAGGCGTTTCATGCGCTGGTTGGGCGTGCTCGCGCTGGTCATCGTTCTGATCGTCGTGCTTGCCATCGGCACCGTGTTGTTCGTGCTCAACACCGAGCGCGGCACGCGTTACGCGTGGCAGGCGGCGACATCGCTGCTCAAGGGTCAGCTGACCGGCAAGCTCGATGGCGGTGCTATCGCCACCGGCGTGAGTCTGCGCGATGTCCACTGGAAGAGTCCCGACGGCAAGGGCACGGACATAGCGGTCGACAGCGTTTCGGGACGCTGGGCGCTCACGCGCGAGCCGCTGCGCTTTACTATCGATTATCTGCATGTCGGCACCATCGACGCGCGCATCGCGCCTTCGCAAGAAAAGTCGACGAAAACGGAACTGCCGAAGGATTTGCGCCTGCCGATCCAGCTTGCCATCCGCGACCTGAGCGTGGAAAAGCTGCGGTTGCATCAGGGTGCGACGACCACCGAATCCTCGCGCCTGCTCTTTAACGGCGGCAGCGACGGGCAGCATCATCAGGCGACGGTGCAGCGGCTCGACACGCCGTTCGGCGCGGTGACGGCATCCGCGAAACTCGACGGCGGCGCGCGTCCGTTCCCGCTTTCCGGCGATGCCGGCTACACCGGCAAGCTAAACGGCGAAGCGGTGCAGGTGGGCGCGCGGTTATCGGGCTCGCTGGAAGACCTCATTGCCGATATCGACGCCAGCGGCATGAAGCTCAACGGCCGCGCGCATGTCGAAGCGCTGCCGTTCGGCGACGTGCCGCTCAAGCTCGCCATCGTCAATGTCGATCACGTCAATCCGCAGGCGTTCAGCCCGGGCGCGCCGTTCGCCGACCTCGCCGTGAGCGCCGAAGTGAAGCCGGTCGAGAACGCGCCGGGCTTCGTGGTGAGCGGGCCGGTGTCGATCGTCAACGCGAAGCCAGGCGCCATCGACAAAAAGCTGCTGCCGCTCATCGACGCGCACGCCAACGTGCGGCTCGATGCCTCCGCGCAAAGCATCACCGATCTCAACGTGCGTCTCGTGAAAGACGCGACCGTGACGGGTGGCGGCTCGCTCAAGGGCGGCGACGGCAAGTTCGACCTCAAGGTGGCGAAGCTCGACCTCAACGCAATCGAAGCGAGCGTGCGTCCGACCGATTTCTCCGGGCCGATCAGCGTCGTGCTCGCGGGCGATACGCAAACCATCGCCGCCGACCTGAACGATCCGAAAGCGGCGATCCGCGCGCAAGCCAAGGTGAAGCTCGACCCGAAGCAGACCGCGCTCGACGAAGTCAAGCTGACCGTCGGCAAGGGTCGCGTCGAAGCGAACGGTGTGCTCAAGAAAGATACGAATTCGAGCTATGACCTGAAGGCGAAATTCATCGACTTCAATCCGCTTCTGCTCACGCAGCAGTTGCTTCAGCCGAAGCCCGCGCCCGTCAGGAAAGGCACGCAGAAGAAGCCCGCGCCCGCGCGCGTGATCGAGGCGCGCGTGAACGGCACGCTGGCCGCATCCGGCAGACTCGCGCCCGAACTCACCACCAAGGCGACCTTCAAACTCGCCGACAGCATGTACGACAACTTGCCGCTCACCGGCGAAGGCACGGTGCAACTGGCGGGCATGCGGCTCTTGCCAAGCGCGGCCAAGTTGTCTGTCGCGGGCAACAATGTCGATCTGAACGGCAGTTTCGGCGCGCCCGGCGACCGGCTGCGTTTTCGCGTCGATGCGCCGCAACTCGAGCGCCTCGGCTTCGGTCTCGCGGGGACGGTGAAGGCGGACGGCGATCTGACCGGCTCGATTGCGCATCCGAACGTGGCGGCGAATTATCAGGCCGATGGCGTCGTGTTCGGCGCGAACCGCCTCGGTCATGCGGAAGGTCGCGCGGACATTCGCGATGGCTCGAACGGCGCGCTCGTCTTCACGCTGAAAGCGCGCGACGCGAGCACCTCGGGCATCGAAGTCGCCACGCTCGATGCGAACCTCAACGGCACACGCATGCATCACACGCTCGACGTGACCGCGACCGGCAAGGTTCAGGGGCAGCCGGTGAATCTCGCGCTCGGCGCGAACGGCAAGTTCACCGATGCCGCCGACGGCCCGCATTGGGACGGCACGATCACGAAGCTCACCAACAAGGGCACGCCGTCGGTCAACCTCGAACAGCCGCTGACCGTGAGCTACGGTCCGGCCAGGCTCGTGCTCGGCGCGACGCGGCTCGTCGCGGAAGGCGCAGCGCTCAATCTCAAGTCGTTCGCGCTCGATCACGGCCGCATCCAGTCGGCCGGCACGTTGACGAATCTCTCGGTGCCGCGGCTTCTGGCCGTGCGTCAGGAAATGACGGGCGAGGAGCCGCCGATCCGCACCGACCTCGTCTTCGATGGCGACTGGAACTTCTCGCTCGGCGCCACGGCGACGGGTTATGCGCAGCTCAAGCGCCGCAGCGGCGATGTGACCGTGGAAGGCACCCGTGGCGTCTCGGCGCTCGGCATCAACGACATCTCGGCGCGCGCCGATTTCTCCAACGGCAATACGCTCAACGCGACGCTGCGCGCGCAGGCGACGCGCATCGGCGTGATCGAAGCCAACGCGCACACGCCGCTCGCCAATCGCGACGGCATGCTGACCGTGGTCGACGAAGCGCCGCTCTCCGGCGCGATCAACGCGAATATCCCCGAACTGCGCACCACCGGCGGGTTGCTCGGCCCGAGCTATCTGCTGGGCGGCAAGCTTGCGCTCAAGTTGAGCATCGCGGGGATCGTCGCCAAGCCGAATCTGTCGGGGTCGCTGACGGGCGACAATCTTTCGGCGACGGTCGTCGATCAGGGCGTTCAGTTGAAGGACGGCATCATTCGCATTGCGCTGTCGGAGAATCTGGTGGACTTCCAGCAGGTGGAGTTCCACGGCGCGAGCGGCACGTTGCGCGCGACGGGCAAGGTGCGGCTCGATCAGGCACAGCCGGACCTCACCGCGAGCATCATCGCCGACAAGCTGGAACTGTTCGCTTCGCCCGACCGGCAATTGTCGCTTTCGGGCAGCGCGAGTATCGCGAACGCGGGATTGCAGGGCGGCATGGCGATCAACGGCAAGTTCACCGTCGATCACGCGCTGTTCGACTTGCCGGAATCCGGCGCGCCATCGCTCGGCGACGACGTGGTCATCGAACGTCCCGATGGCACCATCAAGGGCGAAAACACGACGAAGCAGACGGTGGCCGCAACGGAAAAACCGGTTGGACCGTTCACGCCGCGCGCGAATATCGACATCGACCTGGGGCAGCGCTTTCGCTTCAAGGGCGCCGGCGCGGATCTCGGGCTTGCCGGCGTCATCAGCGTGACGAGCGCGCCGAACATGCCGCTGCGCGCGGTCGGCAATGTGCGCGTGACGACGCCGGGTTCGAGTTACACGGCGTTCGGGCGCAAGCTCAACATCGAGAATGGCTTCTTCACGTTCAACGGACCGGTGGCGAACCCCGGCATCAATGTCCTCGCGATGCGGCGCAATCAGGAAGTCGAGGCGGGCGTGCAGGTGACGGGCACGGTGCAGGCGCCCGTGGCCAAACTCATTTCCGAACCGAGCGTGCCTGACAACGAAAAGCTCTCGTGGCTCTTGTTCGGTCATGGCACGGATCAGGGCAATAACGTCGGCCAGCAGAGCGCAATGACGAGCGCACTCGCGTTGCTCGGCAGCACGGGCGGCAAGCGTATTGCGCAGACCTTCGGGCTGGATGAATTCACCATCGGTTCGAGCGAAGTGGGCCTGACCGATCCGCAAGTGGTGATGATCGCCAAGGCCATCAACGAGCGGCTGGTGATTGGTTACGAGCAGGGTCTGCAATCGGCCAGCAACGCGATCAAGGCGACACTGAGCCTGTCGCGATTCTGGTCGGTGACGGCGTATGGCGGGACGTTCCAGGGCGTCGATCTGTCTTACACACGGCGCTTCAATTCGTGGATGCGGCTCTTTTCGTCGACGACGCCCACGCGGTCGGAGCGGTCGGCGGCTTCGTCGGCCGCGGCGGCATCCGAGGTAGAGTCGACCACGGAGTAGATCGCTTTGAAGACGTAAGGGGACAGGGGCATGCGAGTCGATCGCGTGCCCCTTTTTGCTTTTGCGCCGCGCCCGTAACCGATGTCTTTCTCTGGTCCCGAGACCTGCCTCCGATCTGAGTCGTTCTCAAGGTGCGCAAAAACCCGCAAGAACATTCTCAATATGGATGCGTTACATCAACGATTTATGTAGGAAGTTTGTGGTTTTAAGCGTGTTCCTAATCGTTCGCATGGCCCGAGTCAGCATACTCAGCCTTTCGTCAGGAAGCGAGTATGAATATCTTGTTCACGACGCGACCTGACGAATTTTCAAATCGGGCTCAGTCACTCAGGTGACGACTAAGGAATACTTATTATGAAGAAGATCATTCTTCCGCTGGTCGCGGTGTCCATGTCTCTGGCAGGCGCTGCCGCGCACGCCGCACCGGCAGGTAACGGTGGCACGCTGACCATCAACGGAGAGCTGACGGCCAACACGTGCACGGTAAGCGGCAATGCCCAGGGCAACAACTTCACCGTCACGCTGCCGGCGCTTGCCGCAGCGGAACTGACGGACGCCGGCTCGACCGCGGGCGCCACCGGTTTCAACATTGCGCTGTCCAACTGCACGCCGGCCACGGGCAACGTGCACACGTTCTGGGAATACGGCGCGAACACGCTGGCCGACGGCAACCTGAAGAACAACGGCACGGCGACCAACGTGGAAGTCCAGTTGCTGGACTACAACGGCTCGGGGCAAGCCATCGACGTGAGCAAGGCCGACGGCGCGCAGCAGTCGCAAGACGTTGCGATCACGAGCGGCAGCGCAAGCCTGCAATACGCAGCGCAGTACAACTCGCCAATGGGCGCCGCGACCGCGGGCACGGTGACGAGCCAGGTGACCTACTCGATGGTCTATCAGTAAATCGATTCGCGAACGAGGACGCCCTCGCGGCGTCTTCGTTTAACCCTCGCACGGCGCGGGGTCGAGTCATCGCGTCACCGCAAATTTTGTTGAATGTCATGAGTCTCCGAAAAGTCGTTTTTAGCGCAGTGACAGCGGGTGTGCTCGCTCTCGTTGCGATCCTGCCGTTCGCAGCCAATGCGTCCGTCGTCGTCGCGGGCACGCGCGTGGTGTACAACGCCACGGATAGCGAAGTGACGCTTAAGCTGTCCAACGCGGGAAAATCGCCGGCCTTGACGCAGGTGTGGCTCGACAAGGGCGATCCCAAGGTCGATCCGGCTCAGATCGATCTTCCGTTCGTGCTCACGCCGCCGTTTGCGCGTATCGATCCGGGCAAGGCGCAGACCGTCCGCATCGCCTATACCGGCGAAGCGCTGCCGAAAGATCGCGAAACCCTGCTCTGGTTCAACGTGCTTGAAGTGCCGCCGAAGCCAACCGAAGCTCAGGCCGGCGCGAACTACGTCCAGCTCGCATTCCGCTCGCGCCTGAAGTTTTTCTTTCGCCCGCAAGGTCTGCCGGGCAGCGCCGACGACGCACCGGGCAAGCTCACATGGCGGCTGTCGTCCCAAGGTGGCAAGTCCGCGCTCGTGGTTTCGAATCCGACGCCTTATCACGTGACGATCATCGACGCTCATGTGGGCGAAGGCGAACATGCCGCCCGATTCGATGAAGGCGGCATGGTGCCACCGGGTGGCGAGCTCACGCTGCCACTGTCCGGTAAGGCGACCGCGAACGGCCAGGTCTCGTTCACGACCTTGAACGACTACGGCGGTCCCACGAAGCACGAGGCAGCGATCCACTGAGACGCGCTGCATGCGGGCTATCTGACCCATTCACGAGCGACGCGAAGGATGTCGATTCCTTCGCCATCGGTCGGCCACACGCCGGGCGCGAATAGCCTGGCGTTCACGTACACCAAGACTTAATCGTCGCGAGGCAGCGAGCCCCGGATGCCGATGTTTCCCATCGGTGGGGAGCGGTGTTGCCCGCGAATCCGGCTCGATATGAATGAACGCTGCATGGAATCGAATTCGAGGTTCGCTCTCTCGCTGAGTCGGACCAGCGTCGCCGTGATGCTCGCCTTCGCCGCGGCGCATGCCAGGGCCGATGCGAACACGCCGGCTCGCACCGACACTTCGTCATCGTCCGGGGTGCGGCCGGATCGGGCTCAGGCCTCGTCCGATGTCAAGGCTGCATCGAGTGGTGCGACGGTTGCATCGGCGGCATCGACCTCGACGGCATCGGCCGCATCGGCCGCATCGACCGCATCGGCCGCGCCCGAGGCCGTGGAGTTCGACCCGGGCTTCCTGCGCTTCGCGGGCGCGGCGGTCATGGACGTCAGCCGCTTCGACAAGGGCAACATCGCACTGGCCGGCAATTACCGCGCCGCACTGTACGTGAACGGCGTGTGGCTTGGCATGACCGCCATCACGTTGCGCAATGTCGGCGCGCCGGACCATCGCGCGGTCCCGGTCTTCGATCGCGATCTGCTCGCGCGCGCGGGCGTCGATACCATGCGCCTGCCCGATTCGGCGTTAGCGCAACTCGACGCCGCGAACAGCACGGGCGGCGTGGCGCTGCCGGACCTGATCCCGCAGGCGACGGCCACCTTCGACATGGGCGAACAGCGCCTCGACGTGAGCGTGCCGCAAGCGATGATGAGCCGCAACGCGCGCGGCTGGGTCGATCCGAAGCTGTGGGACGAAGGCGTGCCAGCCGCGACCTTGCAGTACAACGCCAACGTGTATCGCTCGAATGGCGGCGGCGTGTCAAACACTCAGGGTTATCTGGGCGTGACGGCGGGTCTCAACTTCGACGCCTGGCGTTTTCGCTACAACGGCAACGTCACGACATCGTCGTTTGGCGGCACGCATGCACAGAGCCTGCAGACGAATGTGCAGCGTTCGCTGATTCCGCTCAAGAGCCAGTTGACGCTCGGCGACTCCTACACCGACGGCTCGATCTTCGATTCGTTCGGCGTGCGCGGCGTGCAGCTCGCAACCGACGACCGCATGTACCCGGAATCGCAGCGCGGCTATGCGCCGATCGTGCGGGGTATCGCCAATACCAACGCGAACGTTCAGGTCAAGCAAAACGGCAATCTCATCTACGAGACGACGGTCGCGCCGGGTCCTTTCGAGATCAACGATCTCTACCCGACCGGCTACGGCGGCGACCTGCAGGTGATCGTCACCGAAGCGGACGGCAGCCAGCACGTTGCATCCGTGCCGTATGCCGCGCCCGTGAATTCGCTGCGCGAGGGGCGCTGGCGCTTGAACGTGGCAGCGGGCCAGTATCGCAATTCGAGCGAATCGGGCCATCCGTATGTCGTGCAGGCCGGTGTGCAGCACGGCGTGAACAACCTGGTCACGCTATATGGCGGCTCGATCGTCGCCGAAGACTACATTTCGGCGGCGCTCGGCGCGTCGCTCAACACGTCGGTCGGTGCATTCGCCTTCGACGCGACGCAAGCCAATGCGAATCTGCCGAAATCCGGCAGCCGGAGCGGACAGAGTCTTCGCCTTTCGTTCTCGCGCAGCTTCACGCCGACGAACACCGACGTCACGCTCGCGGCGTACCGCTATTCGACGAGCGGCTTCCTCGGGTTCCGCGACGCCATGAACCTGCGCGACCTCGAGTCGAAGGGCACCGCGTTCATGAGCAACGGCATCCAGAAAGGTCGCCTGCAGCTCACGCTGAACCAGAACCTCGACAAGTGGGGCTCCATTTACGCATCGGGCTACACGCAGAACTACTGGAACAAGCATGGCAACGATACCGCGTTCCAGGTCGGCTACAACACGAACGTCGGGCGCGTCGGCGTGGGGGTTTCGGCTTCGCGCGAACTCGACACGTCAACCGCGAACTGGGACAACCGCGTGATGCTCACGCTGAGCGTTCCCCTCGATTTGGGCACGAACATCGCCAATTCGACGACGAGCTTCTCGCACGACTCGCGCGACAACACGAACCAGATTCAGGAAACCTTCACGGGCACGCTCGGCAAGGACTATGAGATGAACTACGGCGTGAGCGCGGGCCACACATCGGGTGATACCGGCAGCCACAGCGACAGCCTTAGCGCCAACGTCGGCTATTTTTCGCCTGTGGCGCAGTTGCGCGCGAATGTTGGCCGCGCCAACGGATACACGCAGGCAGGCGCGGGTGCGTCCGGTTCCGTGGTCGCGTACGGGGGCGGTCTGGTGTTGTCACCGCAAAGCGGCGACACGTTGGCGATAGTCGAGGCGAACGATGCCGCCGGAGCGCGCATTGCCAGTTCGCCCGGCGTGCGTCTGAACGGCGCCGGCCGCGCGGCCGTGGCGGGCATGCAGCCGTATTCGCAGAACGCGGTGGAGATCGACACCAAGGGCTTGCCGATGGGCGTGCAGCTCAAGACCACCGAGCAGCACTTTGCACCAACGGCCGGCGCGGTGTCGCTCGTGAAGTTCGATACCGAAGACCGAGGCCGCGCAATCGTCATGCGCTTGCGTCGTCTGAACGGCGAGCCGGTACCGTTCGGCGCGGACGTGCTGGATGCGAGCGGCGAATCCGTTGGCGCCGTGACGCAGGGCAGCCGCGCGATGTTGTATAGCAAGGCCGCGAGTGGCGATCTGATCGCCCGTTGGGGCTCGGCGGCCGATCAGAGTTGCAAGGTGCATTACGCGTTGCCCGAAGCCGACGGGAGCCGGGCGGCATCGACTGCCTTCGCGGATGCAGCCTGCAACTAAGCCGATATCTCCACGACATGAATCTGCAATCGACAAAGACCCGCACGAGCGGCGGCAACATGAACACGTTTGAATGACTATGCGCACACTTGGATCACTTCTGGCTAATCTCGCCGTCACCATCGCCGTCACCGCGACCGGTTCGGCATTCGGAGCGGATGCCACGCTCAACTTCACCGGCACGATCGTGCCCCCGTCGTGCACGGTGGACACCGCTTCGGCGAACCAGACGATCAATCTGGGCAGCGCCAATATCCTCGATTTCCCGAGCGTGGGATCGACGATGAATCCCACGGCGTTCAGCCTGAAGCTGACCAACTGCACGCCGGGCACCACGGTATCGATGGCCGTATCGGGCCAGTCCGACACCGTTCCGAGTGTGCTCAAGAACACCGGCACCGCGACGCAGACCGGCGTGCAACTGCTGCAGGCGAGCAGTGCGGGCGGGACCACCGGTACGGTCGTCACGCTTGGCAACACGTCCAATCGCGGCCAAGTGGACGCGACCAACGCCATGACCATTCCGATGGTGGCGCAGTTCTATCGTCTTGGAACGATGACAGCGGGCACGGTGACGACCTCGGCGACGGTCAACTTCACCTACAACTGACGCGCGCGTGACTTCGACACCCTTTGACGGAATAGCGATATGAAAGGCATCGGATTTGCCCAGCTGCGACGATATGCTTGGATCATCTTGTCGAGCGCGCTGGTTTTGACAGGCGGCATGCAGGACGCATGGGCCGACGCTTGCACGGGCGGAGGTCAGAGTGTGCAGGCCATTCTCCCCGCGACGATTTCGGTGCCGCGCGACTTGCCGGTGGGCGCCATTCTGGCGCCCTGGAGCATCACGTCGATGGTCAACTACGTGTGCACCATGTCGACGACATCCGGTTCCGGCATGTATTCGAAGTTGAATGTCGCATGGCCGAAAAGCAGCGTGACGATTGCGAGCACACCGGGCCCAGGTCTCGCGTCCTATACGGTCTTGCAGACCAATGTGCCCGGCGTTGGCATGGCCATCGCGTTCGACGGCGAGCCGAGTTCGTGTGGCGGCGCCGATTGGCTCGACGTGGTGTCGCCCTCCGTGCGGCCGCCCTACGTGGGCTGGACCTGTACCGCCGTTGGCTCCAACCTTAAAAACTATGGGCGTTGGGCAGTTGCGCTCGTGAAGACAGGCGTTGTGAGCGCGGCAGGCGTGCTGGGCGCGCAGACGCTGGCGAGCTCCAGCTCCATGATCAATTTTGTCCCGGACAGCCCGGGCACCACGCCTTTTTATCTAATCGTCCCGGCGGTGACGGTCGTCCCGCTTACCTGCCAGACCCCCGACGTGCCGGTGCCGCTCGGCACCCATTTTCCGGTGGAGATGGCGTCTGTCGGTGCGACTACCGCGGCGGTCCCGTTCAACATCAGCCTCAACAATTGTCCCTCGGGGATGAATGGCGTCCTGTATGAGATCGATCCCACGACCAGTGTGCTTAACAGTTCGCAATCCGTCGTGGCGCTCAATGGCTCGTCGTCGGCCACGGGCGTGGGCGTGCAGCTACTGGATGGCTCCGGCGCGGTGTTTCCGCTGAGCACGACGAAAGCATTCTCCGGCTATAACAGTTCCACGGGTGGCAGCTATGTCATCCCGATGAAGGCGCGTTACTACCGAACCGGTACCGTGACGCCCGGACCGGCGAACACGTCGATGATCCTCACCATGACCTATCAATAGGCATCGCCGGGCAGCGCTGCTCAGGTTGCTTGCCAGGGACAGACGTCCGAAAAAAAACGCCCCTCAAGAGGGGCGTTCCTGTTTCGAGCGTCGCGGTTGTCGTTCAGCGCACCCGCATTCCCGGCGTGGCCCCGCCATGCGGTTCGAGAATATAGAGCCCCGGCTCCTTCTTCTCGTCGGCGGCGGACGCCGCCAGCACCATGCCTTCCGACAGGCCGAACTTCATCTTGCGCGGCGCGAGATTGGCGACCATCACGGTCAGCTTGCCGATCAGATCCTGCGGCTGATAAGCCGAACGAATACCCGAGAACACATTGCGCGTTTTCTCTTCGCCGATATCGAGCGTCAGTTGCAAGAGCTTGTCGGAGCCTTCGACCGTTTTGCAATCGACGATCTTCGCGATACGCAGATCGATTTTCGAGAAGTCGTCGATGGAGATGACGCCCGGCGTCTCTTCGTTCGCTTGCTTTTTGGCGGGCGCCGCGCTCTTAGCCGCACTCGCACTTGTAGCAGCGGCAGAAGCAGCGGCCGCTTCCGGCGCCGCCTGCAACGACTCGCGATTCGCCGCGAGCAAGGCCTCGATCTGCTTCGGGTCGACGCGCGTGGTCAGATGCTTGTACGCGTTCACGGCATTGGCCGACGACAGCGGCATGTCCGCATCCGCCCAGACGAGCGGCGCGATGCCGAGGAACGCCTCGACCGCTTCGATCAGCTTCGGCAACACCGGCTTCAGCGCAAGCGACAACAGGCGGAACGCCTCCAGACTCACGCTGCAAGTCTCGTGCAACGCGACCGAGTTGGCCGCGTCCTTCGCCTGTTCCCAGGGCTTCGCGGTATCGACGTAGCCGTTGACGGTATCGGCGAGATCCATGGTCGTGCGCAGCGCGCGGCCGTATTCGCGTGACTCGTAGAAGCCCGCAATCTGCGGAATCGCGGCGCGCAGTTGCGCAAGCAGCGGATGCTGCATCGCGCTGTCCTGCACGCGGCCGTCGAAGCGCTTCAGAAGAAAGCCCGCCGCGCGGCTCGCGATATTCACGTATTTGCCGACGAGATCGCTGTTCACGCGCGCCTGGAAGTCCTCCAGGTTGAGGTCGATGTCTTCCATCGTGCTGTTCAGCTTGGCCGCGAAGTAGTAGCGCAGCCATTCCGGATTGATGCCGGTATCGATCACGCTTTGCGCCGTGATGAACGTGCCACGCGACTTCGACATCTTCGCGCCATCGACGGTCAGAAAGCCGTGCGCGAACACGTTCGTCGGCGTGCGATGACCGGAGTATTCGAGCATCGCGGGCCAGAAGAGCGTGTGGAAATACAGAATGTCCTTGCCGATGAAGTGGTACTGCTCGGTCTTCGAACCGGGCTTCACCCATTCATCGAAATTCAGGCCGATACGGTCCGCGAGATTCTTGAAGCTTGCGTAATAGCCGACCGGGGCGTCGACCCAGACGTAGAAGTACTTGCCCGGCGCACCGGGGATTTCAAAGCCGAAGTAGGGCGCGTCGCGCGAGATGTCCCAGTCGGCGAGCTTGGCCTCGCCCTTGTCGCCGAGCCATTCGCGCATCTTGTTCGTGGCTTCGGGCTGCGCGAGTCCGCCGACCCAGCCGCGCAGGAAGTCTTCGCAACGCGGGTCCGACAGGCGGAAGAAATAATGCGTGGAAATCTTGCGGATGGGCGTCGCGCCCGACACCACCGAATACGGGTTGATGAGTTCGGTGGGCTGATAAGTCGAGCCGCAAACCTCGCAATTGTCGCCGTACTGGTCCTTCGCGCCGCACTTCGGGCACTGGCCCTTGATGAAGCGGTCCGGCAGGAACATTTCCTTGACCGGATCGTAGGCCTGCTCGATGTCGCGCGCGTCGATCAATCCCGCTTCCTGGAGCGCGGCGTAGATGGCGTTGCAAAGGACGCGGTTTTCCTCGGCATCGGTCGAATAATAGTTGTCGAAGGAAATGCCGAAGCTGTCGAAGTCGCGCTTGTGCTCTTTCCAAACGCGTTCGATCAGCGCTTTCGGCGTGATGCCTTCTTTTTCGGCGCGCAGCATGATGGGCGTGCCGTGGGTATCGTCGGCGCCGACATAGTAGACCTCGTGGCCATGCATGCGCAGCGTCCGAACCCAGATGTCCGTCTGAATGTATTCGACCATATGGCCGATATGAATCTGACCGTTCGCATACGGCAACGCGGACGTGACGAGGATCTGGCGAGCGCCGTTCTTGACGGCGGGCGCGGCGGTGGCGATGGCTGAAATCGGTGCTGACATAAGGCGCGGCCCGGAGGAAATGCAGAAGTTGATCGAAGAACGCAAAAAAAGCGATTTTCGATTTTAGCAGGGAGGGGAAGGAAGACGGGGAGGTGGGGAGACTTGGGCGCGGCAGCCGAAAACCATCGCACCAAAAAAAACCGGGGTCCAAAACCGGGCCCCGGAGCAACAACGACAAGAGGAGAATGGCAGGTGGCGGCCTCGCCGCGCGCCTACCGTAAAGACAGACACGCGCCGTGCGCCCAAGTTTCAAATTTTTTTCAGGCGGCTTCGCGCGCTTTGCCACGCTGCGCCGGCACCTGCCGATTCTCCTTATAAATCAGAAATTTATTGCACTTGGCCCGGCTGTGCCGTCGCGCGCAGGTAAATTTCCACGCGACGATTTTGTGCGCGGCCTGCTTCGGTCGAGTTGTCGGCGATCGGCTGGTTCTGTCCCATGCCCTGCGACGACAGACGCTGACCGGCGACACCGTGCGTGGCGATATAGGAAGCCACGCTTTGCGCGCGATTCTGCGACAGCGTCTGGTTGTAAGCCGCCGTGCCGGTGTTATCCGTATGGCCGATCACGTTGGCGATCAACTCCGGATGCTGCTGCAACGTTTGCGTGACGGAGTTCAGAACCGGATCGAACGTCGGCTTGATCGCGTAGCTGTTGGTGTCGAAAGAGATCGAGTTCGGTATGTTGACCTTGAGCGATCCGTCTTGCTGCTCGGTCACCTGCGTGCCGGTGCCCTTCGAGTCGCCGGAAATCTTGTTGCGAATGGCTTGCCAGTTGTAGCCGGTCACACCGCCGACAGCCGCGCCTGCAGCCGCGCCGATTGCCGCGCCCTTGCCGCCGCCGAAAATCGCACCGAGGCCAGCGCCGGTCGCGGCCCCGACGCCCGTGCCGACCGCCGCATTGTTACCCTGCTCCGTCGCGCAGCCCGCGACCAGTGCGCCAGCAACGACGAAAACCGACAAACGGGTCATCAACTTCAACTTCATGTTTGATCTCCTTGAATCAACGAGCGATTCGGCGCGCCGCGCCGACAGTACGTAAGGGTCTTCGGACGTGCGTCCGGACGAACCTCTACAATTATGAGAAATGAGAGCGCGTCAGTCGCCAGTGGCGATGCATCCCGGAAACAATTACCGCGCGCAATAGTGCAATGCGCGGGGACGCGGCGCAACGGCTCTAACAATTACTTTCACTTTCCTCAGTTTGTTGCAATGCGCCGTCGCATTAGCACAAACCATTCCATGGAGTTGCAATGAGTATCGACCGCGCGAAGATCGACGCCGCACTAGCCACACTGACCGATCCGAACACCAGCCGCAAGTTCGTCGATACCAAAAGTATCCGCAACGTTTGGCTACAAAACGGCACGGTCTCGGTGAGCGTCGTACTGGGCTATCCGGCGCGTACGCAGTTCGCGGCCAAGGCCAAACTGGTCGAGGATGCGTTGCGTGCGGTTCCCGGCGTGGAAGACGTCGTCGTCGATGTGTCCTCGCAAGTCGTCGCGCACGCGGTACAGCGCGGCGTGAAGCTGCTGCCGAACGTCAAGAACATCATCGCGGTGGCATCGGGCAAGGGCGGCGTCGGCAAGAGCACGACAGCCGCGAATCTCGCGCTCGCGCTGGCGGCGGAAGGCGCCAATGTCGGCATGCTCGACGCGGACATCTACGGCCCGTCCTTGCCGATGATGCTCGGCATCTCCGGCCGGCCCGAGTCGCCCGACAACCAGTCGATGAATCCGCTGATCGGTCATGGCATTCAGGCGAATTCCATCGGCTTTCTGATCGAGCAGGACAACCCGATGGTCTGGCGCGGCCCGATGGTCACCTCCGCGCTCGAACAACTGCTGCGTCAGACCAACTGGAAAGACCTGGATTATCTCGTCGTCGACATGCCGCCCGGCACGGGCGACATTCAGTTGACGCTCTCGCAGAAAGTGCCGGTGACGGGCGCGGTGATCGTCACCACGCCGCAGGACATCGCGCTGCTCGACGCCAAGAAGGGCCTCAAGATGTTCGAGAAGGTCGGCATTCCCATTCTCGGCATCGTCGAAAACATGAGCACGCATATCTGCTCGAATTGCGGGCACGAGGAGCATATCTTCGGCGCGGGCGGCGGCGAGCGCATGGCGAAGGAATACGGCGTCGAGATTCTCGGCCAGTTGCCGCTCGATATCGCGATTCGAGAACGCACCGATGCCGGTCAGCCGACAGTCGTTTCGCAGCCGGAAAGCCGGATTGCCGAGACGTATCGCGCGATTGCGCGGCGCGTGGCGATTGCCATTGCCGATCGTCAGCGCGACATGACGTCGAAGTTTCCGAGCATCGTCGTGCAGAACACTTGATGTGGCGCGCTTGGACGCGTTTCGCCGAAGCCTTGTGCGGTGCGGCTCGCGGTATCATGTCGCCTGCTATGGGCGGCCGCGCGGATGCACCGGGTATCGGCGGGCCGCCGAGAGGATCGCATGAGACATAGATTCGACGGAAGGGCGGCCCACGCCGGACTTGCTTCGGCGCTCGTCGCCTGTAGTGTTCTCGTGAGCGGCTGCGGCATCATCTTCCAGAATCACGAGAAACGCGCCGACGCGGTGCTTCAGCCGACGCCTGGCAACGCGGCGCGCGGCACCATCACGCTGATCGAGCGCGCGGACGGCGTTCAGGTGTCGTATAGCCTGATCGACATGCCGCCCGACAGCGATCACGCGCTGCAGGTTCACGAGCGCGGCGACTGCATCGCCATGGACGATCAGGACGCAAGCCCGGTCTTCGCGCTGCCGGCGGAGCGCAAGCGCGCCACCGCGCGTCTCGAAGGCGAACTCGGCAACATTCACGCGGATTCCACCGGATCGGCCACGGGCTTTTTCGTGGCGACGGACGTGTCGCTCGACGGCGTGCGCTCGGTCATCTCGCGCGCGATCGTGCTGCATCGCGAAGCCACCGATCCCTACGCCGCCAGTCCGCACAACGTGGGACCGGCGCTCGCATGCGGCGTCATCCGGCGCTGATCGATGAAGACGCCGCGAGTATCATCCGAATGGTCGATCACGGTCGAGCGTCGCCGATACGACGCGTCGTTCGCGTAAAATACGCGCTTTCCGTTTGGCCGCAGCGCGCGACAAAATCGCTGCCGCCATGCCCCGTTTCACCGCAGGCGTCCGGTCGCATGACCGCGAGCCGCAACGCTGGGTAGCGTCCCTATGAGCATCAAGTCCGACAAGTGGATCCGGCGCATGGCCGAAGAGCACAAGATGATCGAGCCGTTCGTGCGCGATCAGGTGCGCGTGACCGAAGACGGCCGCAAGATCGTGTCGTACGGAACGTCGAGCTACGGCTACGACATCCGCGTGGCCGACGAATTCAAGATCTTCACGAACATCAATTCCACCATCGTCGATCCGAAAAACTTCGACGAGAAATCGTTCGTCGACTTCAAGGGCGATGTCTGCATCATCCCGCCGAATTCCTTCGCGCTTGCCCGCACGGTCGAATATTTCCGTATTCCGCGCTCGTGCCTGACCGTGTGTCTCGGCAAGTCCACCTACGCGCGTTGCGGGATCATCGTGAACGTGACGCCGTTCGAGCCGGAATGGGAAGGCTACGTCACGCTCGAATTCTCGAATACGACACCTTTGCCTGCCAAAATCTACGCGAACGAAGGCGTCGCGCAGGTTCTGTTTTTCGAAAGCGACGAGATTTGCGAGACGTCGTATGCGGATCGCGGCGGCAAGTATCAGGGGCAGCACGGCGTTACCCTGCCGAAAACCTGATTCCTTCGCTTCTCAAAGAAACGCACACCGCATACGCTTGTCGAAAGACCGCTGTCGTCGAGCTTCCAGTCTCGGGCAGCGGTCGTTCCATTTGGAGATTCGCACGATGAAGTTCCGCTTTCCCGTCGTCATCATCGACGAAGACTTTCGCTCCGAGAATATCTCGGGTTCCGGCATTCGCGCGCTTGCCGAAGCGATCGAGCGCGAAGGCGCCGAAGTGCTCGGCCTGACGAGCTACGGCGACCTCGCGGCCTTCGCGCAGCAGTCGAGCCGCGCGTCGTGCTTCATTCTGTCGATCGACGACGACGAACTCCTGCCATATGCCGATAACGTCGTCGTGGAAGGCGACACGCCGGAACTGGCTTCGGCTATCGTCGCATTGCGCGCGTTCATCAACGCCGTGCGCCGCCGCAACGCGGACATCCCGATCTTCCTGTACGGCGAGACGCGCACCTCGCGCCACTTGCCGAACGACATCCTGCGCGAGCTGCACGGCTTCATCCACATGTTCGAGGACACGCCGGAGTTCGTTGCACGGCACGTCATTCGCGAAGCCAAGGTGTATCTGGATTCGCTCGCGCCGCCGTTCTTCAAGGAACTGGTGCAGTACGCCGAAGAAGGTTCGTATTCGTGGCATTGTCCGGGACACTCGGGCGGCGTCGCGTTTCTGAAGAATCCGCTCGGACAGATGTTCCACCAGTTCTTCGGCGAGAACATGTTGCGCGCGGACGTCTGCAACGCCGTCGAGGAACTCGGCCAGTTGCTCGATCACACCGGGCCGGTCGCGGCGTCCGAGCGTAACGCGGCGCGCATCTTCAGCGCGGATCATCTCTTCTTCGTGACCAACGGCACGTCCACCTCGAACAAGATCGTGTGGCACGCGACCGTGGCGCCGGGCGATATCGTGCTCGTGGACCGCAACTGTCACAAGTCGATCCTGCACGCCATCACCATGACGGGCGCGATCCCCGTGTTCCTCACGCCGACGCGCAACCAGTTCGGCATCATCGGACCGATTCCGCGCGACGAGTTCAAGCCCGAAAACATTCGCAAGAAGATCGAGGCGAATCCGTTCGCGCGCGAGGCGCTCGCGAAGAACCCGAAGATCAAGCCGCGCATTCTGACGATCACGCAAAGCACGTATGACGGCGTGATCTACAACGTCGAGATGATCAAGGACCTGCTCGGCGACCTGCTCGATACGCTGCACTTCGACGAAGCCTGGCTGCCGCACGCCGAGTTCCATTCGTTCTATCAGGACATGCACGCAATCGGCGCGGGCCGGCCGCGTACCGGCGCGCTCGTGTTCGCCACGCACTCCACGCACAAGCTGCTCGCGGGCATCTCGCAGGCGTCGCAGATTCTCGTGCAGGACAGCGAGAACAGCACCTTCGACCGGCATCGTTTCAACGAGGCGTATCTCATGCATACGTCGACGAGCCCGCAATACGCGATCATCGCGTCATGCGACGTGGCCGCGGCGATGATGGAAGCGCCGGGCGGCACGGCGCTCGTCGAGGAATCGATTGCGGAAGCGCTCGATTTCCGCCGCGCCATGCGCAAGGTCGACGACGAATACGGCGACGACTGGTTCTTCAAGGTCTGGGGCCCGGAGGCGCTGGCCGAAGAGGGTATAGGCGACCGCGAAGATTGGATGCTGAAGCCGAATGACCGCTGGCACGGCTTCGGCGCGCTCGCGGAAAACTTCAACATGCTCGACCCGATCAAGGCGACCATCATCACGCCGGGACTCGACGTGGACGGCAGCTTCGGCGACACGGGCATTCCGGCCGGCATCGTCACGCGTTATCTGGCCGAGCACGGCATTATCGTGGAGAAGACCGGGCTCTACTCGTTCTTCATCATGTTTACCATCGGCATCACGAAGGGCCGCTGGAACTCGATGGTAACCGAACTCCAGCAGTTCAAGGACGACTACGACAACAACCAGCCGCTATGGCGCGTGCTGCCGGAATTCATCGCGCAGCATCCATCGTATGAGCGCATCGGCCTGCGCGATCTGTGCGAGCAGATTCACAGTGTTTATCGCGCAAACGACATCGCGCGTCTGACTACCGAGATGTATCTGTCGAGCATGGAGCCGGCCATGAAGCCGTCCGAAGCGTTCGCCAAGCTCGCGCACCGCGAAATCGACCGCGTGCCTATCGACGAACTCGAAGGGCGCGTGACGAGCATTCTGCTCACGCCGTATCCGCCGGGCATTCCGTTGCTGATTCCGGGCGAGCGCTTCAATCGCACGATCGTCGATTACCTGCGTTTCGCGCGCGAATTCAACGAACGCTTCCCGGGCTTCCATACCGACATCCACGGGCTCGTGGGCGAGGTGATCAACGGGCGTATCGAATACTTCGTCGATTGCGTGCGCGACTGAGTTGCGCCCGGCTGCGCGCTGATCGTTGCTAGAAGACGATCAGCGCCATGATGGTGTCGCGATACCTTCCCGGCGGTTTCGATTCCTGCGCCGGGACTTGGCCATAGACCACGAGCGTTTGCGGCTGGCCGGTTCCGGTATTGAAGGCCATCGTCGTGCCATTCGTGCCATCGGCCCAAGGCACCTTGTGTGTCGGGTCGATGTATAGCTGATAGTCGATGGTCTCTGTCCCACCCTGGCGAGCGAGCTTGCGGTTGGTGGTCGTCGCGCCGGGCGTCATGCCGCGGTCCAGCGCCACCGAAAAGGGCATGCCCGAGACGCACGTCACCCGCAACGAACTCGTCGCCTCGATCGGTTGGTCGAGCAGGCTCGCCTCCCGAAAGACGAGGGGCGACGCGTCTATCGTGCAAGTCGGGCCGACCGTCGCCGTAACCGTGAACGGACCGCTCGTGTAGGGCGCCGTCGCCGTCTTGCAATCGGGTGGTGTGCCGGTGTATCCCACATAGACGAAGTAGGTGTCCGAGGCGCTGAACGGCATGGTGTACGTGCCGTTCGGTACGGGCTGGTTGGGCGGAATGCGTCCATAGAACGGCTCGTGTTCCCAGACCTTGCCGCCCGGATGAACGGGAAGATCGAGCGTCAGCGGCACGGTGTCGGGCGCCGTGACCGATCCCCACACACCTTGATGGTCCGGATCGACGTAGAGGTTGTAATTCAACGTTGCGCCGCTTGGGCCAATGAGCGTGCGCGAGTCGGTGTGGCCGATGTTCAGGCACATGCGAACCATCGCCGTCGAATAGCCGCTGCACAGAATGTGAATGCCGCCGACGATATCGGCGGGCTCGGTGTCCGTCACATCGATGGAGCCGAAATCCGTATAGCCCACCGAAAACGTGCAGGTTTGCGAGCGCGCCGCGCCAGAGAGCGCGCAGAGCACGAGAAACACGAGCGCGTATCTGACGGGACGAAACGAGCCGTGCGTGCGGCGAAGGGGTGCGTGCATGTCATTTCTCCTTTTGGCTCTTGCCCTTGTCCGGCTGGCAGGTGATCGGCCCGAGCTGTGGCAGGTCTCCGGCCTTCGGCGGGTCGAGCCTGAAAACGGCTGAACAGTCGCCTTTCGCCTCGTGAATCGTCACGTGGTTGTCTGAATCGAGACGGCGGAAAAATGCAACGCCGTCGTAGCCGACGATCGCCGCTTCGCCCGTACTCGTGAGCGTCGCCGCGGCGCCGGCGGGCAAGGGCGCGCCCGTGGTATCGACGAAACTCACCGACGCGCCCTGATAGCGCGACATGCCGAAGTGCGCGAGCGCACCCGAGCGCCGCTGCGGCGCGATGTCCAGTTTCGTTCTGTCGATGGATGCGTCTGGCGGCAGCGCGAGCGGGTCGATCGCCAGTTGATTGCGCTGATAGGAAGTCAGATTCGGCACGAGCAGATAGCCCTTCGAGTTCGTCACGCCGACAAAGCGGTTCTCCTGCGTGACAGGAACATTGGGGACGCCATCGGTCGAAACGAGCGCGAACGCGTCGGTGACCGTGCGCGTCGGCAAGATGGCGCCGTCCATGATCGCGATGCCGCCCGCCATGTCCGTGCTGAGCGCCGTCGTGCCGTTGAAGCGCTGCGCGGTCGCCTCGAAATCGCCGAACTTCGAGCGATAAGTCGTTCCGGCGAAGGCATGACGATAATCGGCACCGGCGCCGCCTTGAACCGACCAACCCCAGCCGCCACCGTAGTCGGCGGGACGCGATGCGGTGACGTCGGCGGTCGTGTGTCCACCCGACTGCGCCACCGTCGTGCTGACCGACGTATTGCCGCCGAGCGCGATGGTTATGCCAATCGAACCGCCCCATACTCCGCGCTGCAGAAAGTCGCGATACGTGCTCGCGAAAAGTGACCAGCGGCTGCCGATCTGCGCGTTGTACGCAAGCGTGACGACGCGCGCGTGTCCCGAGAACGTGTCTTCGGAATCGACGTAGCTCACTGTCGCCGATTGCGACCGCATCAACGCGACCGATACGGTCGCCTGGTAAATATGCTGAAACACCGAGGTGCCGTCGAGGGCCGCGATATCGCGATAGTTGTTGGTCGCGTGCGTGGTCTGCAGCGTCAGCGAAGCCGCAGGACTGATGTACTGGTAGCCAAGACTGAAAAGCGCGCCGGTCGCGCCATTCAGCTTGCTGCCCGCGGCCGCCGCATTGAAGACGCCGAATTGGCCTGCGCGCACGATCGCGCCCGTGCCGGCGTTGCTCAAACCTTGCCCGCCTTCCGCGTGGGCTTGCAGTGTGAGCCAGTCGGTGATGCCATACGCGGCGGTTCCGCTGAAGACGGGCGATGCCTCGTACGACCAGGAGCGCAGCGTGTAATCGTCGCGCAGAAAGCCGAATTCCGCCGAATAGCTCGACAGGCCTTTTGACAGCAGATGCGTGTCGATATAAAGCGGCACGCTCGTCGTGACGCGACGGCCGAGCGCATCGGTCACGACCACTTGCGCCGTGCCCGCGCCTGTCAGACTGGGCGCCTGCGCGATCTGGAACGGACCCGGCGCGACGTTGCCGTTGTACTGGCGCAGACCGTTGATATACAAGTCGACGGCAGAGGGCACCGCGGCCGATCCGCTGAACATCGGCAGGGGAAACGTCACGAGATCCGGGCGCAGGCTGAAATCGCGCTGTATCTGGAAGCCGCCGAATCGCACCGAGCGCGTCCACGCGAGTGAGCCGGAGATGGCGTCGCCGAACGTCATCGTCATGAGTTTGGCCGGATTCGAATAGACCCAGTTCGTGTCCAGCCGCGTGTAGCCGTTGGTTCCTGCGCCGTTGAGGTAAGTGCCGGTGTTGTCGAATACGCCCGCCGGACTGAAGAGCCGCTGTTCGTTCCAGACGCCGAACTGACCGGCCGCCATTTCGCCCAGTTGGCGCGTGTACGTCACGTCGTAGTTGAGCGCGAAGCCGGTGCCGGGCGTTGCCTTCGGTGTAACCGGAAGCCGGTTGCCGAGGCGCTGCGCGATCTGACGCGACCGGTCGACGTCAAGAAGCGCCTGCTGACGCGCGGAGGAATAAGTGGCGCGCACGCCTGGAATCGATGAAACGGCGATCCATCCGTCTGCATCGGCATCTAAGTCGTCGACCCGGATGCCCGCATTCTCGAGCGTGGCGCGCTCGGCATAGAGCTGGCCGTGACGCAACTCGAAGTTGGACGGCTCGCCCAGGTTCGTGCCGTTGACGACGATCTCGAGCACGAGCGACTGCGTTTCTTGCGATTGCATGTCGAGCAAGGCGGTGCGCGGCGAGCCCGCGATATTCGGAACCTGGCTGGGCGAGCCGCCGGTGATATCGACTTGAGCAACAGCCGCTTGGGAGATCACGCCCAGTGAAATCAGGAGAGGAACACCGCGCGTCACGAGCCTTGGGCGAGTCGATCCATCCATGACGATGCACGCTGTTCCCGTGGCAACCCCGAACGATCAGGGCGCGGCCGGATTGCTCAACGATCCGTTCATACTGGCGCCGTTCACCGTCGCGCTGACTTCGCCCGTCTTGCCGCGCATGGCGCTGGCCGCGTCGGGGAGTATCCATGAGCGCACCCGGCCTGGCAGCACGTAGCCGAGCAAACCGCCGGACACGCGCACATCCTTGTCCGATGTCTTGAGTGAAACGGTGCTCAGTTGCGCGTGAATGTCGCCATCGTTTTGCACTCGCAGATACGCCTTGCCGTTTCTTTCGACGACGGACCATTGCAGCTTCGGCGTGCTCGCCTCACCGCGCGGCGAAATGAATAGGGGTACGGAATATCGAAAGCGAAACTGAACCGCCGATTGCTTGTCGCCGCCGTCGGGCGGCAACTCGTCGATAATCAGGCGGTATGCGCGTTCCTGTGCAACGGGTGCGGCGTTGGCGCGAATGACGCGGATGACTTGCTGACCGCCGGCGGGCACTTCGGCGATAGGCGGACTGGCGATCAGATCGCGGGTAGGCGTGAGTTTGTCTTCTTCGTCGGACTGATCCCAGACGAAGGTTCGCACTTGAGCGTGAATCGGTTCATCGCCATCGTTACGTAACGTGACGACCTTGCCGTTTTCCGGGCCAGCGAGCTGGATTGAAACCGGAGATATCTGCAATGACGCGGCGAGCGAGGCAGCGCATTCCAAAAGCAGAAAAGCTGCCCATGCTGGTTGTGTAAAGCGTGGCATCGTCGGTCTCCCGAATTACTTCCGACGATGCCAGTGATATAGCTTTATTCGAGCTCTGGCAAGCTTTGCACATGAAGCGAAGCGAGTTGCCTCAGAACACGACCGTGGCGGTAACAGTCGAGCTATAGGTGCCCGCGGCCGGGGTGGTTTGCGACGGTACGCGGCCGTACACGACGAGACTCTGACTGTCGCCATTACCTACACCCGAAGCCGTGTCGATGCCGGTCTGCTGGCCCCAGAGCTTGGTGCGGGCTGCATCGCGATACAGGTTGAAATTGACCGAGGCGTCGCCGGTGGCGTTGACGAGCTTGCGCTTTGCGATGAGTGAACCGGCTGCCGTGCCGGCATCGAGCGCGACGTTGTAGGGCGTTCCGGACGTGCAAGTCACGGCGAGGTTGCTGGACTGATCGACGTTGTCGGTAAGCGCGCCGGTGTCGCCGAAATTCAAGGGATTCGCCGAGATCGAACAATCGTCTTGAACGTTGAGCGTCACGTCGAACGTCGCGGTCTTGTTGCCGGCGAAGGCGCTGGGCGTGGCGACGGCAACGGTGCTTGCAACGATAGCGATGATGGCGACATTCTTGATCAGGTTACGCATGCTTGAGACTCTCCGGTACGAATTTAAGCGGGAAGCTTTCGATTCGGCGCTGCGTTTTTCTGCATCGCCGCGACATGTATGAATCATAGGGACGGGCGCTTTAAGACTGAATGAGACGAATCTCATTTGAGATAGCGTTGTGCTGCCTTTCCCTTGCTGCATCAGGAGACGCGGCTTTATTGGGATGGATTCGCTGCGCCGTCAGATGCAAAAACGGCCTCCCGAAGGAGGCCGTTCCGTCTGCTTATCTACTCGCTTCAGAACACGACCGTAGCGGTGACAGTCGAGCTATAAGTGCCTGCGGCCGGTGTGGTTTGCGATGGTACGCGGCCGTACACGACGAGACTCTGACTTTTGCCATTACCTACGCCCGCTGTCGTGTCGGTGCCGGTCGTCTGGCCCCAGAGCTGCGTGCGGGCTGCATCGCGATACAAGTTGAAGTCGACCGTCGCGGTGCCGCCGGCATTGGCGAGCTTGCGTGTCGCGACTTGCGAACCGGTTGCCGTGCCGGCATCGAGCGCGACGTTGTACGGCGTGCCCGTGGTGCAGGTCACGGCGAGGTTGCTGGACTGATCGACGTTGTCGGTAAGCGCGCCGGTGTCGCCGAAGTTCAAGGGGTTCGCCGAGATCGAGCAATCGTCTTGAATGTTGAGCGTCACGTCGAACGTTGCGGTCTTGCTGCCGGCGAAGGCGCTGGGCGTAGCGACGGCAACGGTGCTTGCAACAATAGCGATGATGGCGACATTCTTGATCAGGTTACGCATGCTTGAGACTCTCCAGTACAAATTTAAGCGGGAAGCTTTTGATTCGGCGCTGCGTTTTTCTGCATCGCCGCGACATGTATGAATCATAGAGGCGAGCGCTTTAAGACTGAATGAGACGAATCTCAATTGAGATAGCGTTATGCTGCGTTTCCCTTGCTGCATCAAAGGCTGCAGCTTTATTAAGATAGAAGCGCTGCGCCGTCAGAAATAGAAACGGCCTCCCGAAGGAGGCCGCTGTCTGCTGCGATCAGGCCGCGCGGTGCGCTCAGATCAACCCTTCGGCCTTCAGCGCCGCCTGCACGCCGGCGCGCTCGCCCACGCGCGACCGATACGCCACGAGCACCGGCCATTTGCCGAGATCCAGATCGATGAACTTGGCCCAACCGAGCACCGTGAACAGATAGGCGTCGCCAATGCTGAATTCGTCGCCAAGCAAGTACGTCTTGTCTTCGAGTTGTTGTGCGGTATAGGCGAGGCGGCGTTCGAGATTGCTCATTGCCGACGCTTTCCAGTCGCTGCTTGCGGACGGATTGAAGAACGGAGAGAAGTTCTTGTGCAACTCGGTGCCGATGAACGTCAGCCAGCCTTGCAGACGATAACGCGCCATGGCGTCGTTCAGCGGCGCGAGGTGCTTTGCGGGCGCTTGGTCGGCGATGTATTGCATGATCGCGGGACCTTCGGTCAGCACATCGCCATTGTCGAGGACGAGTGCGGGAACATAACCCTTTGCATTGATCTTCGTGAAATCCGCGCCGCTGGCGGTGACTTTCGCCTTCAGATCGACCGCTTCGATATCAAACGGAAGGCCGGATTCAACGAGCGCGATATGCGAGGCCAACGAGCAGGCCCCGGCTTTGTAGAACAGTTTCAAAGCGAATCTCCATAAATAAGGCTCGAAAGATTATGAAGGAGAGCGCTTGCGCCAGGCACGATCCACAATGAAATTAAGTGTCTCAATCCAGTATGTAGAGCCGCGACGAAGAAGAAGCCTTGGGCGCGCGTTCGAAGGCGGGATCGGCCGACATGTCGTGCAGAACGGCTTCGAGCGTATTGCACATTGCGTTCAGGGCGAGGTCGTTTTCTTCGAGGCCGAACGGATCTTCGATCTGTGCGGCGATTGCTTCGAGCGCCATGAACGCATAGGCGACGAGCAGAGCGAACAGTGGCGTGAGCATACCGGCACCATCGACGAGACCGAATGGCAGCAGCACGCAAAACAGATAGATGGTGCGGTGAATCATCACCGAATAGGAGAAGGGCAGAGGTGTGTTCGCGAGCCGTTCGCAGCCGCCGATGACGTCCGACAGGGCGTTGAGGTTACGGTCGATCGCGATGAGCGCGTAGCCGTCGATCGTGCCGTCACGCTGGCGTTGTGCGAGCCATTCGCCGAACCATAGCAGGATGATGCCCGGCTTGAATTGCGCGGTCGAGACGCGAGCGTGCAGTTCGGGCGTCAGCCGTGATGCGAGATCGGCGAGCGCATCGGTGCCGCGCAACTGATGCCGCAACGCATGCGCAAAGCCGCCGATTGCCGCGAGGAAGTGCCTCTTTTGTAAAGGATCGAGCGAATCGGGCATCGACAGAATCTGGCGTGCGAGCGAGCGCGCCGTGATGAAGAGTTCGCCCCACAGTTTTCGGCCTTCCCACCAGCGCTCGTAACTTGCGCTGTTACGAAAGCCGAGAAACACGGCCAGCGCGATGCCCACGAGCGCAAACGGCGGCGTGCCCAGGTTCACCGGATAGTTGCGAATGTGATCGTGCATGAACATCGCCGAGATCGACAGCACGAAGATGAGCGCGAGCCTCGGCAGCAGTTGGGGCAGCACGGAGCCGCGCCAGACGAACAGCAACCGGAACCAGTTCAGTTTTGGGCGAATGATCATGAATGACTACCTTGTGCGAAGCGTGGTCGCTGTCGTTGTCGATTGATGCAGAAACAATCAGCATGATAAGCGGGCCGTAGAAAGCGGCAGCGAAACGACGCGCGCACTGCGGTGCATGCGCGTCCTGATGGCGAACATCGGCTACGCTGACAACATCCGGGATGTCGGTCCGCGTGTGCTACCGCATATCGTTTGAAGCGTCTAGAATGAAACCCAAACGAAGGGCAAGTAGATTCCGTTTAAGTTAGTAAAGCGAACTATTTCAGATGGCGTAAGCGAAACATGCGTCGAAGCCAGATGCGAAAACAGTCCGTGTGAATCCGCGATACCAGACCCCTCTCCAGTTGCCTGTTTCATTTCTTCTATGCCGGGAGTGCGCACGTATCGATACGCGTGATCTTGCATAGCCGATCGAGGAGAAGCAAACAACAAGCTCGGGCACCAATGCCGTTCGAAACTGGAACGAGGCACTGAGTGACTCGACGTTCTGAAAATGAGTCCGCTTGCCGACGTGTTTCGAATCTTTATCGAGGCAATTCGGCTCGTCGTACACAAAGCGGACGCTGGCTATTGAACGAGCGTAGAAGTGTCTCTCATGTTGCGTCACAAGAAGAAGGTTTTGGCAATGCTGGTACCGCTG
Source organism: Caballeronia sp. GAWG1-1 (assembly GCF_023631465.1). Taxonomy (NCBI): domain Bacteria; kingdom Pseudomonadati; phylum Pseudomonadota; class Betaproteobacteria; order Burkholderiales; family Burkholderiaceae; genus Caballeronia; species Caballeronia sp. GAWG1-1. Next base: position 161,282 of record NZ_JALQDB010000006.1, read on the forward strand.
GCCGTTCCATGCCTTGCGTGGAGTCACGGCACGATGGAAACGCCGATCAGCCGGGTCTACGCCTGCTACAAGGAAGGGCCGGAAAGTCCGACGTCCGCGGCGTGCAAGGCTGCGGTGGCCGTCGCCGGGCCAGCGTTTCTTTATGACTGGGCGGGCGTCAACCAGCTTCCCAATGGCGATCACAAATCGTTCGTACCCGACGGGCATCTGTGCAGCGCCAACAAGTCGAATTATTACGGTCTGGATCTGGGTCGCAACGACTGGCCCACGACGACGATCTCGCCCGACCTGAGCGGCAACTACGAGTTCGTCTGGAACGCGACGGCGCCGCACGTGACGCGCTACTTCCAGATATTCATGTCGGCGGATGGTTACGACTTCAATCAACCGTTGAAATGGTCCGATCTCGACAGCAAGCCGTTCTGCGAGATAACCAGCGTCACGCTCGACAACGGCCGCTACAAGTTGAAATGCAAATTGCCCGCAGGCAAGACAGGCAAGCGCATCCTTTATGCGATCTGGCAACGCAACGATAGTGCGGAAGCGTTCTATGCATGTATGGACGTGGTCATCAACTCGACTAAAACGAGCTGGCGCGAAGTTCGTCCAATCCCGACCACCGCGGTGGATCAGCCGGTCGGCACGAAAATCACCTTGCGGGTATTCGATAACGACGGTCACGATCTCGAATCGCTCAGTTACACGGTGACGCAGCAAACGACCGCCGCGGCCGACTGGGTGTATGCAATGGCCACGAAGATCAACACGGACTCCGGGCGCGTGCATCTCGGTCTCGTGGATAACAACGGGAACATCGTGCCGCAGAAGGTCATGTCGGCGAACCGCATCTACGTCGATAGCGCGCAAGACTACAACTTCGCGATGGACTACACCGGAGCGCCCGCGCCAACGCCTGCGCCGTCGCCGACGCCGACGCCCACGCCCGCTCCGACGCCGACTCCCACGCCGGCCCCGACGCCGACGCCCACGCCAACCCCTGCGCCTTCACCGAAGCCGCCATCGCCGGCCCCGGCGCCAACGCCCACGCCAACACCGACGCCGAGCCCGACGCCAACCCCTGCCCCGTCGCCAAGCGCGGGCGGATCGACGTGCTTGGTTGCCTGGCAAGCCGGCACGCTCTATAAGGCGAAGGAAACGGTATCGGATAGCGGGCACAACTACAGCGCGCGCTGGGAGAACTCCGATCAGCCATCGCGCAACGCGGGTAACGGCAAGTCGTGGCAGGACATGGGGACGTGCTCGGGACAGACCGCGTTGACATGCGCGCCGGCCTGGAGTTCGAGCAAGACTTACTCGACAGCCGGAACGAGTGTCAGCGTGAGCGGCATGAACTATCGCAACAAGTGGTGGAGTTCGGGCGTCGACCCGGCAACCAACTCCGACGGTGCATGGGAAAAAGTAGGAGCGTGCAAGTAGCAGTGCTAGCGTGTCGCGCCGGAGCGATTGTTCCGGCGCACACGCGGCGTGGATCGCTCATCTGAATGCGTCAGGCTTCGGCGCGAAACCTGCCCTGACGAATCCACTTGGTGGCAATCCACTTCTCGCCTTTTTCGACAGGCGTTCCGGCATGCAGCGTGCGCGCGTCGGTTTGACCGAGGTCATTGACATACTCGAAATACAACGCGCTGCCGCGACGCGGATGAATGCGCAAGCCGACGTCCGGAAAGGTCGTATCGCCGCCTCGTTCGACTTCGTTGAGATAAAGGATGACGGTTGCAATACGCTGTCCGCCGCGCAGCATATGGTGCCGGCTGCCGGCTTGCTCTTCGGGAAAGTAATCGAAATGCGGACGATATTCGCCACCTATGCCGTAGCGCAGAATATGCAGGTCCTCGCCGTTCTCGATCGGTTGCCGCACGAGTTCGGCGAGCCTGCGATCGATCCTGGTGACGAGTGCATCGGTCGATGCGTTGACGAACGCGCCTTCGCTCTTGCGTTCCTCGATAGTGATCTCGTTGCCCGAGTCGGGATCGACGACCGATGACTGCTGCACGCGCGCGCGGCCGATATCGATCAGCCTCGCGCATTCGTCATCGGTCAAGACGTCGGCCAACAACGCGACTACCGGCGTCTCGCATGTGAATACCTTTAGCGCTTCGCAATCGCTCGCGCTCAGCACGCGACCGTCGGGAAGCATGGGCTTGCCGTATCGATACACGCCGGGCGGATCATCGCCGTCATCCGATGTATCGCCTGCAACGTGACGCGCGATGATGGAGCGCGCGGCGTTCGGATGGAACGCGCTGGCGACCATTGCGTCGATGAGCGATTGATGCGTGCAGCCACGGCGGATATTCTCGTCGAGCCAGTTCTTCCATGTAGCGTCGAAGCGCGGATTCGTGCTCATCGTGGCGTCATAAAAAAGCGAGAGTTTCGATTCGTCCCGAGCGGTGCGTGACAAACCGACGCTCGGTTGAACGCTGAAAATATCAGCTTTCATGGAAGCACAAATGCTGGCGTAAAACAACGGCATCCTTGGACAATCCGCCATTGAAGATCGTGCTAAAGAAGTGAATCGACCAATGAATCGAAACGCTGACTGCATGGCGGTTTGGTTCGTCGGCTCGGTTCGTCGATTAAGCATGGCGGAAGGCCCGAAGCACACTATCCTTGTGAAATGTCCGCACGTTCAACTGTAGCGCTCGTCTTGAGAGCCGGCACGCGTCATTCCATATCGACGCTGCTGGCCTGCGCGCTCGTGATGTCGATGAGGCAGGCGAACGCAGCTTCCATGTTGAGATGCGAGGCCGCGGATAATTCCGTCCGCTATGCGAGCGAGAATCTCGACAACGCGAAATGCAGTCGCGTGAATCTGATCTGGCAAGCCGCCTATCCGCCGGTGGCGTCGAGCGTTGCGCCAGCCCGTGCCGCCGCATCGGGCGATCCGGGCGCGCTGGCATCGAGCGTGGCGTTACCGCGTCGTGCAAGTCTTGCGAGGCGCGAAGCCGTCACGCCTGTCTATACCTACGTGGAAGACGGCGTCAGGCATTACCTCACGAAGATGCCGCTGGGCGTGGCGCAAAACGTCGAAGTCATCAAATTGCACTTCATGGAGACGTGCAGCTTGTGCGCGCCCGAAGAGAACATCGGCATCCCCGCCTTGAAGCTCGACTTGCGTTCATATCAACGTGAAATCGATGCGGCTGCTTCGACCTTCGGCGTCGATAGCGCATTGGTTCGTGCTGTGATTCATGCGGAATCGGCGTATCGCACGAACGCGATATCACGCGCGGGCGCACAAGGGCTCATGCAACTCATGCCCGCGACGGCGCTGCGCTTCAACGTCAACGATCCCTTCGATGCCGCGCAGAATATTCGCGGTGGCGTGAGTTATCTGGCGTGGCTGCAAACGCGCTTCAACGGCAACGTCGATCTCATGCTGGCGGCTTATAACAGCGGCGAATCGAGCGTCGACAAATACAACGGCGTGCCGCCCTACAGCGAGACGAAGATCTACGTCTCGCGCGTCAAGGAGTTGACCGAGCGTTACAAGAGCGGCAAATGACGATGGCACGGTCTTCGGAATCGGACGCACGCTACCGTCGTTCGCAGGCCGCGCGTTCAACCAGAACGAACCGTTGAACGCGTGCCCGTGGACGTTGCTATTGCGTGTTGTCTATCACGATCTGCCCGTTGTATTGAACCTTGCCGCGGAAGAAGTAGTCGGTGCAGGCCTTGTAGTCGCCGGGCGTGAGAAGCGAGAACGGCATCTGATAATCGACGAGCTTGCATCCGGTGACGGGCTTGCCGTTGGCCCACGCATAGTCCTTGTCCAGATACGCCTTGATTGCCGCGGCCGAGCCTTCCGTGAAGCCGCGCATGTTCGCGCAGCCTAGCGGTTCGTCGGCGGGAATGGTGACGCCGAGTTCGCGCGCGAACTCCTTGTACGCGTTGATGCGATTGGTGACTTGCGAGCGTTCCGCGCCGCCCTGACCGCACTCTATGCCGCCGTTGATGATGTAGATCGTCGCGCCGAAGCCAGGCTTCATGTTGTTGCCGACGTCGACGCTATTAGGCTTCCAGGTGCCGTCGATCGCCCAGGTCATCGGCGGCTTGGGCGTCTGCGGGGTCACGGCGAACCATACCGCCGAGGCGAAGTTCAGCCATGTATCCGCGACGCGGCCGGGGTCGTCGAGCAGCACGTTGGGGTCGCCGTATAGCGCCTGCGAGAACGGGCCGAAGTTGTAGTTCCAGGACAATTGCTTGGCGCCGCGCCCGAAGTAGTCGAGGTACTTGCCTGCCGCGTTCTTCGCGCACGGAAAGAAGATCCAGTTGGTCGCATGCGAGCCCGGCGCGCATTGTTGATACGCACCAACGGCCGAGCCTTCCTCGTAGCCCGACTCGCGAAGGAACCATAAAGCCTGCTGCCAGAACGGGATGGCCGTGTCTTGCGGCATTTTTGCGAGCACGGCGTTGTTGTGGTCCGCATAGCCCGAGCGCACTTGCGCCGGCGTGAGCGACGGCCAGTTGGCGCCCGTCTCCTGAACGAAGTGCGCGAAGGACGTGGCGAGCAGCTTGCGGCAGATGGCGGCGGCGTCGCGTCCGTCCGTGTAATCGCCGCAGTACGCCGGAAACTTGGCGATCCCGCGCAAGAAGCTGACGTAGGAGTATTTGATATTGCGCACCGGGAAGAGCTGGTCGAACTTCGCTTCGCTTACGATCGACTCGACTCGCTTCACATTCGATGGATTCGCCGCGCGTCCGGGCGTGACGGCATCGACGTCGGTATCGGGCAGCACGCGCAGCGCGTCGCGGATCAAGCCGATCTGGCCGTTGGTCTGATCGACGAGTGTCTTCTCGGTCGCGTTGAACTGGGCGACGGTCGGATAGCCGGTGGGTTCGGGGATGTAGGTGATCTTCGGCTTGTAGGATGCGATTGGAGTCGGCGCCGGTGTTGGCGTTGGCGTTGGCGTTGGCGTTGGTACGGGCGCGGGAGCCGGCGTTGGTGTCGGTACGGGTGTCGGGACCGGTGTTGGCGTCGGCGCTGGTACAGGCGCGGGCGTCGGCGTCGGAGTTGGCGTAGGCGTAGGCGAAGGTGAGCCGCCAGAACACGCACCGAGATCTTCCCACGCACCATAGGCGCCCGATTGCGCCGGGTTGTCTCCCTGGGTCCACCATTTGTTTCGATAGTTGCGGCCGTTATAAGTTATGCGTGTACCCGGTGTTGCATAAGCTTGGGTAGCAGACCACGCTGCAAAGCACGATGAAGTCGGCGTTGGCGTTGGCGTTGGCGTTGGCGTTGGCGTTGGCGTTGGCGTTGGCGTTGGCGTTGGCGTTGGCGTTGGCGTTGGGGCGGGTGTTGGTGATGGCTTTGGAGCTGGCGCAGGCGCAGGCACGGGCGCAGGAGCAGGAGCAGGAGCAGGAGCCCCCGCCGCCCCCACATCCTTCCAAAGCGTCGGCGTAGTCGCAGGAAACCATCCCGCGCCCGGATATGCCGTATGCGCCTGCTGCGCCTGATAAACGCGACCGCTATAAGTCACCGTGGCGCCAGCCGCATAGGTCGCGCCTTCGCGCCATGCTTCCTGCGCGGACACGATGCCGGCATGCAATAGCAACGCGGCTGGAAGCATCGCCAACTTTCTACGAACGGTCAACATCTCAGCACCTCTTTTGGAACGCGACGGCCAGCAGATGCACATGCCGGCCCGATATGAAAACTACCTTCGATTCATGCTCATTTCCGGGTAGCTCGTGAACTTCCAGTCTTCGTAGCTCGTCTTCAACGCGAAGCTCGCGTCCTCGTCGGAGAAGCCATCCGTTTTCAGCGGCGTTTGCTTCGATGAGCTGTACACGCCGTACAGCTCGCCGTTGGGGCCGCGTACCGTTTGCCATTCGCCGTTGGTCATCGGGTCGGTGTATGCATCGCGCAGGTATCGGCGCACGAAGGACGCGCGCGAGTCGCGCAACAGGTCATCGAGGCTCTTCGGAAAAGCGCCGCCAGGGTCGGCCTTGACGTACTCACGAATCGCGTTGCGGATCGCATCGCCCTTTTTCAGCAGTTCGAATTCGCGGTTGCGCTGAATCTGCGTGCTCCATACGGTGCCGATCTGCATCAGATAGATGCCGATGAGCGCCACGCACATCAGCGCCCACAACATGCCGAAACCATGCTGCCGCTTGCGCGATGCAAACGCTCGACGCGCTCGATCCGAATGCCGCCCGCGCGCGCTACCAGCTGCCGTAGTCGGTGCCATCCCTGGCCTTGCCTTTTGCGCCGCTGCGCACGTTATAGACGCCGGGCGTGCCGTCGTTGGGCGGCTCGGTCGTCCAGGTCGTGCGGCTTTGCGCGACGGGGTCCATCGGCACCTCACGCAGATAGCGGCGCTCGACCAGTTCGTTGAGCGATTGCGGATAGCGCCCCTGATCGCCGCGAAAGCGGTCGATGGAATCACGCATGGCGGCGAGATTCTCCTGCAGCACGGTTTCCTTGGCTTTCTCCGCCTGCCCGAAGTAGCGCGGCACGACGAGCGTGAGCAAGGTCGCGATGATCGCCAGAACGACCAGCAGTTCGATTAGCGTGAAAGCGCGCAGCATTCGTTTGTTCATGACGCTCACCACTTGCGGTAAGGGACGCCGTTGAGGCCGGTTCGTTCCGAAAGCGAGTAGACGTCGTAGACGTCGTTGCCTTCGCTCGGTGAATCGGCGGAACTCGAATAAGCGCGCTTGCCCCAGGTCTGTTCATCCGAACGGCTCGGGCAATCGCACATCGGATCGCGCGGAACACGCCGCAGGAAGAAGATGCGCGCGTGAGTCGGATTGGTCTTGTCGACTTCGCCGTCCACCAGTACGTCGAGCTTGGCGGGATAGCCCGTTTCGCCGAGCGGACGATCGAACTTGCCGGCGTCGCCGGCGGCTTTGTAAGCATCGATGGCATCGCGAATACTCCATAGGGCGCGCCGCAATTCGTCTTCGCGGTTGCGTTGCGCGGTCACCTGCACGAGCGGCGCCGCGACCATCGCCAGCACCGCGATGATCGCGAGCGTGATGAGCAACTCGATGATCGTGAAGCCCTTGTCCATGGTCGCGGCTGGTTGCACGTTTCTAGGGTTGGGTCGGCGGCGGCGAGGTCGCGGCGGGTGGCTGTGGCGGCGGCGTGGGTGCGGGCAGCGCCATCACGGGCGGCGGCGCGGAAGGCGTCGGCACGGGCGGAGGCAGGGCAGGCGCGCTGCCCGCGCCGCTTGGCGGAACGCGCACGCTTGCGTTCGGTCCGACCGGGTCGCGCTCCGTCGAAATGCGCGTCTCCGTGCCCGAATCGAAGGACACGACATTGCCCGCTGGCATGGCCTGATTGCGCACGATGCGCGGCGTCAGCATCAGCACGAGCTCCGTCTGATGCTGGTCGTTCGCGCGCGTGCCGAAGATCCGGTCCAGCAACGGAATGCGGCTCAGGCCTGGCAAACCGGAGCCGGACGCACGCTCGTTGCGCTGCAGGAGACCCGCGAGCAGCTGCGTTTCGTTGTTGCGCACGCTCATCACCGTTTCGGCCGTGCGAGTGCCGATCTGATAGGCGACCAGTCCCGTCGTCGTCGTGATCGTGTCGGTGACGTTCGACACTTCCATGCGCAACTTCACCTGCACTTCGTCCGAGTTGACGATCACGGGCGCAACTTCCAGCGTGAGGCCCACGTCCTGATAGTTGATGCTCTCGGAGCTGAAGTTGCTGGAGAGCGTCGTCGTGACCACGGGCAGACGGTCGCCGATCAGCACCTTCGCCTTCTCGCGGTTTCTCACGCGGATGCTCGGGTTCGCAAGCGTCTTGGTTTTGCCCTGGTTTTGCAGCATGTCGATACCGACCGGCCCGATCCTCACGAGCACGTCGCTGCTGTTCAGGTTGCGCAGTTGCTGCAAGGTCAGCGTGCCCGGCGCGCGGGTCGAGGCATCGGAATTGGTCCCGTCCGGCATGAGCGCGAACTCGATACGATTCGGATACGAAATGCCCATCTGCAGCAGATCGGATGACGATACTTCGAGAATCTGCGCGTCGATGACGACTTCCGCGGGCGTCACGTCGAGCGCGCGGATGATCCGCTCCGCGACCTTGATGGTGTCCGGCGCGTCGCGCATGATGATCGCGTTGGTGCGTTCGTCGAGCACGGCATCGCGCGTCTTGACCATCTGCTTGACCGCCGCGAGCACTTGCGCCGCCTGCGAGTTCTGCAGGTAGAACGTGCGCACGACGAGGTCCTTGTATTCCGTTTCCTTGTCGGGCCGCTTCGGGTAGATCAGGATCGAGTTGCCGCTCACCACCTTGCTCGCGAGCTGGTTCGCCTGCAGGACCATCGTCATCACTTGCTTGACGGGCGTGTTGCTCGCGAAGATGGTCGTCGGCGCGGCGGCCTGCACTTCGCGGTCGAAGGTGAAGTTCAGTCCGGTAATGTTCGACATCAGCTCGAAGATACTGATAAGCGGCTGATCCCGGAACTGCACCGTGATCGGCTGATTGAGGTCCTTGTTGAGCTTCGGTTCGAGGTCTTGTCCCTTGGGCGCGAGCAGCAGGTCGCGCAGACGGATGGCGCGCGCGTTGTCGGGCTGTTTCGAGAGCACGTCGTTGAGAATCGCCATCGCCTGGTCCGGTTGATCCTGATAGATCGTTTCGGCGTATTGCACGGCGGTGTCGATGGGCGCCTGCTTCTCGATCCACGCAATCATCTCGCGCGGCCCGTCGTCGCCGGGCGCGGCGGCCTGAGCCTTCTTCGCCCACGCGATCGCCTGGGCCGAATCGCCCGCGCGATACGCGACACTTGCCCGCTGCAAGTACTCCAACGAAACCTTGCGACGCAGGCTCACATACCAGTTGTAGATTTCCAGGTCGTCGGGATACTGCGCGCTCTGCTGCGCGAGCAATTCGAGCTGCGCGTCGGGCGGCATGGTCCCCAGACGGTTCTGCAGATCCTTGCGATGCATCTCGCCCGCGCACGCCGTCAATAGCGGAATCAGGACCCAGACCGTAATGTCTTTGAGCCGGCTCATTTCAGTTCTCCGAGCGACAGCGTTTGTCGGCGCTTCAACGGCAAGTACATGAACCTCACTTCTTTACGGTTGATGTCCTCGATCTTGTAGGCGTTGAGAAGCACGTCGCCCTTACGCAGGAAACCCGTTTTCTTGCAGTTGATGCAAAGCGGGAACTCGCGTCCGGTGCCGCTCAGAACGACGTAGAAGATGCCTTGCTGGTCCAGCCACAGCGAACGGACGACGAAAGGCAAGGGCGGCAAGGGCGGCGGTGGCGGCGGCTTGATGGATTCGGGCGGCGGAGGCGGCGGCGGTGGCGGCTGCCAGTTCTGCATGGGGAAGATGTTCACGGCGGCAACGCGGGTATCCGGCGCGGCGTTGGCTTGCGGCGCACTTGCCGGTGCAGGCGCGCTCGCTCGTGAAACTCGCTCCTTCGTGGCCACCGCCGGAGGACGATCCGCCTCGTCGTCGGGTCCCCCGCGAAACCACACGAACAAGATCAAGCCGAGCGTCACGACGAGCAGCCCGCTTATCGGCCACGAGATTCTCAGGGTTCGCATATCGAGCGGCTTCACTTGGCCGCCTCCACGACGAACGAACATTGCAGGCGAACTTCGAGATCGGTCACGCCGATATTCGGCCGCGACAGCGTGAGCCGCTCGCAGCGAATGCCCGGCAAGGTCCGCAACTCGGAGAAGAAAGTACGAAATTGCAGATACTGACTCGAAAACGACGTCTCGACGACAAAGCGGCGGGAGGGCGAATCCTTGTCCTGCGCGGCCATCTGATACGTGATTTGCGGCATCGAGATACCGTTCTTCGCGGCGATCGCGTGCAGGCTGTGCAGGAAAACGAAGTAACGCTGCTCCGGACTCGTCGGCGCCACGGCTTCGTCCGGCATGGGCGGCGGCGGTTGTTTCAGCTTCGCGGTGCGCGCATCGAGGTCGAGCTCGCGTGCGGCGATGTCGTTGCGAAGCGGCAAGATCTCGACCAGCGCGATGATCGCCGCGCTGCTCAGGAGCAGTAGCGCAAAGAGCCCGAAGGTGCCGAGCCGCCACTGCGCGCGGCGCAGTTCCCAAAGCCAGCGGCTCATCTGGAACCTCCGGCGGAAGACGCGGCCACATCCGGCGCCGACGCGCCCGTTGCCGCCTGCGTCGCGAACGGGCGCCACGTCACCTGAAGCGCGGTTTCCACGGTTTTGACAGGCGGCCCCGGCTTCTCGCTCTGCCGCTTGATCGAGACGCTTTCGGCGGCGGGCTGCGCCTGCAGCCAGTCCGCATAGGAGATCGCTTCCTGCGCCGAGCGCGTCTCGAACTGCATGTTGATGGTGCGCGATGCGGTCACGATATCGAGCGAGAGCATCGCGATATTCGGTTGCCAACCGCCTTCGATCAGACTGCGCGCCGGTTCCGCCGCATAGCGCTGCTGCGCCATCAAGGCGTCCGCGCGGGGATTGCGCGTGCCGCGATGCGCTCGGCCAATGCGCTCGAAGCGTTTCTCCTCCTGCGCGACCGACGCTTCACGTTCATCGAGCGCGGCGCCTTGCTCCTTGAGCTTGTCGCGATACTGCATCGTCACGAACAGCACGACGACGCCGAGGGCGAGCGCAATCAGCCCGGTCGCCACGCCCGGACGATTGGCCCGATGCAGGTCGATGGCGGGCGCTTTCATGGCGAAGCCTCCCATGGCGCGGCAAGCCATTCGACGAGCGTTGCATCCGCGACCCAGCGATCGGCTGCGCCCGGCCCGATGGCGTAACAGCGCTCGGGCGGCTCGGTGGCGGCGAGCACGAAGGCGTCGCGCAGCACGTCGTCGAGCGGGCCCGCCACCGGCAGCGCGATGAAGCCGCTCCAGCCGCCGCCGCGCCGCAAGCCGATATGCGCGATGGCCGCGCCGCTTGCCGCCTGCTCCAGTTCCACGACGGCGATGTTGCCGTCGCGAATGTGCCGCGCATGCTTTTGCATGGCGAAGGTAAAGCCCGGCTCGATACCGAGCAATTGCAGCCGTCGCGTCTTGCATAAGCGCTCGATGCCCGCGCACAGCGCCTCGGGCATCGCGGCGGCGAGGCGGCCTTGTTGCCACGCGCCATCGGTGACGGCGTAGCGCCACGGCTCGGCGCCCGCGCCCGCCTGCGCGGCCTGCATGCGCGCCATCGACACCCATTGCTCCGGCTTGGGATGCGGCCGCCACGGCAACGCGTAATAGCGCACGAACGGCGCGCCGACGACCACGCGCAGGCCGTGCAGCCCAGGTCGCGCGGGCTTCGGCGCGAGCGCCTCGATGGCCTTGAGCGCGGCCGCCGTGTCGCCCGGCGTCGCCAGCGCTTCGGTATTGACGTTGCTCGCAACGCCGGACTCTCGCACGCGTTCGCCATCGACCCATAGCGTCACGCGCGGCATGAAAGCGCCCGCGCGGGCCGGGCCCGTGCGCCTCGAAGGGCGCTTCGCGACGGCGCTCATCGCTCCGACCAGATCCGACCAACGTGACATGTTCCGTCTCCGCTATGCCGGTTCGACGATCGTGACGCGATTGACTTCCGCGAGCGTCGTGCGGCCATCCGCGACCGCGCGCAGGGCGATCTGGCGAATCGGCACGAAACCGCTTCGATTCGCGAGTTGCTTCAGTTCGATCAACGGCCGCCGTTCCACGAAGCACTGCTTGATCGCGTCGTTCATGCGCAGCACTTCCGCAATCGGCTGACGCCCGAGATAGCCCGTCCGGCGACATGCCTCGCAGCCCGCGCCACGGCGAAAGCGCCAATGCGCGACCTGCTCGCGCGTGAGCGCGGAGGCAAGCAGCGTGGCGTCGTCGGGCACCTCGTCGTCGCGCACGCAATGCGGACAGTTCTTGCGCATGAGCCGTTGCGCGACGGCGCCGAGCAGCGCATCGACGAAGCTGTGCATGTCGACGCCCATGTGAAGGAAGCGATCCAGCACGGAGAACACATTGTTCGCGTGCACCGAGGTCAGGACCAGGTGTCCCGTGAGCGCGGCCTGCACGGCGATGCCAGCGGTTTCGCCGTCGCGGATCTCGCCCACGAGAATCTTGTCGGGATCGTGCCGCAAGATCGAACGCAGGCCGCGCGCGAAGGTGAGTCCTTTCTTGTCGTTGATCGGAATCTGCAGCACGCCCGCGAGTTCGTATTCGACGGGGTCCTCGATCGTGATGATCTTCTCGTCGCCCGTGTTGATTTCGGTGAGCGTGGCGTAGAGCGTGGTCGACTTGCCCGAACCGGTCGGACCCGTCACGAGCAACAGGCCGTAGGGCTCGCGCGCGATCGAGCGAATCGACGCTACGGTGTCCGGGTCGTGTCCGAGTCCGTCCAGACGCAGCGTCGTGCTGTTCGCATCGCCGCGCTGCTTGTCGAGCACGCGCAGCACCGCGTCCTCGCCGTGAATCGACGGCATGATCGACACACGAAAATCGATCTCGCGCTGATTGATGAACGCCTTGAAGCGGCCGTCTTGCGGAATGCGCCGCTCGCCGATATCGAGCTCCGCCATGACCTTGAGCCGCGAGAGCACTTGCTCCGCGACATCGGTGCCGGGCGCGGACGCCGTTTCCTGCAGCACGCCGTCGATGCGGTATTTGATGACGAGACCCGTCGCGGTGCTCTCGATATGAATGTCCGAGGCGCGCGCCCTGAGCGCGTCGTACAGCGACGAATTCACGAGCCGGATGACGGGATGCACGTCCGCCGAAAGCGTGGCGAGCGTGATCTCCACGCCCGCCGCGGCGGCGTTGCCGGTCTTGCTGTCGACATTGACCTGCGTGAGCGCCTGATGCGCGGACTCGTGCAGCGCGAGATACGCCATGAGCTCGCCCGGCACGCAGAAGGCGAACGCGAATGGCTTCTTAACGCGCTGCATCGCCCAGGCACGCAGCGGCGGATCGAATGGATCGGCGAGCACGAACCACAGGCGCGCGTCGCTGTCGGCGGCAAGCAGACAGCGGCGCGACATGGCTTCGCCGAACGGCAGGAGGTCGAAGCGCGGTTCGAGCGTTTCGAGCGCGGTGGCGTCGAAGCCGCGCAGGCCGATGGTCTGCGTGACCTTCTTCAGATAGTCGGCGCCGTCGTGTTCCGCTTCGTCCCAGAACTGCTGCTGCTTCGGGCGCGGGTCGCGCACGGGGTTCGCCTTCGCGGGCGTATCGGTGGTCTGTTCCATGTCTTATCCCACGCTTCCGGCCAACTGAAAAATCGGCATATAGAGCAGAAAGATGATCGTCCCGACGATGCCGCCCACCACCAGCATCAGCACCGGCTCGACCACGCGCATCAGCGTGTCGATCGCGCGGTCGAGTTCCTCGTCGCAGAATTCCGCCGAGCGCGTCACCATGCCGGCCAGCTCGCCGCTCTGCTCGCCGACGCGGATCAGCCGCTCCGCCACCGGCGTCGTGAGATTCGCGGCCGGCAATGCGCCGGACAGCGACTTGCCCGCGCGCACTTCGTCCAGCGCGCGCGCAAGCGCGGACTGCATCAGCGAAGGCAGCAGTTGCGCGGAGAGTTCGAGCGCCGCGACCATCGACATGCCGCCCGCGAGCAACAGGCCGAGCGTCCGGTAAAACCGTGTCAGGGCGAAGAGCCGTTGGTAATCCGCGAGCTTGGGCAGGCGCAGCACCGCGCCGAACAACCTGCCGCGCACCTTCTCGTTGCGCAGCGCCATGATCGCGCCGGCGAGCGCGGCCACGATGCCCGCGAGCAGCACGCCGCCGTGCTCGGCGACGAGGTTGCCCCAGGCGAGCATCATGCGGGCGGAAAAGGGGATGTCTTTCATCGACGCGAACACCTGGCTGAACTTCGGAATCACGTAGAACGCGAGGAACAGGATGATGAACGCGCCCGTGGCGATCACGATGGACGGATACACCATGGCCGACACCACTTTCTTGCGCACCGCCGCGAGCCGCGCGTCGTAGTGGTGATAGCGCTTGAGCGCCTCGGAAAGATGCCCCGTCTGTTCCGCCGATGCCACGGTCGCGACATACAGCGGCGGGAAATGTTCGGTTTGACGCTCGAGCGCCCGCGACAACGGCTCGCCTTCGTAAAGCGCGGTGACGATGCCTTGCAGCACCGTCCGGTTGAGGCCTTCCTTGCTTTTGTCGCGCAACGTCTCGACCGTTTCGACGAGACTCAGGCCCGCTTCCAGAAGCGCGATCAGTTCCTGCGTAAAGAGCGCGCGCTCGAATACGGGCTTGCGCAACGAGAGACCGCGCGACTTCTTTTCCACGGGTGTCGCTTCGATCAGCGACAAACCCATGTCGGCCATGTTCTGCCGAAGCTGCGTTTCGTCCGCTGCATCGAGCTCCAGTCCCTGCTGGCCGCCGTCGGACTCGACCCGCACGCGATATCGCATGACTGCCGCCGAATCCATCATTTGCCGATGATGTCCGCGTCCTCGCCCGAACCGCCGGGCTTGCCGTCGGCGCCGTAGGTCATGAGGTCGTAGTCCTTGCCGTTCTCGCCGGGCGAGCGGTAGACGTACGGCTTGCCCCACGGATCGTTCGGAATGGCGCTGCTCATGTACGGACCTTCCCAGCCCGAGGTGTTGCCGACGTTGCTCATCAACGCCTGAAGTCCGGCGTCGGTGCCGGGAAAGTGGCCGGTGTCCAGACGGTATCGATCGAGCGCGTCTTCGATACCCTTGATCTGCGTCGTCGCTGTCTTGGAGCGCGCCTTGCCGACTTCACCGAAGAGCTTCGGGCCGACATAGCCCGCCAGGAGCGCGATGATGAGCAGCACCACCAGCAACTCGAGCAAGGTAAAGCCGCGCCCGCGCCAGCCGAGGTCGTGCCGGGAGAGTTTCGTTTTCGACACAGCGGCCGTCGAGAACGCGGCATTCGTCAATCGATCCTGCATGGCTGCCCCCGATTCATTGCACTGCGCATCGTCTGCGCCCGGCGTCATGCACCGGGCGCAGTCGCGCGGCCGATCACTTGTTGACTTCGCTCATGACGTTCAGCAGTTCCGCGTTGGCGGCGTCGCCGTCCAGCTCCCAGCCGAAGACACCGCGCAGACTGAACTGCTTCACGTAGGCGTTCTTGACGCGGATCGTGGTGGGCGAGTCGTAGGACCAGAAAGTCGTGCCGTCGAACTTGTACGACTGCTTTGTCACCGGATGCTCGTACACCGTGCCTGCGGCGCTCTTCAGGAGCCGGTAGTCCTGGATGCCGGCCTCGTACTTCCCGGGCGCTGTCTTGGTGGCTTTCTGATAGAGCCCGTCTCCCTTCGGTCCCGGCGTGACGCCGGTCCAGCCGCGCCCATACAACGGAATGCCGAGAACGATCTTCGACGACGGCACTCCCGCTTTCAGCAAGGCCTGGATGGCGGCATCGGTGTAGTAGGTGTTGCCGGGAGCGCCCGCCATGTTCGGGCTGGCCGGGTCCGGATACAAATGCGACTGGAAGTCCGTCGGGCCGGTGCTTTCCCATCCGCCGTGATAGTCGTACGTCATCACGTTGATCCAGTCGAGCGGCTTGCTGTAGTCGCCCGGGTTCGTGCTGGCGATCTTGTCGCCACCCGCGCCGATAGCGACCGTCAGCAAATAGCGTTTGCCGTTTTGCGCGCCCATGGCGTCGAGTTGCTTGCGGAATTCCGTCAGGAGAAGCGTGTAGTTCTCCTTGTCCTTGACGTCGTACGTGTTGTAGGGCTGACCGCCGCCGCCGGGAAATTCCCAGTCGATGTCGATGCCGTCGAACACGTTCGCTGCGACGCCATCTCCGCCCGCGTTGGAGGCAGCATCGAAGGGCACGTTGCCCTTGATATAGACATCGATGCACGACGAGACGAGCTGCTTGCGCAGCGCATCGGTGGCGCTGGCCTTGCTGAACCACTTCGACCAGGTCCATCCGCCGAGCGAGATGATCATGCGCACGTTGGGGTACTTGTCCTTCAATAGCTTGAGCTGATTGAAGTTACCCTTGAGCGGACCGGACTTGCCCTGACGTGGATCGCCATAGGGCCAGTCCCATGCATCGCTCTTGCCGTTGACCGATTCGTTCGCCGAGAAGCCCTTTTGGTAGTCGGCCCAGGCGTCGCCGCCGGTGCCTGCGTCCGGGGCGTTCTCGTTGGTCGCACCCGGTTCTGCCTTGTTGATGATGCCGCACTCGTAGCCGCCGTTCTTCTGATAAACGTTGCCGAATGCGTAGTTGATAAACGTGAGCAGCTTCGCCGAGCCCGATGTGTCGACATCCTTGACCTTGTAGTTGCGGTCGTAGATTCCCCATTGCGCGAAGTACGCGCCGACTTCACGCGCGCCGGCGGGAGCGGGGGCGGGCGTTGGTGTTGGCGTGGGTGTTGGCGTGGGTGTAGGCGTAGGTGCCGGCGTAGGAGTCGGGACCGGTGTCGGCACGGGTGCGGGCGTAGGAGTCGGGACCGGTGTTGGTGCTGGTGTTGGAACCGGCGTTGGTGTCGGTGTCGGCGTTGGAGTCGGAACCGGTGTTGGTGTTGGCGTCGGCGTCGGCGTCGGAACCGGCGTTGGCGTTGGCGTTGGAACTGGCGCTGGCGCCGGTGTCGGCGTCGGCGTCGGACTTCCTGAACATGCGCCTATGTCTTCCCATACGCCGTATTGCCCAGACTGCGTCGGGTTATCGCCTTGGGTCCACCACTTGTTTCTGTAATTGCGTCCATTGGCCGTGACGCGCGTACCTGTCTGTGCATAAACCTGCGATGCCGACCACGCAGCGAAGCAAGCCGAAGGTGTCGGAGTGGGAGAGGGTGTTGGCGTTGGAGTCGGCGTCGGGGTTGGTACGGGAGTTGGCGCAGGAGTCGGAGCGGGTGTCGGCGCAGGTGTGGGCGATGGTGCTGGCGTAGGCGTAGCCGCGCTCACATCGCGCCATAAGGTCGGCGTGCTGGCCGGAGTCCACCCAGCGCCTGGATAAGCCGTATGCGCCTGAAGAGCCTGGTATGTGCGCCCGTTGTAGGTGACGGTCGCGCCCGCCGCGTAGGTCGCACCTTCCTGCCATTCGGCGCCCAACGCATTGATTGAATAAGCGACGAGCGCAGCCAGCGTCAGCGCAGTAGTCTTCGACTTCATGCCAAGGCGATTCATGAGAACGGCCTCCTTACTCGGTTTGTTTGGTTCGTTTCGATCCGCGACTCATTTGCGCTGACTGAATTGTCGTCAAGCCCTCTCTTATAGGGCTCGTGCGATCATTGATAATCCAGCGACCAGGGCGAGGCAAGCCGAAAATCGGATATTAGGTTTCCTACGGAAAAGTTTTTAAGGGTCGACGAAGCGTGTTTTCCTTGACGTTTTTTTCTTGTGAGAATGACGTCGATTCGTTCAAGGAACTCGTTGAGAGAAGCGAAGCAAATACGAACGATCCAGGCGAAATTGCGAATGCAATCTCGAATCATGGCGATGCTTGCGTTACAAAGAAAGCTGCACCGTTTAGCAGATGCCTTTAGTCGGGAAGACGATGAAGCAGATGTGGTGAAGCGGGATGAACACCCGAGACCCGTCGTTTTATCTTTGTGAATTCAAATCGGGATTGTTGGGCATCTGAAGCGTGAAGGGCAAAACACTCGACCTGCATTGCATCGCTTTCCAATGAATCGAGCGTTGCCTTGCAAGTCGTGTCGTGCGCACAATCGGCGCCCCGCGAATATCAAAACTCGACGGTCACGAACTTGACCAACGGCGTGGTCTCGGAGTTTGTCGCCGACGATTGCGGTTCCGCGGCAACGCCGATCGTCTTTCGAGCATCGCCGTAAGCTGCCGTCGCGGCCTGTGCTGTTGCTTGCCTGGAGACGGCGGTGCTTGCATGCAGTTCGCTCATGACGGAAACGCCGTAGGGCGTTTGTTTTCCCGTGCAATCCACCTTGATGGACGTTCGGGCATTCGCACCGGAAAGCATCTCAATCGGATCTGCCGTTTCCGAACCGCTGATAATCGAGCAGGCATTGTGGATGGTCAACGTGACTTCGAGTTGTGAGCTTTTGCGCTCGGCATATGAGGCGGACGTGCCGGAAAGCGCTTCCGCCGCAACGAGCGCAGCCAATGCGGTACTGCGAAAATTGCGCTTGTGCATGATGATTCCCGAAGGCAAAAAAGTGTCTCTCATCATGCTTGCGGGCCACGATAAGGCGGATAGGTTCGCTCCCATTTCATGCGCGCATTCGAACCATGCAGTGTTTCGCGCGGCGTGATAAAAACCGGCGTTCCCAAAAAAATGGACCCTCGAATGGGTCCAATTCGAAGCATGGTCCGGCTCGATCAGCCAAGCGCCGCGCGCGCCGCCTTGGCGGCCGCACGCACCTGATCCGGCGCGGTGCCGCCCGCATGATCGCGGCTCGCGACCGAACCTTCGAGCGTGAGATATTCGAAGACATCGTCGCCAATCAGATGCGCGACGTTCGGCAGTTCCTGCTTCATTTCATCGAGCGACAAATCGGCGATATCGCATTCGCGATCCACGCAGATGCGCACCGCATGCGCCACGGCTTCGTGTGCGTCGCGAAAGGGCAGGCCACGTTTCACGAGATAGTCCGCGAGATCGGTGGCCGTCGAGAAACCTTGCAGCGCGGCCGCGCGCATGGCCTGCGGCTTGACGGTAATGCCCGCCGCCATTTCCGCGAAAATGCGCAATGTGTCGGCGACCGTATCGACGGTATCGAAAAGCGGCTCCTTGTCTTCCTGATTGTCCTTGTTATAAGCGAGGGGCTGGCCTTTCATCAGCGTGAGCAGCGCCATCAAATGACCGTTCACGCGGCCTGTCTTGCCGCGCGCGAGCTCGGGCACGTCGGGGTTTTTCTTTTGCGGCATGATCGACGAGCCGGTGCAGAAACGATCCGCGAGATCGATGAAACCGACGCGCGGACTCATCCACAACACGAGTTCTTCGGAAAAGCGCGAGACGTGCGTCATGACGAGCGCGGCGGCCGCCGTGAATTCGACGGCGAAGTCGCGGTCGGAGACGGCATCGAGCGAATTCGCGCAGATGCCATCGAAGCCGAGCGTCTGCGCCACCGCGTGACGGTCGATCGGATAACTCGTGCCCGCGAGCGCCGCCGCACCCAACGGCAGGCGGTTCACGCGCGTGCGGCAGTCGCGCATGCGCTCGGCGTCGCGCGAGAACATTTCGACATAAGCGAGCAGGTGATGCCCGAAGGTCACGGGCTGCGCCACCTGCAAATGCGTGAAGCCCGGCATGATGGTGCCGGCGTGCTTCTCGGCCATGTCGATGAGCGCGCTTCGCAGGTCCTTCAACAGTTCGCCGATACGGTCGATCTCGCCGCGCAGCCACAGGCGAATGTCGGTTGCGACCTGATCGTTGCGCGAGCGGCCGGTGTGCAGGCGCTTGCCGGCGTCGCCGATCAACGCGGTCAGCCGCGCCTCGATGTTCAGGTGCACGTCTTCCAGGTCCAGCTTCCACTCGAACTCGCCGCGCTCGATTTCGCCCTTGATCTGCGCCATGCCGCGCTCGATGGCGGCGAGGTCGTCCGCGCCGATGATCTTCTGCGCCGCAAGCATCGACGCGTGCGCGAGCGAGCCTTGAATGTCGACGAGAGCGAGCCGCTTGTCGAAGAACACCGACGACGTATAGCGTTTGACGAGATCCGACATGGGCTCGGAGAAGCGAGCCGACCAGGCTTCGCCTTTTTTGTGCAGTTGGGACGTCATGGTGATGTGATTGGCGGTTGAGGCGAATGAGGCGGCTAAAGCGGCAAGCCGGAAGTCGAAGATTTTAACATTCGGCGCCTGCTGCCTCAGTCGTTGCCGACGAGGATCACGAGCTTCAGATCTTCGCGATGCGCGGGCTTGAAGGTGATCTGGTTGAACACGAGTCGTCCGCGCGACGGATGATCGAACGCGCGTTCGCCGCCTTCGCGCTCGAACACGTCCTGCGACGCCCAGTAGCGCGCGAAGGCATCGCTGGCGGCGCCGAGCATGTCGATCAGCGTGCGCGTGGGCGCGTCGTTGAGGTGACGGATGGAATCGGCGCGAAACTCGGCGGCAAGACGGCGCGCGCGCGTGTCCCAATCGACGATCAACGCGCGCGCCACCGGCGAGGTGAACGTGTAGGCGAGCAGGTTGCGGTCGTGTTCGCCATCGAGCCAGCCGACGAACAGTTCCGACGCGTGCGCGTTCCAGCGCAGCGCATTCCACTGGCGGTCGAGCACGTAGGCCGGCGCGCCGATCAGCCCGACGCTCTGCAAGAGCGCGGCGGGCACGTCCTGCGCGGTGGGATCGGGCTCGGCGGGATCGCGTTCCTCGGCCAGTTCGAAGAGATACGCGCGTTCGGCCCGCGACAACTGCAATGCGACGGCGATACGCGCGAGCGCATCCGCCGAGGCGGAAACCGGCCGGCCCTGCTCGATCCACGTGTACCAGGTCGGGCTGACGCCGCACAACGCGGCGACTTCCTCGCGGCGCAGCCCCGGCGTGCGGCGGCGCGGCCCCGGCGGCAAACCGACGGACTGCGGCGAAAGCCGTTCACGATGCGCCCGGATGAATTCGCCGAGCGCGCGTGCGGGGATATCGACAGCTTCCCTGGATTCGGTCTTCGGGGTCGTTTTCATGAGGCGTGGCGGGTAATGTCGATACCAGAATAAACAGTCAACTTGTACTGGTACAAGGCGGGCTCTATTGTAGCGGCAGGCCGGGCGGCTCAGGAACCGCCGGCGTCCCCAAAGAACATTCCGGAGCCATACCGATGAAACACCACGACCAGGTAGCCGATGCGTTCGGCAGCACCGCCGCCGCCTATCTCACAAGCCAGGTTCACGCGAGCGGCGCCGATCTGCAAAATCTCGCCGCGACTTTTGCCGCGACGTGCGGCAACGCGACCTTGCTGGACATGGGATGCGGCGCGGGTCACGCGAGTTTCGCGGTGGCGCCGCACGTGCGCGAGGTCGTGGCGTACGACATCGCCCGGCAAATGCTGGCCACGGTCGATGCCGCCGCGAAGGAACGCGGCCTTGCCACGATCCGCACGCAACAGGGCGCCGCCGAGTCGCTGCCATTCGCCGACGCCTCGTTCGACTGGGTGGTGAGCCGCATGAGCGCGCATCACTGGCGCGACGTGCCGCGCGCGCTGGCCGAAGTGCGGCGCGTGCTCAAGCCGGGCGGCCGGCTGAAATTCATCGATATCGCGGGCGCCGACGATCCGCTGTACGACACGCACATTCAGGCAATCGAACTGTTGCGCGATGCATCGCATATCCGCGACTATCGCGCCGACGAGTGGATCGCCATGCTCGATACCGCCGGCTTCGACGCGAACGTGACCGAGCGCTGGCGTATCGGCCTGGAATTCGATTCGTGGGTGACACGCATGAGAACGCCGCCCGAACGCGTGACGGCGATCAAATCGATGTGGGCCGCCGCGCCCGACGAAGTGCGCGAATACTTCAAGGCCGGCGACGACTTCTCGTTCGAGCTGGATGCGTTGATGATCGAAGGCAAGCGGCGCGACTGAGCGCCGCTCGAATGCCGCAAGGGCTACTTAAACAAACGTGCCACGAACACTTGGCGTGATTCGTGGCACGTGAAAGATGCAATGCCCGCTGCCGGGCGCATCGATCAACCCGTATTACGCAGGCCCGCCGCAATCCCGTTGATCGTCAAATGAATCCCGCGCCGCAGCCGCACGTTCTGATCGCCTGCGCGATGCCGCTTGAGCAGTTCCACCTGCAAGTGATTGAGCGGATCGAGGTACGGAAAACGGTTCTTGATCGAGCGCGCGAGCAGCGGATTGTCAGCGAGGCGCTCGCCCTTGCCGGTGATTTCCGCGAGCACGTTGCCGGTCCGCTCGTGCTCCGCGACGATGCGATCGAACACGCGCTTCCTGAGCTTCTTGTCCGCGACGAGCTGCGCATAACGCGACGCCACCGCGAGATCGGTCTTCGCAAGCACCATGTCCATGTTCGAAAGCAGATTCGTGAAGAACGGCCACGTCTTGTGCATCTTGCGCAAGGTGCCGAGGCGCTTCGCGCGTTCCGCGTCCGAGTCGGCCGAATCGAGATAAGCCGTCACCGCGCTGCCGAAGCCGAACCAGCCCGTCAGCAGCAGGCGGCATTGGCCCCACGAAAAGCCCCACGGAATGGCGCGCAAATCTTCGATCTTGCGTTGCTTCGGGTCCTGCAGCTTGCGCGATGCCGGCCGGCTGCCAATGTTCAGTTCGGCGATCTCGGCGATCGGCGTCGAGGCGAAGAAGTAATCGGTGAAGCCGGGAGTTTCGTACACGAGCGCGCGGTACGCGGCCATCGCGGAATCGGAGAGCGTTTGCATCGTCGCTTCGAATAGCGGCAATTGCGCGGGCGCGTTCTCGTGCGGCAGAAGCGATGCCTCTAGCGTTGCCGCCACCACCGTTTCCAGATTGCGCCGCCCGATTTCCGGATTGCCGAACTTGCTCGAAATGACTTCGCCTTGCTCGGTGAGACGGATTTGCCCGTCGACCGTGCCGGGCGGCTGCGACAGAATCGCCTGATAGGTCGGGCCGCCGCCGCGTCCCACCGTGCCTCCCCGGCCGTGGAACAGACGCAAGGTCGTGCCGCGTTGCTTGAACAGCGCGACGAGCGCCAGTTCCGCGCGATACAGCTCCCAGTTGGACGTCAAGAAGCCGCCGTCCTTGTTGCTGTCCGAATAGCCGAGCATGACCTCCTGCTCGTTGCCCTGATTTTCGATGAGCGCGTCGATGCCCGGCAGCTTGAAGAATTCGCCCATGATGACCGGCGCATTGCGCAAGTCGGCGATGGTCTCGAAGAGCGGAATCACCATCACGCCATCGCGCGCGGGATTGTCCTTGCTGCCGAGGCAACCGTGCAGCACGCCGGTTTCCTTCTGCAGCAACATGACTTCGAGCAAGTCGCTCACGGTCTCCGTGTGCGAGATGATGTAGTTGCGCACCGCGCGCTTGCCGAACTTCTCGCGCGTCACGCGTGCGCCTTCGAGCACGCCGAGTTCGCTCTTCGCGAGATCGGAGTAATCGGCATAAGGAAGACGCAGCGGACGCGGCTGCGCAAGTTCCCTGAGCAACACGGCGCGCTTGTCTTCCTCGGAAAGCGCCGCATAGTCGGCTTCGACGCCCGCGCGCGAAAGCAACTCCGCGATCACCGCTTCGTGGATATCCGAGCTCTGCCGCAAGTCGATGCTCGCCAGATGAAAGCCGAACACTTCCGAAGCGCGCGTAAGCGGCGCGAGCCGCAGCAGCGCAAGCGAGCCGCCATGATGTTGCGCGAGCGAGTCGATCAGCACATGAAGATCGCGCGTGAACTCGGAGCTATCGCCATAAGGCGTCGCGCGAATTGGCGCCGCGCCGCGTCCCGCGCTGCGCACCGCGACCACGCCTTCGCCCAGCCGCACGCGCGCGCTCGCCGCGATCCGCGTATAGATGCCGATCAGCGCGCGCCTATATGGTTCGTCCGTGCGATGCGGCGACTGGTCCGGCGAGGCATCCGCGAGCGCCTGCAAGGCTTCGCTCGATCCGGCGAGCAGATTCGACACGGACAACTCCGCGCCGAGCTTGTGCACCTGTTCCAGATAGTGTTCGAAGATGACCGTCGCTTGCCGCGTGATGGCGTTTTCCAGCGTGGCGGCGGTGACGTTCGGATTGCCGTCGCGGTCGCCGCCAATCCAGCTTCCCATCTGGAAGAACGGCGGCAGCCGCGCGGGCAGGCCGTGTTCAGCGAGCGCTTCCTCGATATCGGCGTAAAGCGCGGGAATTTCCTCCAGAAAAGTCGCGCGATAGTACGAAAGCGCGTTCTCGATTTCATCGGCGACCGAAAGGCGCGACTCGCGCAACATGCGCGTTTGCCAGAGCGAGGTCACGCGCGCCCGCAGGACGGCTTCGTTGTGCGCACGTTCGCGCGCTGTCAGTTCCTGATCGCGTTCGGCAAGCAGGCGCGCGATGTCGTGTTGCGCATCGAGAATGCTCTTTCGCGACACTTCCGTCGGATGCGCGGTGAGCACGGGCACGATGAGCGCGGCATCGAAGAACTTTTCCAGCACCTTGCGCGTCTTGCTGACGTTGGACTGCTCGCGCATGCGCTCGATGGCGTAGGCGATGGTGCCCGGCTGCGAAGTCGAACCGGCGAGCGCGTGAATCCGCCGCCGCCGATTGTGATGCCGGTCTTCCGCGATATTCGCCAGATGCGAGAAATAGCTGAAGGCGCGCACCACGCTGACCGTCTGTTCCGGCGATAAAGCACGCAGACGCTTTTCCAGCGCTTGCGACGCTTCGTTGTCGTCCTCGCGGCGAAATTTGACGGCGGTCTGACGAATGGCTTCGACGAGTTCGAAGACGGCGTCGCCTTCCTGTTCGCGCAACACGTCGCCGAGCAGGCGGCCAAGATAGCGGATGTCTTCGAAGAGCGGACGGTCCTTGTCGTCGCGCGTGCGGCTGGTCGGCTTCGGCCGTTCGGCGCCATTGATGGCCGTTTTGACGCTCGCCTTCTTGGGAACCGGCGCGGCCTTTGGAGCCACGCTCGCCTTCGATGCCTTCACGGCGGTGGCCGTTTTCGTCGTGCGAATGATTGGCGTCGCTGACGTTGGCATCGCTGACGATGAGGTGCCGGTTGCATGGGCCGCGCTCGATGCGTCGGCGGAAGAGTCAGGCGATAGAGCGTTGCGGCGCGCGGGGCGGGCCGATCCGGAAGTCGTCACGTCGGGTTCTCCTCAGAAGCTGCGCAGTCAGGGTAACGCGACGAAATCACCGACGAAACGAGTTCTGCACAGCCGCGCGAGGTGCGGCGCGAAGCTGCCGCAACCGCGCCGCAGCCGCTTTGCCTTCCGCTACCGGAACGCGTGCTGAACGCTTCGAAAGGCGCGCGGACTAAGGCTCTGGCGCGCCGCGTGTCTTCAGGTCGACCCTGGCCTGCGTGCTACCATTGTTAGCTAATGTCTATTTATCCATCCCGTCATTCGATCGAGCTTCAATGAATTCCGAGACGCATTCAACGACACCGCCCGCGAGCCTCACAATCGTTTCGCGGGAAAGCCGGCTGGCGATGTGGCAAGCCGAGCACGTGCAGTGTGCGCTGCACAAATTATATCCATCTTGCGACGTCAAAATTCTCGGAATGACGACGCGCGGCGATCAGATTCTCGATCGCACGTTATCGAAGGTCGGCGGCAAGGGTCTGTTCGTCAAGGAACTGGAAGCCGCGCTCGCCGACGGCCGCGCCGATCTCGCGGTTCATTCGCTCAAAGACGTGCCGATGCAACTCCCCGAAGGCTTCGCACTCAGCGCGATTCTCGAACGTGAAGATCCACGCGATGCGTTCGTCTCTTCGCACTTCGATTCGCTCGCTGCGTTGCCGGCGGGCAGCGTGGTCGGAACCTCGAGCCTGCGCCGCGAAGCCATGATCCGCGCGCGCTATCCGCATCTCGAAGTGCGGCCGCTGCGCGGCAATCTCGACACGCGTCTAGGCAAGCTGGATCGCGGCGAATACGTGGCCATCATTCTCGCGGCGGCCGGTCTGATACGGCTTGGTCTCGAAGGACGCATCCGCGCGTATCTGGATGAAACCGACAGTCTGCCGGCGGCGGGGCAGGGTGCGCTCGGCATCGAGATTCGTGCGGATCGCGCCGATCTCGTCGCGTGGCTCGCGCCCTTGCATCACGAAGCGACCGCGCTTGCCGTCGAAGCGGAGCGCGCCGTGTCGCGTGCGCTTGGTGGCAGCTGTGAAGTGCCGTTGGCCGCTTACGCGCATTGGGAGAACGATTCGCTGTACTTGCGCGGCGCGGTCTCGACGCCGGATGGCACGCGCGTCTTGAACGCGGAAGAACGCATCGCCACGCCCGATCTTGCCGCCGCGCTCGAACTCGGTTTGCGCGTATCGGCGGATCTCGAAGCGCAGGGCGCCATGGAGATCGTCAACGCGCTGACCACCATCAGCCACCCGGACGGGCCGAACCGAAGCCCCGGCAACGACGCGGCCAATCCCGACCTGATCCCGCCTTCGACGGCGGGCAAGCACTGATGGCGAGCGAGCGTCGCGCCACCATCGTCGTCACGCGGCCTGCGGGACAATCGGCTGCGCTCATCGCGCTTCTCGCCGATGCCGGTTTCGAGACGCTCGAGTTTCCGCTCATCGACATCGCGCCCGTCGCCGACGACGCTCCTTTGCGCGCGGCCCTCGACGAACTCTACGGGCCGCAACGTTACGCGCTCGTGGTTTTCGTCTCGCCGAATGCGATCGATCATGCGTTCAGCCGTCTTTTCGCGCCGTGGCCTGTGGACGTGCCGGTGGCCGTCGTGGGTCCGGGCAGCGTCGCTGCGCTGGCGCGGCAAGGCGTGAGCGCGCCGGCGTATCGCGTGATCAGTCCGTCGGCGGAAGAAGCCGATCCGCGTTTCGATTCCGAAGCGCTCTACACGGCAATCGAAGCCACGCTCGGCGAGAACGGTCTGGAAGGCAAGCGCGTGCTGATCGTGCGTGGCGATGGCGGGCGCGAGTGGCTCGCCGAGCGCCTCACCGAAGCGGGCGCGCAAGTGGAAAAGGCGGCGGCGTATCGCCGCGTGCTGCCCGAACCGTCTATGCACAAGTGGGAGCGCATCCACACGCTGCTCGCGGGCAATCCGCACGCGTGGCTGCTGACGAGTTCCGAAGGCGTGCGCAATCTCGACGAACTCGCGCGCGAACATCTCACCGCCGACGAGATCACGCGGCTGCGGCACGCGCAGGTGATCTGCCCGCATCCGCGTATCGAGCAGGCCGCGCGGCAAGCGGGTTTTGATAGGATGACGGTGTCCGGCGCCGGCGACGAGCGCATCGTGCAGGCAGTCGATGCGCTTTACCCGCGCAAATCGGCTGGGATTCAGGCTGAACCTCACACCAATCAAGCACGTGAAACGCACGCGAAGCCCGCACCGGCGGATGCATCGCCGGACACGCAACCGGCCGCCGCGCCGGCCCACCAAACGGCTCAATCACGCATGACTGATTCGAACGATTCCAACAAAGCTTCACCTCAGCCCAACGTGCCACCGCCTCCGCCCAATACGCCTTTCACGCCCTACGAGCAGCAGAAGCGGCGCGGCGGCGCGGGTACGGTGTTGTTGTGGTTCGTCATCGTTATCCTCGCGATTGCTGCGGGCGCGGGTGGCTATGCGCTCAACCGCAAGTTCGAACGCAATAACCAGGCGCTCGCGCAGCGCGTCGAAGAGGCCAACGCGCAAGACGCGCAACTGCGCGCCAAGGCCGACGAAGCCGCGAGTTCGACCGCCGCGCTCAATACGCAAGTCATTCAGTTGCAGGGCAAGCTCAATGACGCCGAGGCGCACAGCCAGGCGTTGCAGCAGCAGTATCAGGACCTCGCGAGCAATCGCGACGACTGGACGGTTGCCGAAGTCGAGCAGATTCTGTCGAGCGCAAGCCAGCAATTGCAATTGACCGGCAACGTGCAACTCGCGCTCTTCGCGCTGCAAAGCGCCGACACGCGGTTGGCCGCCACGAACGGTCCGCAGGTCGTGGCGATCCGCAAGGCCGTCGCGCAGGACATGGACAAGCTCAAGGCCACGCCGACCACCGACCTCACGGGTCTCGCGATCAAGCTCGATACGGCGATCGACCGCATCGACAGTTTGCCGCTGTCCGGCGAAGCGCCGATCGATCCGGCGCGCGCTCGCGCGTCAGAACCGGGTGACAGCGCGTCGATTGCTGCGGCGACCGGCGTGCCGCGCTGGAAGGTGCTGTGGTATCAGATCACGAGCGGCATCGGGCAGCAGTTGTCGAGTCTCGTGTCGGTGCGGCGTATCGACAATGCGGACGCCATGCTCACGTCGCCGGATCAGGGTTACTTCGTGCGCCAGAACGTGAAGCTGCGTCTGTTGTCCGCGCGTCTTTCGCTGCTTTCGCGCAGTGAGCCTACGCTCAAGTCCGACCTGAAAGCCGCCGATGCCGCGCTTGCCCGCTACTTCGATCCCTCGTCGAAAGCGGTTCAGGCCGTGCGCGATCTCGTGAAGCAGGTCGATCAGGCGTCGATGGCCGTCGCCGTGCCGAACCTGGACGCGAGCCTCGCCGCCGTGCACCAGTTCAAGCGAGGCGGATGATGACGATTCGTGGACTCATCTGGATTGCGCTGTTGTTCGTCGTTGCGGCGATCATCGCGACGGTCGGCGGCTTCAATGGCGGGCAGATTCTGCTCGTGCTGCCGCCATATCGCATCGACATGTCGCTCAATCTGTTTGTCGTGGCGCTGGTCGTGTTGTTTCTCGCGCTCTATGCGCTGATCCGCGCGATCCGTGGCGTGTGGAAGATGCCGTCGCGCGTGGCGGCGTATCGCACGCGCAGCAAGCTTGCGAAGGCGAACGCGTCCTTGCGCGATGCGATCGGCCATCTGTACGCGGGCCGCTTCTCGAAGGCCGAGAAAGCCGCGCGCGATGCGTTGAGTGTCGAGGACAACAAGGGCGCGGCGGGCTTGATCGGCGCGAACGCGGCGCATCGGCTGCATGAATACGCGCGTCGCGACGAGTGGCTCGCGCAAGTCGGCGGCGCGGACTGGCAGGACGCGCGCCTGATGGCCACCGCCGACATGCGCGCCGATGGCCGCGACGCGGACGGCGCGCTCGTCGCGCTGACCGAGATTCAGGCGCAGGGCGGGCGGCGCATCCATGCTCAGCAGATCGCGTTGCGCGCCCAGCAGCAGTTGAAGAACTGGGGCGAAGTGCTGAAGCTCGTGCGCATGCTTGAAAAGCGCGAGGCGCTGCATCCCGCGGTCGCCGTGCGGCTGCGGCAAGTCGCGGCGGAAAACCTGCTGCGCGATCGCCGGCATAATCCAGATGCGCTGCTCGAACTGTGGCAATCATTGTCGCCGGTAGAGCGTCAGTCGCCGCGTCTCGCCGATCTCGCCGCCGAACTGCTGATCGCGCTGGATCGTCGGGCGGAAGCGAAGAAGATTATCGAAGACGCGCTTGCCGTGAACTGGGATGCGCGGTTGTTGCGGCGTTATCCGGACTGCATCGTCGGGGGCGACGCCTTGCCGCTCATTCAGCGCGCCGAAGCCTGGCAAAAGGAACGCACCGAAGACGCCGACCTGCTTTTCACGCTCGGTCGTCTGTGCCTGCATCAGCAATTGTGGGGCAAGGCGCAGGCGTTTCTCGAATCGGCGCTGAAGCTGGCGGAAGACGAGCCGTTGCGTATTCGGACGCATCGCGCGCTGGCGCGTCTGCACGAGCAACTCGGCGATACCGAAAAGGCCGCGGAGCATTATCGCGCAAGCGCGCTGGCAATGAACGTGGTCTGACGCTTTCGTTTCGACACAAAAAAGCCGCATGCGCTTTAAACGCATGCGGCTTTTTCGTTGGCTGGCCTGAACGCTCGGATTCAGGCTCGGTTCAATACGTTGGCACCGAAGGATCGACCTGACGCGACCACGCGTCGATGCCGCCGTACAGATTGAACACGTTCGTGAAGCCACGCGACTCCAGAAACATGCCGACCTGCGCGCTGCGCGCACCGTGGTGGCAGATGCAGACGATCTGCGCGTCGTCGTCGAGTTCTTCGCTACGCGCGGGGATGTCGCGCATGGGAATCGACACGATCTTGTCGAGCTTCGCGGTCTGCACTTCCCACGGCTCGCGCACGTCGAGCAAAACGGGAGCGGGGCGCGAGGTGTCGGCAAGCCACGCGGCGAGTTCGGGTGCGGTCAGATTTTGCATGGAATCGAGTAAGGACGATGGCGAAAGCCGGGCGGCGCCCGGCCCGAACGCACCGAATCAGAACCTGAATAGCGAAGGATGCACCGCGTTTTGCAGCGGCGCGACGAGCGTTTCGAAGACATCGGACACGCGGAATTGCTTTTCGTCGACCCGCGTGATGATCTGCGCCTTCATGACCGGCGCCGTGCCGACGAAAGCGGCGATACGCCCGCCCACTTTCAACTGTTCGAGCAATTCCTGCGGCATGACCGGCATGCCGCCCGAGACACAGATCACGTCATAAGGCGCGCCGTCGGCCAAGCCCCGCGCGCCGTCGCCGTGAACCACATGCGCGTTCGACACACCGTTCGCCGCGAGATTCTGCTTCGCGAACTCGGCGAGTTCCGGCGAGATTTCAACCGTGGTCACGCTGCGGCCGCGATGCGCGAGGAGCGCCGCCATATAGCCCGAGCCCGCGCCGATTTCCAGCACCGTCTCACCCTTGTGAATGGCCAGTTCTTGCAGAACCCGCGCCTCGACCTTTGGCGACAGCATGCGCTCGCCGCCGGGAAGCGGAATTTCGAGGTCCGCGAAAGCGATATTGCGGTACGCGGCGGGAACGAAGTTCTCGCGCTTGATGAGCGACAGCAGATTCAGAATCTCCTGGTCCAGCACTTCCCAAGGACGAATCTGCTGCTCGATCATGTTGAAACGCGCTTGCTCGATGTTCATGTTCGTTGTGCGTCGTTGTGCGTCGTTCTGCAAGAAGGGTAGCCGCGAAGGCCGCCGGGTCAGACTTTCAGGCAGCTTCAGGCGGGTTTGAAAACTGTGCGATTGTAGCAAATAGACGGGTTTTCCCGCCCGTTCGTGCGCAGCCAGTGCGGCTCGGCCCATGCAGTTCGACTAATGCGGCAGTCGGATATCGAATTTGAAGGTGACGAGCCGCGCGACCAGAATGAAAGCCGTAGACAGCAGCACGTTGTAGATCGTGTCCACCTGAAGCTGTTCGAGCCCGATATACATCCAGCAGCCCGCGAACGCGCAGACTGCATACGGCCGCGAATCGCGCAGGATCAGCGGAATCTCGTTGCACAGGACGTCGCGCATGATGCCGCCGAACACGCCGGTGGTAACGCCCATCATCGTCGCGGTGAAAACGGGCATTTGCGCATCGAGCGCGATGGAAGTGCCCGAGACGCTGAAGAGTCCGAGGCCGATCGCATCGGTGATGAGGAGCGCGCGCTGATCGAACAGACGCGTCGTCACGCGTAGAAAGAAGGGCGCGAAAATCGCCATCGCGAAGATGACGAACACGTATTCCTGATGCTCGACCCAATAAAACGGCCGGCGTGACAGCAGCACGTCGCGCACGGTGCCGCCGCCGAAAGCCGTGGCGAGGGCGACGAGGAAGGCGCCGACGGCGTCGAGCCGGCGCTTGCGCGCCTCGATGAGACCGGAGAACGCATACGCGAAAATCGCGAACGCCTCCATGATGGAAATGGCGAGAGTCAGCCTGGGATGCACGTTCTAACCCGCTTTGCGGTTCTTGTCTTGTGGATGTTGATGATGTCGCGGCGCGCTCGCCGGTTGCAGCAGCACGAGCACGGCGCCCGCGCCGCCATCGTGCGGACGCGCCTGACAGAACGCAATCACTTCGACCTTCTGCACGAGCCACGCGCGCACCTTGCCCTTGAGCACCGGCTCGCGGCCGACGGACCCGAGCCCCTTGCCGTGAATCACGCGCAGACAGCGCAGCCCGCGCTTCACGGCTTCGCGGATGAACTCCGCAAGCGCCTCGCGCGCTTCCTCGCGGCGCATGCCGTGCAGATCGAGTTGCGCCTGAACGATCCACGCGCCGCGCCGCAACTTCCTCACGACTTCCTGACTGATGCCCGGACGACAGTAGGAAAGCGTCTCGTCGATATCGAGCAGGCTTTCCGGGTCGTATTCGTCGGAGAGCGCTTCCTGCAGGACCGCTTCCTCGTCGCGCCAGCTTTGCAGCGGAAGCGGTGGCGGCGGCACGCGGGCGATAGCGATGCGCGGCGGCGTCTTCAATGGCTCGATTTCGCCGATGGCGCGACGAAACTCATCGGCCTCGGCCAACGTTTCGCGTTCCGCACGCACGGCCGCGACGCGTTCGGCGTCGCGCTTCTCCGCCTGCGCCTTCAACGCGCTTTTCAGCGATCCGAGTCCGGCGAGCCCTTCGCGTTTCACCGCTTCGGCGACATCGGCGGGTTTCGCTTCGACAGGCGCGCTGACTTGCGGCGTGGCGGCGCGCCGGAGTTTCGGTTCGTTCGGATGAGGTTGGTTTTTCGGCATCGTTCGGCCAACGGATAAGCGCGGGACGTCAAACGCAGCGCGCCGATTGTGCCACGCGCGGCGCCATGCACATGCACGCAACGGCGCTCGCGAAAATAAAAACGGGCCGGCGGCGCGAACCGTGGCCCGTTCTTCAGTCTGGTTCAACCCTCGATGCGGCTGAACTCAGTGAGCAGTACGCTGCGCGCCGGCAACCATTCTAACGGTCCGACGCGCGCGCGGTCGCTCAACGATCCTTTTCGTGGCTCATCGAGTGCGGCGTGGACGTTTCGTCGATGGTTTCCAGATAACGTTGCGCATCCAGCGCCGCCATACAACCGGTTCCGGCGCTCGTGATTGCCTGACGATACACGTGATCCTGCACGTCGCCCGCCGCGAACACGCCGGGGATGCTGGTGGACGTTGCGTCGCCCGTCGTGCCGCCCTTCGTGATGATGTAGCCGTTCTTCATTTCGAGCTGGTTGGTGAAGAGATCGGTGTTCGGCTTGTGACCGATTGCCACGAACACGCCTTGCAGCTTGACGTCGGTGGTGTCGCCGGTTTCGGTGCTCTTCACGCGCAGGCCGGTCACGCCGGTCGCGTCGCCGAGCACTTCGTCGAGCACGTGGTTCCACTTGATATCGACGACGCCTTCCTTTTCCTTCGCCAGCAAGCGGTCGATGAGAATGGGCTCGGCGCGGAACTTGTCGCGACGATGGATCACCGTGACCTTCTTCGCGATGCCCGCAAGGTAAATGGCTTCCTCGACCGCCGTATTGCCGCCGCCGATCACCGCCACTTCGCCGTTGCGATAGAAGAAGCCGTCGCAGGTGGCGCACGCCGACACGCCCTTGCCCATGAACGCTTCTTCGGAAGGATCGCCGAGATATTGCGCCGATGCGCCCGTCGCGATGATGAGCGAGTCGCACGTGTACTCGCCCGAGTCGCCGATCAACCGCAGCGGACGCTCGTTGAGCTTCGCCGTATGGATGTGATCGAAGACGATCTCGGTATTGAAGTTGCGCGCGTGTTCTTCGAGGCGCTGCATGAGTTCCGGACCCTGCACGCCCGTGGGATCGCCCGGCCAGTTTTCGACGTCGGTGGTGGTCATCAACTGACCGCCCTGAGCTAAGCCGGTGATGAGCAGCGGCGACAGATTCGCGCGCGCGGCGTAGACGGCGGCCGAATAGCCGGCGGGGCCGGAACCGAGAATCAGCACTTTGGCGTGTTTGGTCGATGACATGGCGTTTGGTCCGTTATTGATGGCCGTCGGGTTGTGGCGCGGCAACTTCGACGCCCGGCGCGAAAAGCGGCTCATGACCGCGACGCGCCATTGCAGCCCCGACGAACTCTAGTTGGGTGCAAGGGATCAATTATAAAGGCCGTTGCAAAAGCCTTCCGAGTGAACCTTTCAATCGGATTGATAGCCGAGCGACGCAGGAATCACGAAAAAATCGTTGCTTAATCGTGGCTTAAATCACGAGCGTTTGCGTGTGACGAGTGTTACAGGTTGCAAGCACGGACGCCTTTTTGCGCCGTTCACCGCAATGCAGCGTTTACAATAGGCCACCTTATATGCGGCACTTTATAAGCCGCGACAAGCGACTCCGAATCAATGGCCAAAGCATCCTATTCCGCGAGCCCGCAGGCGCTGCCGCACCGCATGTCGCGGCTCTTCACCGAGATTCGCTGGATTCTCCAGGTTGCGCTCGGACTGTTTCTCGTCATGGCGCTCCTTTCCTATAGCCGGAAAGACCCGAGCTGGATGCACGCCATCAGCGTGGATCACATTTCGAACTGGGCTGGGCGCGTCGGCGCCAACACGTCCGATATCCTGCTGCTCGCGTTCGGGCTCTCGTCGTACTGGTTTGTCGTGCTGCTCGGGAGGCGGATCGTCGCGAATTACCGGCGCATCACGCAACCCGCGCTCGCCGACGACGACACCCCGCGCGATCGCACCTGGCTCGCCGAGGCATTCGCGTTCGTGCTCGTGCTGCTCGCAAGCGATGGCATCGAGGCGTTGCGCATGTGGTCGCTCAAGGTGCCGCTGCCGCGCGCGCCGGGCGGTGTGGTCGGTGACATGGTCGCGCGCCATGTTTCTCACGCGCTCGGCTTCACGGGGGCGACGCTCTTTCTGCTGATCGCGCTGGCCATCGGCTTGTCGCTCTATTTCCGCTTCTCGTGGTTGTCCGTGTGCGAAAAAGTCGGCGACGGTATTCTCACTGCGATCACCGGCGCGCAACTCCGGCGCGAAGCAGGCCGCGACCGCAAGCTCGGCGAGGAAGCGGCGACCAAGCGCGAAGGCAAGGTCGTGCGCTCGCGCGTGAAGCAGGAAGATCACGAGCCGGTCGTGATCGTGCCGCCGGTCGCCACGCCGCCGCGCTCCGAGCGCGCGGAGAAAGAGAAGCAGGTGCCGCTCTTCAAGGACCTGCCGGGCGATTCCACCTTGCCGCCGCTCGCGTTGCTCGATGCGCCGCCGAAAACCCAGGAAACCATTGCTGCCGACACGCTGGAATACACCTCGCGTCTCATCGAAAAGAAGCTGAAGGACTTCGGCGTGGAAGTGAGCGTGGTCGCGGCGTATCCGGGGCCGGTCGTGACGCGTTACGAGATCGAACCGGCCACGGGCGTGAAGGGCAGCCAGATCGTCGGGCTCGCGAAGGATCTGGCGCGCTCATTGTCGCTCGTGTCCATCCGCGTCGTCGAAACCATTCCGGGCAAGAATTTCATGGCGCTCGAATTGCCGAACCAGCGCCGCCAGACCGTGAAGCTCTCCGAGATTCTCGGCTCCGAGGTCTACGCAGCCGCCGCCTCGCCGCTAACGATGGGCCTTGGCAAGGACATCGGCGGCAATCCGGTCTGCGCCGATCTTGCCAAGATGCCGCACTTGCTGGTCGCGGGCACCACGGGTTCGGGCAAGTCCGTCGGCATCAACGCGATGATTCTTTCGCTGCTCTACAAGGCAAGCGTGGATCAGGTGCGGCTCATCCTCATCGACCCGAAGATGCTTGAAATGAGCGTCTACGAAGGCATTCCGCATTTGCTGTGTCCGGTCGTCACCGACATGCGGCAGGCGGGTCACGCGCTCAACTGGGCGGTCGCGGAAATGGAGCGGCGCTACAAGCTCATGAGCAAGATGGGCGTGCGCAATCTCGCGAGCTTCAACAGCAAAATCGACGAAGCGAAGAAGCGCGACGAAACCATTCCGAACCCGTTCAGCCTCACGCCGGACGAACCCGAGCCGCTCGCGCGTCTGCCGCATATCGTCGTGGTCATCGACGAACTGGCCGATCTGATGATGGTCGTCGGCAAGAAGGTCGAGGAGTTGATCGCGCGGATCGCGCAGAAGGCGCGCGCGGCGGGCATCCATCTGATTCTCGCGACGCAGCGGCCGTCCGTCGATGTCATCACCGGCCTCATCAAGGCGAACGTGCCGACGCGCATGGCGTTCCAGGTGTCGTCGAAGATCGATTCGCGCACGATTCTCGATCAGCAGGGCGCGGAATCGTTGCTCGGCATGGGCGACATGCTTTATCTGCCTCCAGGCTCGGGTCTGCCGGTGCGCGTGCATGGCGCGTTCGTGTCGGATGAAGAAGTGCATCGCGTGGTCGACAAGCTCAAGGAGCACGGCGAGCCGAACTATATCGAAGGCATTCTCGAAGGCGGACTGGCCGGCGAGGGTGAAGAAGGCGCGCCCGGCGCAGGCGGCGCGACCGATGGCGAGTCCGACCCGCTTTACGATCAGGCGGTGGAAGTGGTCATCAAGAACAAGCGCGCTTCGATCTCGCTCGTGCAGCGGCATCTGCGTATTGGCTATAACCGGGCGGCGCGGCTGCTCGAACAGATGGAGAACTCCGGGCTCGTTTCGTCGATGTCGTCGAACGGCAACCGCGAGATTCTGACGCCGGCGCGCGATTCCGACTGAGCGCCGACGTGTTTTGAATGGAGAACAAAAGCATGAAGCAACACACGGGGAAGAAGGTATTCGGCGCGGCGCTGCTGTCCGCGTCGATGCTGTTTGCATCGCACGCGTACGCGAGTGGCACGGAGCAGCTGAAGGCCTTCGTTTCGCAAGTCCACGCGGCACGCGGCGAATTCACGCAACAGGAAGTCAAGGCGCCAGGCAAGGTCAATAACGGCGCAAGCTCCACGACTACGCCGACCAAGGGCGTGACCTCCAGCGGCACATTCATGTTCGCGCGGCCGGGCAAGTTCATCTGGTCGTATGAAAAGCCGTACTCGCAGGTTTTGCAGGCGGACGGCGACAAGCTCTACGTCTATGACAAGGACTTGAACCAGGTCACCGTTCGCACGCTTGGCGGCGCGCTTGGCGCAAGCCCCGCCGCCATCCTTTTCGGCAGCAACGACCTCGACAAGAACTTCACCTCGCGCGATGCGGGCGAGAAGGGCGGCATCGACTGGCTGGAACTCACGCCTAAAGCGAAGGACACGCAGTTCGAACGCGTGGGCATCGGCTTCAAGGACGGCAATCTGCAAGCCATGGAACTGCACGACGTGTTCGGCAACGTCACGCTTCTTACGTTCTCGAACATTCAGAAGAACCCGCCGATCAAGAGCGATACCTTCAAGTTCAACGTGCCGAAGGGCGCGGACGTGATCAACGGGTAAGGTTGTGCGCCCGGCTTATTGATAGTCGGTGACGACCGTCACGAGCGCTGTCGATGGCGCTGTCGATGGCGCCGACATGGACAGCACGCCGCCTGTCGCGCCGACGTGAAACGTGCCATCGCTGCCGCGTGCGGTCTGACGTCCGGCGCCATCGGCGAAGCGCGCGTACACGCTGCCGGCAATGGCGACGCGTGCGTTCGGCGCGTCGGTTGGCGGCGGCGTGAAGTGCACCGAGACCGTCTGGTCGCTCGCATGGTTCGTCGCCGAA
Source organism: Caballeronia sp. GAWG1-1 (assembly GCF_023631465.1). NCBI lineage: Bacteria > Pseudomonadati > Pseudomonadota > Betaproteobacteria > Burkholderiales > Burkholderiaceae > Caballeronia > Caballeronia sp. GAWG1-1. Next base: position 198,027 of record NZ_JALQDB010000006.1, read on the forward strand.
AAAGTTGCGGACGTTGCCGCCGTCGATGTCGATACGCCGAACGGCGGCGCCACCAGCGCGCCCCGGAATGTGATCGTGCCACCGGGCATCGTGTACACCGGGGCGGATACCGCATAGGCGCTCAGCACGGCGAGCGCCGCTGCCAATCCAACCCGGCGTGTTTCTCTCAGCTTTGCTTGGTCCATCTTTTCCCCCGTTGAAAAGTCCGTGTTTCGCGCGACGTGATTAAGCACATCCGATCATTCGGCTTATTTTTGAGATAACGCGATTAGCTTGGATATTAGGAGAAATCGTGTCGGTCGAGTGATTGGCTTTTGCTAATTGCTCGCGGAAATCGATGCTTGTCGAATAAGCATGCGTGCTGCTTATTTAGCTGCGTCTAAGCAGTGTGAGCGGCGGTCATGTCCTCGATGAATGCATCGACGATATCGTTCTTCGCATTGCGCGAGCCGCGTCCGCGCTCGGCGCGCACGACCATGTGAAACGCCACGCGATAACGCATGAACTCGGGATTCAACGCGGCGAGCAAGCCGTCTTTCACATAAGGCGCGGCGAAATGCTCCGGCAGATAACCGAGATGCCGCCCGGATAACACGAGCATGGCGACGGCTTCCATGTTGTCCGCGACCGCGCCGATAGTGCGCGGCGTGAGCGCGCCTGCTTCGGGCAGCGGATAGCTTCGCCACGCCCACGCATGCTCGGCGGCATCGTCCGGACTCACATTGCCCGCGTGTACAAAAAGCGGATGCTCTCGCGCGCAGTACGCGAACTGATCTTCGGCAAAGATCTGCGTGTATTCGAGCGACGGCACGCGATGCCAGAAGTAGCCGATCGCCATCTGAATGCGGCCGGCAAGCAGCATTTCCTCGAGTTCGCCTGGCGAGCGGACGAGCACGGATAGGCGCACCGATTCGTCGCGTCGCCGGAAGCGCGCGATCGCCTCGCTGATGCGCGCATTCGCGCTCACCGGCGTGTTGCCGATCATCCCGAGCGTCAGCGTGCCGACGAGTTTTCGGCCGACATGGCGCGCGGTGGAATCGAACGTTTCGACAGCGGCGAGCAACGCTCTGCATGCATCGACGAATTGCTCGCCGCGCGAAGTGAGTGCGAAACCGCCGCGTCCGCGCTCGCAAAGCCGGTAGCCGAGGCGCGTTTCGAGCGTCGCGAGTTGCGTGCTGATGGTCGACTGGCCAACATTGAGCGTGGCCTGCGCGGAGGAAACGCCGCCTGCATCGACGATGGCGAGAAACACGCGTATGAGCCGCAAATCCAGGTCGGAAAGATGAGTGAACACGCGCGCCGCCTATACATCGATTGGGATCGATGTGAAGTTGTTTTCGTCGCCATTTTAGCTTGGGTCAAAAGCGGGTACTAATACGCCATCTTTGGCTGAACGGAAACATTTGACACCATGAATACGTCTTCGCTCTTTACACCTGCCGAACACTTCGACGCCGAACGTCCGCAACCGCTTTCCGGCAATCAGATGCCGCGCTGCGGCGGCATCACCACGATGATGCGTCTGCCGAACGTGCCGACGGCTGCCGGTCTCGACGTGTGTTTCGTCGGCGTGCCGTTCGACCTCGGTACGTCGAATCGCACGGGCGCGCGTTTCGGCCCGCGTCAGGTGCGCAGCGAATCGGTGCTGCTGCGCCCGTACAACATGGCGACGCGCGCCGCGCCGTTCGACTCGCTGCGCGTGGCCGATATCGGCGATGTCGCAATCAATCCGTACAACCTGCTGGATTCGATCGACCGCATCGAGCGCGCATATGGCGAGATCCTCGCGCACGATTGCAAGCCGATCACGCTTGGCGGCGATCACACCATCGCGTTGCCGATTCTGCGGGCGATCCACGCGAAGCACGGCAAGGTCGGGCTCATTCACATCGACGCTCACGCCGACGTCAACGACACCATGTTCGGCGAGAAGATCGCGCACGGCACGCCGTTTCGCCGCGCGGTGGAAGAGGGCTTGCTCGATTGCGGGCGCGTCGTGCAGATCGGCCTGCGCGGCACAGGCTACGAGGCAAGCGATTTCGACTGGTGCCGCGAACAGGGCTTTCGCGTCGTGCAGACGGAGGAGTGCTGGAACAAGTCGCTCGCGCCGCTGATGGCCGAAGTGCGCGAACAGATGGGCGACGGGCCGGTGTATGTCACCTTCGACATCGATGGCATCGATCCGGCGTTTGCGCCCGGAACCGGCACGCCGGAAATCGCGGGTCTGACGGTGCCGCAGGCGCTGGAGATCGTGCGCGGCGCGTGGGGCTTGAATATCGTCGGCGCGGATTTGGTGGAGGTTGCGCCGCCGTACGATCCGTTCGGAACCACGGCGCTGCTCGGGGCGAATCTCGCGTTCGAGTTGTTGTGCGTGTTTCCGGGCGTCGAGCGGCGCGCGTGAATCGGGCGAGACGTTACGAAGCCAACGCCGCCCGCCGCGTTGAAACCAGCAGCAAGTAGCAGACGGCGCCCAACGCAAGCGATGGCAATGTCGCGCCCAGATTCGGCAGCCACTGGTTGATCGCGTGATAGGCCGCGATTCCGATCGCCCACGCGACAAAGGCGCTCACGTGCCAGCCGCCCGAATAGCCATAGCGGCCGACGGACTGGCCGAGCGCGGCGAGATCGACGCGGCGTTTTCTCACGATGAAGTGATCGGCCAGCACCACGCCGAAGAGCGGCGCGAACACCGAACCGATCAGCAGCAGGAAGTTCTGATACTTGCCCATGGCGACGGCGAGCGCGACCAGCGTGCAGAGCGCGCCGAACGCGGCGGAAAGCACGGGTACGCTCACGCGCGCCCAGAACGTGCCCGTCGAGACGGCGGCGGAGTGGATATCGGCGAAGGCGTTGTCGATTTCATCGATGAGAATCAGGAGCAGCGCAATGCCGCCACCCGCTTGCGCGAGCGCGATGGTGAGGAGCGCATCGCCGCCGCCCGCGGCCAGCCCGTACACCGCGCCGAGCGCGTAGAACCACAGGTTCGCGATGCCGTAGCCGAGCAGCGTGCCACGAAACGAGCCGCCCGCGCTGCGAGAAAAGCGCGTGTAATCGGCAATCAGCGGCAGCCACGAAAGCGGCATGGCAACGACCAGATCGATCCCCGCGCCGAACGCCAGCTCGCCGGTGCCAGGACGCGCCAGCAGCGCGGCCAGATCCTGCTTGGCCAGCAGATTCCACGTGAGCCAGCCCGCGCCCGCGAGCAAGAGCCAGATGCCCCAGGTACGCAGAAAGCGCCGCACGAAGGACAGCGGACCGCTCACCGCGAGCAGCGTGGCGAGCACGCCGAAGATCACGGTCCAGACGAGCGGCATCGACAGATTGAAAGATTGTTTGGCGAGCGCGTCCGCGGAATCGCGCATGACGATGATTTCGAACGAGCCCCAGCCGACCAGTTGAACGGCGTTGAGCACGGCAGGCACCGACGCGCCGCGCACACCGAGCGTCGGGCGCAGCGAGGACATGGCGGCGAGCCCCGTGTCCGCGCCGACCACGCCCGCGAGCGCGAGCAGCACCACGCCGATCACCGTGCCGATGACGATTGCCACGAGTGCGTGCGGCAGCGACAGACCCGGCACGAGCAGCGCGCCCGCCTGCGCGACCAGCAGGCCGATGCCGAGCGAGAACCACAGCGCGAAGGCGTCGCTGGTGCCGAAGGCGCGCCGTTCGGGCGGCACGGGAATGAGCGGGGCGTAAGTCGACGTGTCCTCTTGCTGCATCGGATTTGATCCTTATCTTGTCTGTTCGCGGTTTGTCCGAAGCCGTTGCTCGCGCGCGAGCATCGGCTGTCATAATGACCCGGATTTTGCGGCCACGCGGAGCAATGCGCTAGCTCTGCCGTTCGGCATAGGCAAAAATGCGTCCGGTGACCCGGCCGTCGGCGCCTCACCTCACTCAGCAAGCACATGTTCGAAGAAAACCGTGGCACCGTCCCGCTCGCGGAACGCCTGCGCCCCCGCACCATCGACGACGTGATCGGGCAGAAGCATCTGCTCGGTCAGGCGAAGCCGCTGCGCGTCGCGTTCGAATCGGGCGAGGCGCATTCGATGATCCTCTGGGGCCCGCCCGGCGTCGGCAAGACCACGCTCGCGCGCCTCATGGCCGCTGCCTTCGACGCCGAGTTCATCTCGCTTTCGGCGGTGCTCTCGGGCGTGAAGGATATCCGCGAGGCGGTCGAGACGGCGCAGATTCATCGCGCGAACGGGCGCCAGACGCTCGTGTTCGTCGATGAAGTGCATCGCTTCAACAAGAGCCAGCAGGACGCGTTCTTGCCGCACGTGGAGTCGGGCCTGTTCGTGTTCGTCGGCGCGACGACCGAGAATCCGTCGTTCGAGGTGAACAGCGCGCTGTTGTCGCGGGCCGCCGTCTACGTGCTGAAAAGCCTGGACGCCGACGAGTTGAAAGAACTGCTGGAGCGCGCAAGCACTGAACTCGGCGGCCTGACCTTCACCGACGAATCGCGCGACGCGCTGATCGGTTCCGCCGATGGCGACGGCCGCAAGCTCCTGAATAACCTGGAAATCGTCGCACGCGCGGCCGCGCAGCAGAAGCAGACGCACGTGGATGGCGCGTTGCTCGGCAGCGCGCTCGCCGAAAATCTGCGCCGTTTCGACAAGGGCGGCGACGCGTTCTACGACCAGATCAGCGCGCTGCACAAGTCGGTGCGTGGCAGCAATCCGGACGCCGCGCTGTACTGGTTTTGCCGCATGATCGACGGCGGCGCGGACGCGCGTTATCTGGCGCGGCGCATCGTCCGGATGGCCTGGGAAGATATCGGTCTTGCCGATCCGCGTGGCGCGCGCATCGCGCTCGATGCCGCCGAAACTTACGAAAGGCTCGGCTCGCCCGAGGGCGAACTGGCGCTCGGGCAGGCGCTCATTTATCTGGCGGTCGCGCCGAAATCGAACGCGGGCTACAACGCGTATAACGAGGCACGGCGCTTCGTCGGCAAGGATCAGTCGCGCGACGTGCCGGTGCATCTGCGCAACGCGCCGACGAAGTTGATGAAGGAGCTCGGCTACGGCCACGAGTATCGCTACGCGCACGACGAACCGGACGCCTATGCCGCCGGTGAAACCTATCTGCCGGACGGCATGCGCGATCCGCACTGGTATGTGCCGACGCCGCGCGGGCTGGAAGGCAAGATCGGCGACAAGCTGTCGCGTCTCGCGGAACTCGATGAAGCCTGGCGGCGCGAGCACAAGGATGAGAAGAAGCGGTAAGGGGTGCTGCACGCCGGCGGGTGCTTCGTTTCACTCGCACCGCCCGCCTGTTTCATCGAGCGAATCGAAGCGGCACGCGCCGGCCGTAACCGGTGCGTTAGACTTCACAGCTACTGGCGGCGCGCCTTGCCGCAAATATCGGCGGTGCATGATCGCCTGAACGCCAGCCACGGCCGCGCCCGATGCGTGCGCTAAAATCGTCGTTTTCGAATACTTAACAAAAGCATCCCCGACATGCTCGACATTCAACACCTCCGTAAAGACCTGGACGGCGTCGCGAAGCGCCTCGCCGACCGAGGCTACACGCTCGACGTCGCCGCCTTCGCCGCGCTCGAAGCCGAGCGACGCGACATCCAGACCCGCACCGAAGAACTTCAGGCGCGCCGCAATAGCCTGTCCAAACAAATCGGCGCGATGAAAGGCCGTGGCGAGGACACGTCGGCGGTGATGGCGGAAGTAGGCGGCATCGGCGACACGATGAAGGCATCGGCGACGCAACTCGAAAACGTGCAGAAGCGTCTGTCGGACTTGATGCTGACCGTGCCGAATCTGCCTCACGAAAGCGTGCCTGTGGGCAACGACGAGAAGCAAAACGTCGAACTGCGCCGCTGGGGTTCACCGCGCGCGTTCGATTTCGAGGTCAAGGATCACGTCGATGTCGGCGCGCCGCTCGGCCTCGATTTCGAAACCGGCGCAAAGCTTTCGGGCGCGCGTTTCACTCTCTTGCGCGGGCCTATTGCGCGGCTGCATCGCGCGCTCGCGCAGTTCATGATCGACACACACACCGAACAGCACGGCTATACAGAAGCGTACACACCGTACATCGTGAATCCTGAGATTCTCTACGGCACCGGACAGTTGCCCAAATTCGCCGACGACATGTTCCGCGTCGAGAAGGGCGGCGACGAAAACACGGTCACGCAGTACCTCATCTCCACCTCGGAGATATCACTCACGAACACCGTGCGCGACAGCATCCTCGAAGCGAGCGCGCTGCCGGTGAAGCTGACGGCGCATTCGCCGTGCTTCCGTTCCGAGGCGGGTTCATATGGACGCGACACGCGCGGCCTGATTCGCCAGCATCAATTCGATAAGGTCGAGATGGTGCAGGTCGTCGCACCCGAGCACTCGTACGCCGCGCTCGACGAGATGGTCGGGCAGGCCGAAACCATTCTGCAGAAGCTCGAATTGCCGTATCGCGTAATCACGCTTTGCACGGGCGACATGGGCTTTTCGGCGGCGAAGACCTTCGACCTCGAAGTGTGGTTGCCGGCGCAAAACACTTATCGCGAGATATCGAGCTGCTCGAATACCGAGGCCTTCCAGGCGCGACGCATGCAGGCACGCTTTCGCAATGCACAAGGCAAGCCGGAGTTCGTGCATACGCTCAACGGCTCGGGTCTCGCGGTGGGACGCACGCTGGTTGCCGTGCTGGAAAATTTCCAGAACGCGGACGGCTCGGTGACCATTCCCGCGGTTTTGCGCCCTTACATGCGTGGCGCGGAGCGTATCGAGGCGCCGGCTGTGGTCTGACGTTTATTTTTAAAAAGGGTCTTGGAAAGCTCGAACGACTTCGTTATACTTTCGTTCTTCGCTTGGCAACGACCCGCTTCGCGAAGGCCGGCAAAGCCTTTAAGGCCCAGGCTGGTAGACGGAAAGGTGGCAGAGTGGTCGAATGCGCTGGACTCGAAATCCAGTGTACAGTTTTGCTGTACCGTGGGTTCGAATCCCACCCTTTCCGCCAAGATACTAAACCCCGCAAGTCGTGAGACTTGCGGGGTTTTTCGTTGAGGGCCCGGTTTCGTTCAAGGCTTTCGCATCACGTCGGCATCAAGTCGTGCATCGCGCCACATCGAACCTCAGTTCGGGCTCCGGCAACCCGCTGTAGTCATCCACGGATCGCTGCACCTTCACCTCTGTTCCATACGCGGATGGCGTCAAGGTCACGAGCCACGCGTTCGGTCCGACGACGAGCTCCGTCGCTCCTTGATTGCGCACCGTCTGCACCGAAGGCAACCTGCCTTCGAGACAGCCCGATATATCCGACGCACGCCGCGCCGATGAAACATGAATCACGGGCTTCGACGCTCTCAGCTCCGGGCCACTAGTCGAACTGCAGGCAGCCAGCACGGACAAGACCGCGGTAACGGTACAAACGGCATAAACGGCATAGACGGAATAAACGGCACGAGCAGCATTCAGGCGATGCAGGTTCATATCTTCAGGCTCGGGTTCTCAAGTGCGAATGCGGGTCACTAGACCACAATCGCGCATCGATCACAAGACCGCATGGCGCGATCGCAAACGCCCGATGTCGCCACGAAACGCAGCACGCATGCGCCTTTCCAAAGAGAGAGGGCCGCACGAGAGTGCTATCATCGGCCCCAATGTCCTCGTGCACGGCGCGCCCCAAGCGGCGTTTCTCGCGCCACGCACGCAGGCGCGACGAACACATCTGCCAATGGCCATTACGCTCAAGACACCCGCTGACATCGAGAAGTTACGCATATCCGGCCGCATGGCCGCCGAAGTCCTCGCCATGATCGGGGAACACGTGCGCCCCGGCGTCACCACGGACGAACTCGACGCCATCTGCAACCGCTTCATCGTCGATGAACTGAAGGCCGTGCCGGCGAACGTCGGCTACATGGGCTTTCCGAAGACGGTCTGCACGTCGGTGAATCATGTCGTCTGTCACGGTATTCCCGGCCCGAAAGAACTGAAAGACGGCGACATCATCAATATCGACGTGGCCATCATCAAGGACGGCTACTTCGGCGACACGAGCCGCATGTACTACGCCGGCACGCCGAACAAGGAAGCGCGGCGCCTCACCGAAACGACCTACGAAGCCATGGTCGCGGGCATCCGCGAAGTGCGTCCGGGCGCGACGCTCGGCGACGTCGGCCACGCAATCCAGACGGTCGCGCACCGTGAAGGCTTTTCGGTGGTGCGCGAGTACTGCGGTCACGGCATCGGCCGCGTGTATCACGAAGATCCGCAAGTGCTGCATTACGGCCAGCGCGGCGCGGGCCTGCGGCTCAAGGCCGGCCTCGTCTTCACCATCGAGCCCATGATCAACGCGGGCCGTCCCGCCACGCAGCAGTCGCGCGACGGCTGGACGGTGACCACGAAGGACCGCTCGCTGTCGGCGCAGTGGGAACACATGATCGCGGTAACGGAAGACGGCTTCGAGTTGCTTACGCCCTGGCCGGATGGCGTAGGCGCCTACGCCGCGCCGTAAAGAAGCGCGCGAGTACCGTTTGCGCGCGCCGTGATGGTGCGTGAGCGGCGAGAGCGCGTCTGCATGTGCGCTGTAAAGCACTATCCGAGAAGAAAGAATTGACGGGTACGCCCGTTCGGTTGAAGCTACGCGAATGGCCCGAATACCGGAAAGGCCCGAGCGCCTTCGAGGCAGAGAAGCCAGAGAGCCAGAGAGAATTTGCCTGCATGAGCCCCGCATGAGTCCCTCACTGACCGTCAACCGAATCGCCTCGCAACAGGGCGCGGTATTGCGCGAGCTGCGCACGTCGTCGCTGCGCGAAGCGCCCTATGCGTTCGGCGAGACGCTGGAAGATGCGCTGCGCGTCGAGCCGCAATCGTTCGACGACACCGCCGCCGAGCACGCGCATTCGCCTCGCGTCGCGACCTTCCTGCTGTATACGGAAGGGCATCCTTGCGGGCTCGTGCATGCGTATGTCGAGGAAGCCGGATCGGCGCGGGCCTTCGTGGCGGCGCTCTGGGTCGCGCCGGCAGTGCGCCATCTGCGTGGCGGCGAGTTGCTCGTGAACGCCGCGTCGCACTGGCTCGCGGCGCAGGGCGCATCGGAAGTGCATGCGTGGATCGCCGACGAGAACCGCACCGCGATGCGCTTCTACGAACGTCTGGGCTTCGGACCCACGGGCGATCGCCGCACGATGTCGTCGCACGAGCAGGAGCACGAACTGCTCTACGTGCGCCACGTTCAGCGCGAGACCGGCGCGTAAGTCTCGCTTCACCCTTCCTTCGCGCGTACTCATCGTTTCCGATAGCTGAAACGGGCCGTAAAAAGTATGGCCGCGCGCCCACACGCCTGTAAAATACGCAAAAATTTTGGCCGTTCCTATGTCGCTCAACAAAACGCCCTTCTTCGAACTGCGCAGCGGCTCCGTCGACACGCTCTACTTCGTCGTCAAGACTCCAGACCTCGATGCCCTGCGCACTGAACTCACGCGGCGCTTCGAGGCGACTCCCGAATTCTTCGCGGGCGATGTGGTTGCCATCGACTTGCGCCGGCTCGCCGAGAAAGCCGAAGGCGGCGAAGGCGAGCGCGTCTCGCTCGCGGAATTGGAGACGCTTCTGAAGAGCGTGCGCATGCGGCCCGTGGGCATCGTCGCGTTGCCGGTGCAGCGCTGGGCAATTCAATGGGCAAGCGAGGGCGGCTTGCCGGTCCTCGAAGCGCGCGACCGGCGTGGCGCGCCGAAGCCTTCGGTCGATGAGGCCAAGCCTAACGTCGAGGCCGCCGCGGCGATCGAAGCAGCAGTCGCCATCACGCCGCCGCCCGCGCTGCCGCAGCCGTCGACCATCATCGACCGGCCGTTGCGCTCGGGTCAGCAGGTCTACGCGAAGGGCGATCTCATCGTGCTCGGGCTCGTGTCGTACGGCGCCGAGGTCATCGCGGAAGGCAATATCCATATCTATGCGCCATTGCGAGGCCGCGCGCTCGCAGGCGTGCACGGCAATCACGACGCGCGGATCTTCTGCACTTGTCTCGAACCGGAACTCATCTCCATCGCGGGAATCTACCGGACGACCGAGAACCCGCTCTCGCCCGATGTACAGAGCAAGCCGGTGCAAATCTGGCTGGACGAAGAAAAACTGATGATCGAACCGCTGCGGCTGACCTGACGCCGCGCGCCCGATGCCCCTTGGCGCGCGCTCGATTAAGGAACGCGACGGACCTATTTGACGAACACAAGGTACTTGTATGGCAAAAATCATTGTGGTGACTTCGGGGAAGGGCGGCGTCGGCAAGACGACCACCAGCGCGAGCTTCGCATCGGCGCTCGCATTGCGCGGCCACAAGACGGCCGTGATCGACTTCGACGTCGGTCTGCGCAACCTCGACCTCATCATGGGTTGCGAACGCCGCGTGGTGTACGACCTCATCAATGTGATCCAGGGCGAGGCGAACCTGCATCAGGCGCTCATCAAGGACAAGAAGCTCGAGAACCTTTACATCCTTCCGGCGTCTCAGACGCGTGACAAGGACGCGCTCACGCTCGAAGGCGTGGAGAAGGTGATCGACGAACTGAGCAAGATGGACTTCGAGTACATCATCTGCGACTCGCCGGCGGGTATCGAGTCGGGTGCGCTCATGGCCATGCACTTCGCGGACGAAGCGCTTATCGTGACGAACCCGGAAGTGTCGTCCGTGCGCGACTCGGACCGCATCCTCGGCATTCTCGCTTCGAAGACCAAGCGCGCGATCGAAGGCAAGGACCCGGTCAAGGAGCATCTGCTGATTACGCGCTACAACCCGAAGCGCGTCTCCGAAGGTGAGATGCTGTCGTTGAACGACATCCAGGAGATCTTGCGGATCGAACTGATCGGCGTGATTCCGGAGTCGGAAGCGGTGCTGCATGCATCGAACCAGGGCTTGCCCGCGGTGCATTTGGACGGCACCGACGTTGCGGAATCGTACAAGGACGTGGTGTCGCGTTTTCTCGGCGAGGAAAAGGCGCTGCGCTTCACGGATTATCAAAAGCCAGGGCTGCTGCAACGTATCTTCGGCACCAAGTAAGGGGACGCAATGTCGATTCTTTCGTTTTTGCTGGGCGAGAAGAAAAAGTCCGCTGCGGTCGCGAAGGAACGCTTGCAGTTGATCATTGCGCACGAGCGCGCGGGTGGCAAAGCCGCCGCCGATTACCTGCCGGCGTTGCAACGGGAACTCGTTGCGGTGATTTCGAAGTACGTGAAGATTACTGACGACGATATTCGAGTGAGCCTCGAACGTCAGGACGATCTCGAAGTGCTGGAAGTGAAGATCGAGATACCGCCGGCATAACCCCGGGCTTGTGTATCGAGATGAACGTATGAAGCCAGGATCGGGCGATCCTGGCTTTTTTCATGGCGACGTTATCGTTTGCGCGCGGCTTCAAATGCGCGTCGGCTTTCATCAATATTCGGTTGCACTTCGGTCATCTCGTAATCAGACGTTTGTCTTCCTTTTGACCACGTCGCGCATTGAACGGACATCGGCAGCAAGGTTGCGTTGCCGACATGAAAATCCGCGCTACCCGGCGCGTTCAATGTCCTGGAATACGAGGTCCAAGCATGAAAACTTCCGTTCGCCATTTGCTCGCTTCATCCGCGCTTATCGTCGCTGGCGCGCTCACCGTGACCGCGGCATCGGCCGAAATCGTGATCGTGGCGCCTAGCGCGCCGCCCGCGCCACGCCATGAGCCGGTGCCGCCCGCACGCGCGGGTTACGTGTGGGATCAGGGTCACTGGAACTGGGAACACGGCCACTACGTCTGGGCGGGCGGCCATTGGGAAGCCGAGCACGTCGGCCACCACTGGGTGCCGGCCGTTTGGGTGGAAGATCACGGCCAGCATCGCTATGTGGCAGGGCACTGGGATTGATCGGCGCGTAAGGCTGATTACTTTTGCGGGGCCGCGTCTTTCTCGACGACGGCCTCGTCTCTTTCCGGCACGTCGGGCGAGGCCGCCGGTTGTGGCAACGGCGCCATATAGCGCTCGGACAGCGCCTCGTATAAAGGCGGCGCGAACAAGCGCGACACGCGGCTCGACACCAGCGCGGTCGCCATCAGCGAGATGACGAGCGCGTGGCCGTTGATCATCTCCATCACGATGACGAACGCCGTAATCGGCGATTGCGTCACGGCCGCAAGATAGCCGACCATCGCGAGCGCGATCATCATGGGCAGCGACATCTGTCCGAACAGCAGATGCAACACGTTGCCGAAGCCCGCGCCAATCGACAGCGACGGCGCGAAGATGCCGCCCGGAATGCCCGGCAGATACGAGCCGATCATCGAGATCATTTTCAATAGCGGGTAGAACACCGAAAGATGTTCGCGGCCTTCGAGCAGACCGCGCGCTTCCGCATAGCCGCTGCCGAAGGTCGTGCCGCCCGACACGAGCCCGACGATCGCGATGACCAGTCCGCACAGCGCGGCGAACACGACCGGCCGCGACGCATGCAAATGCCGCAAGGGCGCGGGAATCCACCTCGACGTGTTCAGAAGGAGCCAGCAGAAGACGCCGCCCGCCATGCCCGTGACAATGGCGGTCACGATCACCGCGACGGCCAGCATGTTCGAAAAGTGCGTGCCGACGTCGATGGTGCCGAAATACGTGTAGTTGCCGTTGAGCCCGAGCGCCACGATCCCCGCGATGATGATGCCCGTGATCAGCACGCCGCTCGTGCGCACTTCGAAGCTGCGCGTGAGCTCCTCGATGGCGAAGACGATGCCCGCGAGCGGCGTGTTGAACGCCGCCGACAGACCGGCCGCCGCGCCCGCCAGCACGAGTTGCCGTTCGATCAGCGAGTTCGAGCGCGGGTAGAAGCGCCGCATGTTGAACATGAGCGCCGCGCCGACTTGCACGGTCGGACCTTCACGGCCGATGGTGAAGCCGCCCAGAATCGCGATGAACGATACGGCAATCTTGCTCGCGAGAATCCTGAGCGTAAGCAGCCGTCCGCCGGCTTCCGAAGTCGGACTGTTGAGTACGGCGATGACCTGCGGGATGCCGCTGCCTTCCGAGCCGCGAAAGAACCTGCGCGTGACGAAAACGCATAGCGCGGCGGCAGCCGGTGTGATGACGAGCGGCAGCCAGGCGTGCGCGGCGCGCGCATCGAGAAAAATTCCGTAGCCCCAGTCGATCAGCCGCGCATAGTAGACGGCGATCAGTCCGACGGCGATTGCGCCAAGCCAGAAGATACCGTAGCGACGCCACAGGCCGCGTGTGCGTCGCGCGGTGCGAAGAGAAAGAGAACGTAGCGCTCGGATCATGCGGTCGCTTCGGCCAAAGGGCAGAGTATAGCGAGCGTCCCAAGCATGCGGCAGGTTACGCCTGACGAAGCAGACCCCGGAGCTAGAAAAAAGAACAGGCGCGAGGCTTTCGCCAGGCGCCCAAGAAACGCTCCCGACAACGGGAGCGGAGAGGAGAAGGTTGCCGCGCATGCACGGCACTCCTCAAAAGACTTTTGCCCGTGACGAAAGTTCAATCGGCTTGAAAAATCTTGGTCAGTCGAAAACTGGACACGTTTTCAGCCGGTAAGCATCTCGAAAGCGATCACCGCGCCGATGGCTCCGATATTCGCAATGAGCGCCTCGCAAACGACGCCGCGCCATGTGAGCGGCCGGAACTTTATCGCGAGGAGCAAGGCCGTCACCAAGGCCAGTGCGATGACCACGACGAGATGCGAACTCTGCAGATGAAAAGGCATTTCAGCCTCCTGTCGATTGAAACGGCATTCCTTCCCGCGACCGGCGTTTCATCGAGTATTAGGTATTGGCATAGTTACTGCAACACCCAACAAAATAGTCATTTTGCCGCCAGCTTCCCGACTGTCTTCAAGTGTTAATTTAAATACGCGTTGATTCAGGGAATTTTCTTTTAAGGCTAGGTACAAACCCCGTATGCGCGTGAACGCCATGTTGGCCGCGCGCCCGACCGCAGTGCGTGGAGCATTCGTCCAATGAGTTCCCCGACCCAACGTTCTCTCGAAGTCGATTTCTTTCGAGGCGTCGTGCTGCTCATTATCGCGGTCGACCATATATCGGGAAGCGTGCTGTCGCACTTTACGCTGCATCAATACGCGTTCTGCGATTCCGCGGAAGTATTCGTCTTCCTCGGCGGTTATGCGTCGGCGGCGGCATACACGGCGCTTGCGACTCGCCGTAGTGCACAAGCCGCCCGCCGACGCTTTTTCAAGCGCAGCTGGGAGATCTATCGCGCCTATCTGCTGACCGCGGTTCTCATGTTGATCGGCGGCGCATTGCTGATGCTCCTCAAGATCGATTCGCCGATGCTGCGGTACACCGAATGGCCGACGTTCCTTGCCCGTCCGGTCGGGCTCTTGTTCGACATCACGACCTTGCGCCAGCAGCCGTATCTTTCGTCAGTCTTGCCGATGTACTCCATCTTCGCGCTCGCGGTGCCTTTCGTGGTTCCGCTCGCCGAGAGGAAGCCCGTTATCGCCATGTTCGGCAGTCTGCTCGTGTGGCTCGCCGCTCTTCCCTTGGCGCGCGCGCTGCCCTCGACCTACGCCGAAGCGTGGTCGTTCAATCCGTTCGCGTGGCAGCTCATGTTCGTGATGGGCATCCTTGCGCGCGTGCAGCCTGTCAGCAACGACTTCCACGCAAGCCGTACTGCGCGTTGGCTGACGTGCGGAGCGATCGCGATCGCACTGACCTTCGCATTCTTCAAGCTCTTCCTGGAAACGCAAGCGCCGCCGGGATACCTCAAGCAGAACCTGGCGACGTTGCGTATCGTGAGTTTCGCCGCCGTTGCATGGGTGATCGCACGCGCGGTCTACGCGGGATGGATCAAGGCGCTCGCGGCTAAATTGCCGGGCGTGGTGACCATTGGGCAGCAAGGGCTCGTGTGCTTCATCGCGGGCACGTGCGTGTCGCTCGTGCTGGATTCGGCGTTGCGCGCCATCGGCATGACGCACTATCAGTGGATTGGCGGTCTCGCCGCCGATGCGCTCGCTGTCGGCACGCTCCTATGGCTCGCGCACTTCTGGGCCGAGCGCAAGCGCACGCGCGTCGAACGGGAACGCAAGCGCGTGCCGCTCATCAAGGGCCAGCCGGTGCCCGCACATGCGGTGAACCAGCGCGATCGTTGAACGCGCCGGTATCGCCATCGAAGTCATTCGAACGCTATTCAAGTGCGATGTCGCGCGTCTCGCGCATGCACAACACGGCGATGAGGCTCACCGCCGCCGCCGCCGATACGTACCCGCCGACCCACGACAGTCCGCCGCGATTTGCGAGCAATTGCGCGATATAAGGCGCGACCGATGCGCCCAGAATGCCACCCAAGTTGTACGCGACGCCCGCGCCGGTGTAGCGCACGCTCGTCGGGAACAGCTCGGGCAGGAGCGCGCCCATCGGCGCGAAAGTCACGCCCATCAAGAACAATTCAATGGTCAGAAAGAGCGCGACGTAGACCGTGTTGCCGCTGCCGAGCAGAGGCAGCATTGCGAAGCCGGAGAGGATCGCCGCGAGACAGCCGACGATCAACACGGGCCGTCTGCCGAAGCGGTCGCTGGCGATGGCCGAGATCGGCGTCGCAATTGCCATGAACAGCACGGCAAAACACAAGAGACCGAGGAATTTTTCGCGCGAGAAATGCAGCGTGGAGACGCCGTACGACAGCGAGAAGACCGTCGAGATGTAGAAGAGCGTGTAGCAGACGACCATCGCGAAGGCGCCGAGCAAGGTCGGCGCGAGATAACGGCCGAGCAGCGTGGCGATGGGAACGCGCACGCGCTCGTGACGCTCGACGGCAGTGCGGAATGCGGGCGTCTCCGCGATTTTCAGGCGCACGTAAAGCCCGAGCCCGACGAGCACCGCGCTCACGATGAACGGCACGCGCCAGCCCCAACTGCGGAACTGTTCGTCGGAGAGTGAGAGCGCGAGGCCGAAGAACAGGCCGTTGGAAGCAAGAAAGCCGATCGACGGCCCGAGCTGCGGGAACATGCCGAAGAGGCCTCGCTTGCCCTTGGGCGCGTATTCCGTTGCAAGTAGCGCCGCGCCGCCCCATTCGCCGCCGAGCCCGATGCCTTGCCCAAAGCGCAGGATGCACAGGAGCACGGGCGCGAGACTGCCGATGGAATCGTAGCCGGGCACGAAGCCGATGAGCGTCGTTGAAATGCCCATGACGAGCAGCGACGCGACGAGCGTCGATTTGCGTCCGACGCGATCGCCGAAGTGCCCGAAGATGAACGAGCCGATAGGCCGCGCGACGAACGCAATGCCGAACGTGACGAAAGCCGAAAGCGCTTGCGCGGCCGGCGATCCGTGTGGAAAGAACACCGGCCCGATGACGAGCGCGGCGGCTGTCGCATAGACGTAGAAATCGTAGAACTCGATTGCGGTGCCGATGAAGCTCGCGAAGATCACGCGCGAGGTGCTTTGGGCGCCGTCGCCTGGCTTGGCGGCGGAAAGCGTGGGTGATGACATGGTGTCTCCGTTGTCGTGTCGCTTTTGTGGTGCTTATGGTGGCGCATTCCTGCTCGATGGGCGAGCAAGGCGTAAGAGCGCACGCAAGACGCTTGTTGGGGTGGGCGGTAAAACGGTCGAGCGGCTCGCAGGAGTAGAGCGCGAACCGGACAAAGACTTTCAACGGACGCGAGGGGTAGGCGCGGTCTGAAAGCCATGCCGGAAGCAGGTCCGGCCGGGATGTCAAAAATTATAACGAGCGTGCCGCGCGAGCGCCAATCAATCGATGGTCGTCGCTTGTGGCGAATGCGACGTTTGCAACTGGAAGTGGCCGTCGTCGTTGAACATCCAGCCTTCGAAGAGTTCGAGCTGGCCGTTGCCGTTCAGGAGGCGCGCGGGCGGCACGGGCAATGGCGACGAGCGCCGCAGCGAGGCGAGCGCCGTGGCTTCGGCTTCGTCGTCGCCGTTGGTGCGATACACCGACGAATTGACGACGCGCCCGTTGCGATCCACGGTGAAGGACACCAGCACGAACGAGCGCAGCATGGCTTGCGGCGTGCCCTTCAGCACGTACGACGGATTGCGTTCGAGGATACGTTGCGCGACGCGCTCCTTGTAGTCGCCAATCGATGCGCGAGACGGTGCGGTTGCGGCGGAGCGTGCTTCGATGACGCTCGGTGGCGGCGTGATCGTGCAGGCGGCCAATGTCGCGGCAAGCACGATGGCGACGAGCGTGGCTGACGGCAGAATCGGTGCTTTAGGCATCGCGAGTAGCATCTGATGACGATGGATCGATGGTAGCCCGTGTCGGCGCCGCAGTGTTTGCGATTCTGCGTGCGCTTCTGGATGCGCTTCTTACAGGCGCAGGATTTGCTGACGATGCTTACACCCAAGGCAAACAGGAGGAGCCATGACTAGCGAAGCGAAGCCGGCCGAAGCACAACCCGCCGAACACAGCGACAACGAGAAGAGCAAGCTGCCCGAACGCGATGACGAAGGCCGCAAGCAGTCGCCAAACGATCGCCCAGGAAAGGAAACGGGCGAGGGCGAAGCGCCGGTAGGTTGATCAATCCACGAAGGGTTTGACGAGTTCCGCACAGCGCAATGGCGCGGCGGTTCTCGTCGTTCCCGACTCGGCGCTGCGCGTTTCGACGCAACGAAATACGCTATTGTTTTTCTGCAGCACGTAAGTATCCGCAGGCAAACCGGACGCGCGTTCGGCGATGCTCGTCACGGCTACGATTTCGTAGCCGTTTTGAATCAGATCGAAAAACGAGGTTTCTGCCTGACGCCATTGAGTGTTGGGTTGCGGCTGTGCATGCGCTGTTATGCCTGTCATGGCGATGCAACCCAAAGCTACTTGCGCGATACGGCTTGGCTTCATCAGGCTTGTCTCCGCTTTATCGATCGATGAGGCGGTTAGATGGTAATTAAGCCGCCTTGTTCATGCGGATTGTGGCAGATGGGGTTTGGGCGCTGCTCGTTGCCGTTTGCAAGTGCACGTGCGCGGCAGGCAAAAAAAGACCTCGCGCGAGGCGAGGTCAAACACTTCGAACGGCTTCCTTATCGCGAAAAGGCGTTTAACGCGACGAGGAAGCAAGGTCAAGGATAGGGATCGGGCGATGCCTCATATATCGGAGGAATCCGATTGATTGTTGCTCTTGGGCATGCAGCCGTATCGGACGGTTGTCTCGTTTTAAGCTTTTGTTACCCAGTGCGGCGAGTTGGCCATGTTTCGAGCGGTTTCACAGGGAATTCGCCTTCGCGAAGCCTTATTGGTCGATCTTTCAGTGTTGGATCATGCGGCTCGATCAAACGCGCGCTTCTCCATGAACCAAGATCGATAGCACGCTAGAGCATGCCGACTGGTAAGCAGTTCTGGATGCTCGAATTTCTTGATTCCCCGGCGTCGGTGCAACCAGTTCGTCATGATCGAAAGAGAATCTCGCTGTTCTTGCTTGCTGATGAATCAATTGCGCGCCAAAAAACAAAAAGCCCCGTAATTCAGAAATTACGGGGCTTTCAGAGATCGCGCTGGCGGAGGCGGTGTCCGCCAAAGAGTGAGCAAATATAGGGGACACAGCCTGACATATAGAGCTTATCCACCATCCCATCCACCAAAAAAGGAAAACGTCTTTTCAACCGTGAGAAGCGCTCATTCTACCGAGTGGTGTGACCCTTCTCTCGCACAGTTACCCAGGCGGCTCGTGAATGGTGTCCGTCTGGCAGATAAGATCCATTTTTCGCATCCAGCGTAATCAGGCTGCAGGGCTGCAATCCGGAAAACAGCGTCGTCGTGCACGACGCGCATTCGCGCTTTGAGGTCTATGCGGTACCGGATGCGATGCTCGCTGTGCCAACGCGAGATAATCGTCCGCCGCACTGACCTCTGTGCCGCTGAGCATGCGGATGCCGGTACAGTCGCCACTTCCTCCCAGCGCACTTCTCATGCTCTGGCTGTGCCCTCGCACGCCGTTCGATGCGCAGTTCTGTCGAGTGAGCCTTCTCTAAGCATCACGCCATCGCCGGATCACGATATTGCATCACTAGCGAGATGACGGCAGAGCTGATTGGGTCCGCGCCGCCTTCGCGGTCCCCATACAGATGACCCAACACGAGTTCCCGCCTTTCGTCCTTCGTCTAAAGCCGCCATCCAAGCGGACAGTCTTAGGCGTAAAGCCTGACGTGTGGAACAGCGGTCGTTTGAAATTGCATTCGACGGGCAATGAGTATTGGTCGACACGCCAATGTCTGTCGCACGGGCTTGTCGCTAAAAACTTAGTCGGTGCGGACATTCGGTGCGAAAGATAACGCATCGGGTGCACGTACAAACCATCGATCCGACGAAGGTGGCCGTGCCATCATTTCTGCGTTCTCATGCGGACGCGTTACTGTGCACGCGCAACGTAAGCTGTGATTACATCGTTCCACACATTCGTCAGCCCAGTAGCCAGGTCCTCCGCTGCTGGGAACGATGAGGTAAGCAGTTCATCTTGATGTACATGCCGCTCACGTAAGGCTTCGATCGACATCGCGATAAGCAGGCGTAATGAGCCCCGGAAATCACGTCGCAGTGCAGTGCCGAATTTGACTCCGTAAGCGCGTGCGACCGCCTCGATCACACGATCAACCCAAACAGCGTTCATTTCCTCCCGCATCCGCACCAGCGACGGCGTATAGGCCGACACATGTGAGAAGGCGGCAAACAGGCCCGCGTTGATTTCATAGGCTTGGCAGTACCACAGATTGGCGGCATAAACGGCGTCGGTCTCCCTGTCCGGTGCCTCTTTGCCGCGCCGCGCTGCGGGCGGCGACCACAAGGCCTTGAAGAACGCGACAAGCACCGCCTCCACGGCCACGTCGATATCATCGAAATAGTTGTAGAAGGTGCCGCGCGACAGCCCAGTGTCGTTGAGGATCGTCTCGATCTGGGGGCGTCTGCCGGGGTCCGCCTGCAACTGTCGTGCGAGACACGCCATGACCGCGCAGCGCGTTCGCTCGCGCTTTGGCAGTTTGCGGTCCCGACTCTTCAGATCCAGCAATTCGTCGAAGCGCTCGCCTTTCCGAATCACCAGTCCATCCAGCCACGACTTGCTCGCTTGCAATGTCAATTCTTCCGTAGACATCGGCCACTCCTTGCCGCTAAGAGGGAAGCACCCCTTGACGCGAAAATTTTTATACTTAATGTCCATAAATGACAGAGTGTTCAAAAATGAACGTATCGTCATTTTACCTGATGACGCTTCCGCACGGTCGAGAACGCACAAAACAAACGACCCTGCACAACATGATCGAGCCGAGGGGCAGAGGCACATGAAGACCGGATCCACCATCGAGTTCATCCATGTCACTAAGCGCTACGGCGCCGTGACCGCGCTGCATGATTTCTCATTGTCGGTCAAGGCGGGCGAGTTCATCACCGTGCTCGGCAGTAGCGGCTCCGGAAAGACGACCGCGCTAAATGCGCTCGCGGGCTTCATGCCGATCTCGTCGGGCGATATCCGCATCGGCGACCGGTCGGTTGCCGAGTTGCCGCCAGAGCGTCGCAATCTCGGGATGGTGTTTCAGAACTATTCGCTGTTCCCGCACATGAGCGCAGCGGAAAACATCGCTTTTCCGCTGCGCATGCGCGGCACGCCGAGGAAAGAAATGCAGGAGCGCGTCAAACGGGCGTTGCATACCGTGCGGCTCGACGCCTACGCCGCCAGAATGCCTCGCGAGCTGTCGGGCGGGCAGCAGCAGCGCGTCGCCATCGCGCGTGCCATCGTGTTTGAGCCGCCGGTGCTGCTGATGGACGAGCCGCTCGGCGCGTTGGATCTCAAGCTGCGCGAGGCGCTGCAATTCGAGATCAAGTCGATCCAACACCAGCTCGGCTGCACCGTCGTCTACGTCACGCACGACCAGCGCGAGGCGCTCGCGATGTCTGACCGAATCGTCGTTCTACGCGACGGGCAGATCGCCCAGGTGGGCAGCCCGCTCGACATGTACGACCGGCCCTGCAGCCGGTTTGTGGCGCAGTTCATCGGGCAGACGAATCTGTTCGCGGCGGAGCTTGGCGATCGCGGACGCATCGCAGTTCCAGGTCTTGGCGTCTCGTGGAGCGACGCACGCGCGTCCGCGCCAGCCGTGCGGCATTTCGTGAGCGTGCGGCCGGAACATCTCGCGCGCCGCACGTGCCGCAACGACGACGTGTGCATCGATGTCACGCTGGACGAAGCCATCTTTCTCGGCGACATGATCGACTTCAGCGCGCGACACGAAAGCGGCGCAGCCGTGCATTTCCGGGAGCCGCGCAGCGAGGGAGCTGCCGGGCTGCAACGCGGCGACCGCATCTCGCTGGCTTTCTCTCCGGGCGACGCGGCGCTCGTTCCGGACCTTTGATCTGTCCTTTCACGCACCCATGGAGTTGCCGATGGCATCACTTCGTTCAAACGCGACGCGCGGCGCACTGGCAGCATTTGTGTTCATGTCGGCGCACGCTCACGCCGATTCGCTGGTCCTGGCCAACTATGGCGGCGCTTGGGCGAATCTGCTCAAGACGGTCTGCGGAGACCCGTTCTCGAAGGCGACCGGCGTGACCGTCACGCAAGCGTCCACTGGAGATTCGCTTGCTCAGATCCGCGTCCAGCAGACCACCGGCAATGTGCTCTGGGACATCTCGCCAACCGAGGGCGCGTCGCTTCCGGTCGCCGAGCGAAACAAGTGGCGGTGCCAATCGACTGGAAGGTCGTCGATCCCGACAACAAGCTGCCGCCGATCGCGCGTCAGCCCTATGCCATTGGCGCGATCGCCTATACCACCGCCATCGGCTACCGCACCGACAAGGTTCCGGCGGGAAAAGCCTTCAACGGCTGGAGCGAAGCCCGTGTGCCTGGTCATTCCTATGTCAGTCAGCGAGACCAGCTATTTGAAGTTTCCGCCGACCGGCTTCACGCTGAAATGGTTCGCGAGCTTCTTCGAAAGCCCGGCGTGGATTTCCGCGACGATGCGCAGCGTCACCATCGGCTCCTGGGCCTCGCTGCTCGCCACCGTGCTCGGCACGATGACGGCTTACGCGCTGCGCCGTTCGACGCGCTGGGACCGGCTGTTGGGCGGTGCGTTTCTTAGTCCGCAGGTCGTGCCGGTGATCATCGTTGCGCTGGGCGTCATGCTGGTCTTCAACCGCTTCCATCTGTACGGCTCGATGACCGGCATCGTTATGGCGCACGCCATGCTGGCGCTCCCGTTTGTGGTCATCAACGTAGCGAGCGCCTTGCGGCAGCGAGGCGAAACGCTGGCGCTGGCTGCCCGCGTCATGGGCGCGGGACCACTCAGGGCATTCTGGCATGTCACCTTGCCGTCGCTGCGCGCCTCGATCGTGACGTCGGCGATCTTCGCGTTTTTCGTTTCGTTCGATGAACTCGTCGTCGCGCTATTTATCATGGGTCGCAACGAGACCTTGCCCATGCGCATCTGGGCGAACGTGCGCGACGACTTGACCCCGGTGGTCGCCGCGGTCGCCACGCTACTGATACTCGTCACAGTGCTGGCCGTGCTGCTGTCCGAATGGGTGCTGCACCGGCCCGCGCGCGATCGGCAACCCGGCTAGTCCTCGTTACAACCTACAAGACTCTCATGTTCGCCGAATTCAGTACCGAAGATCCCGCGTCCCTGCATCGCCGTGTGGAAGCGACGCCGCTGCCTGAATCGATCTACGACCAGTTGCTCGAAACCGTCGCCGCACACGGCGACCAGCCTGCCTGGCACTTCATCGACAGCGGTCAGAAGAGAACCTGGCGCGAGGTGCTGCAAGGCGTCGATCACGCCGCTGCCGCGCTTGAGGAACTGGGCGTGAAGCCGGGCGCGCATGTCGCCGTGATGACATGGAACTGCGAGGAGTTCGCGCTGACCTGGCTGGCGCTCGCCCGTCAGCAGGCCGTCATCGTGCCGGTCAATGCCACTTACACGGCGCGCGAGATCGACTACGTGCTGGAGACTTCGGACGCGTCATTCCTCGTGATTGATGCCGAGTTCCTGCCGCGTCTGGAAGAACTCGCGGTGCTGCGCGTGAACAAGCAGCACGTCGTCGTGGTGAATGGAGCGGCGCCACAGGGCATGCGCGAATGGCCTGCGCTGCTCGACGCCGCTAAGGACCGACGGGCCGCCGATGTGCCGCGTCATCGCGACAACTTGCTCAATCTGCAGTACACCTCCGGCACCACCGGGTTCTCAAAGGCGTGCATGCTGTCGCACGATTACTGGCTAATCCTCGCGCATAGCTCGACGCAGTTCTTCGGGACGCGCCTCTCGCGCTTCTATGTGGGATCGAGCCTGTTCTACATGGTGGGTCAGCGCATTTTGCTGAACGCGATGGTGAGCGGCGGTTGCGCGATATTGCCGCGCAAGTCGGGTGCGAAGCGCTTCATGCGCGACGTGTCGGCGTACGAATGCGACTACTGTGCGCTCTTCGACATGGTCTACAAGCAGCCGTCGTCGCCCGACGACGCGCGCAACGCGCTGAAGATCGCGACCATCTTTGCGTTCTCTCCCGCGCATCACCGCGACTTCGAACAGCGCTTCAACGTGCGCGGGCAGGAGTACTACGGCATGACGGAAATTGGCGGTGCGGCATACATGCCTGCCGACGCGCTTGAACGCATGAGCGGCTCGGGCAGTTGCGGCATCGCGGCGCCATTCCGTGAACTGAAGGTCTCGGACGAAGCCGGCCAAGCCGTTGCGGCCGGCGAGCCCGGCGAATTGATGGTGCGCGGCCGCGGTCTTTTCAAGGGCTATTACAAGCGCGAGGACGCGACTGCCGAGAGCTATCTCGACGGCTGGTTCCGCACCGGCGACATCGCGCGTCAAGACGAGGCGGGCTACGTCTACATCGTCGGCCGCATGAAGGACATGGTGCGTCGCAACGGCGAGAACATCTCAGCACGGGAGGTCGAAAGCGTGTTGCGCAGCATGCCAGAGATTCAAGACGCGGCGGTTATCGCGGTTCCCGATCCGTATCATGAGGAAGAGGTCAAGGCCTATATCCAGCTCGCGCCGGGCGTCGCGGCGGAGACGGTGACTCCGCAACGCATCGTCGAGTATTGTCGGCCGCGGCTGGCGGCGTTCAAGATGCCGCGCTATGTCGAGTACCGCGATGCATTGCCGTTGACCGATTCGCAGCGCGTGCAGAAGAAGGTGCTGCGCGCCGAAAAGCCCGACCTGCGCGTGGGCGCCTACGACCTCAAGGAACAATGCTGGCGCTGAGTCAAGCCGAGCATTTCATCGACGATTACAAACGAAGCAGCGGCGCTTCGCCGCATCAACGATCACGGAGCAGCCATGGGCGAAATTCGCGCAACGACACTCGAGGCCATTCGCATCCTCACCATCAGCAATGAGCGCAAGCGCAATGCGTTTGGAGGGCAAATGTCAGCCGATCTGCTGCGGCAATTCGAGAGCGCCGACGCCGATCCGGCGATCCGTGCAGTCGTCGTAACGGGAGCGGGAGACATCGCGTTTTCGAGCGGGCACGACCTCAACGACCTGCCGACGGGCACCGAGGCGAACGGCGGCGCCGACGAAGAGCCGGTGCTGAAGCCGATGAGCATGAGGAAGCCTGTCATCGCCGCGGTCAACGGCCATTGCTACGCGGCCGCGCTCATGCTCGCCATGTCCTGCGACTTGCGCGTGGCGAGCGAAAATGCCACATTCGGTTCTCCAGGGGCGCGGCTCGGCATGCTGCCCGAGGGTGGGCAGTTGGGCCGTCTGCCGCTTCTGATGGGACGCTCCGCGGCACTTGAGTTGATGCTGACGGGCGCGCCCCTAGGCGCCGCCGACGCGTTTCGCTGCGGCTTCGTGAGCCGTCTCGTGCCGCAGGGACAGGCGCTCGACGCGGCGCTCTCGCTGGCACAGTTGATCGCGGCCAATGCGCCGGCGGTGGTCAGCGCGATCAAGCAGGGGGTGCTGGTCGCGGAGGAAACTGGCGTGACCGGCGCGGCCGCATTTGAGCAACGAACGGCGCGCGTGCTGGAGAAGGAGGCGGACGCCGTGGAGGGCGTCAAAGCATTCCTCGAAAAGCGCAAGCCGGTTTTTACCAACATGGTCTGACTGGCCAACCCGAGTTCACGAGAAATCCCATGTCATTCAAAGCCGTCTATCTGCATAAAGATGAAAGCGCGGGCTTCACCGCGACGCTCGCCGCGCTGGAGGACAGCGCGCTCGACGACAATTCGCTCGCCGAGGGCGACGTTATCGTGCGCATCAGACACTCGACGCTCAACTACAAGGACGGACTGGCCATCGCGAACCGCGCGCCGGTCGTGCGCAAATGGCCGATGGTCGCGGGTATCGACGGGGCGGGCGAGGTCATGGAGTCGGCCGATCCGCGCTGGAGGACCGGCGACTTGGTCTTTATCAACGGCTGGGGGCTCGGCGAGACCCGTTGGGGCTGTCTTGCCGAGAAAGCGCGCCTGCCCGGCGCGTGGCTACAACGCGTCCCGGATACTTTCTCCATGGTCGACTGCATGTCCATCGGCACCGCGGGCTATACCGCCATGCTGTGCTGCATGGCACTCGAGGAGCAGGGCGTGCGGCCTGCCGACGGCGAGATCTTGGTGACCGGCGCAACAGGCGGCGTCGGCACGTTTGCCATATCGCTGTTGAGCTCGATGGGATACACGGTGGTGGCCTCGACGGGCAAAACGGGTGAGCGCACGTTCCTCGAAGCGCTAGGCGCGTCGTCTCTGATCGACCGGGCGGCGTTGTCGGCGCCTGGGAAGCCGCTGCAAAAGGAACGATGGGCTGGTGTTATCGATAGCGTCGGATCACACACGCTCGCGAATGCATGTGCGCAAACGCAGTACGGGGGCGCCGTCGCGGCTTGTGGACTCGCACAGGGGATGGACCTTGCGATGACCGTCGCGCCTTTTATCCTACGTGCCGTATGTCTAGTGGGAGTCAACTCGGTTATGTGTCCGATGGAGCGTCGGGAACAGGCTTGGGCACGGCTTGCTTCGCAGGTGGACCGAAGAAAGCTGACACAAATCGCACGAACGATGCCGATAGATAGCGTGATTGACCAGGCTCACCAATTCGCCGCGGGTGGCTTCAAAGGACGCATCGTCGTGACAATGTGAAACGAGGAGTCGTTGATGAGCCGACTGTAGGACCTATGGTTGCGGAGCCTTGAGTGCGACCATCGTACAGATTCCCACTGCCTGACAGAGGCTCTAGTGTATGTCCTCGCAGGCTGACAGGCAGCAGACGACATGCGCGGTCAGGCGTCTAATACGAAGTCGTGAGCGGCCGCTGCTTGCCTGGTGACCTGAAGGACGACTTGGGGTCGAGGTTGCGTCCGTCCGCCCTTCAAACTCGTAGCTCGAAAGCGGCCAGTCGGCAGCGAGTACTGCCGACCCTTTCTTTGCCGGTCAGCGGATCGCGACCCGTTCGTCGCTTTCCGAATTACTCCGGTCATTTGTCAGCCGACGGGCCCCCTCGGTCGTTCATCGTCTGGTTTCACGAGCATCGCCGGGGCATCAGAGTCAGCGAACTGAGCGGAGCGGCCGTTTGAATGGCGCGATTTCTGAGTCGCTCAACGGCGGCTCATGGCCGGCTTGCGGCAGTGCCGGTGGCAATAAGCTTACCGAACAACGGCCATTCAGTGAGGACAGGCGGGGTCTCCGTTGGCCGAACTGGACGGCGATATCGATAGGCCACTGAGGGCCGACTTTGGAAATTAGCTCGACACTTGCCAAGCTACGGATCGAGCCTTCGTGCCTACTTTCAAGAATTCGCGCGAAGTTTCCAAAGAGGCACGCGCTGCGTTCAAGTTGCGGTGGGCGTACTAAATTACGCCTTGGGGAGGGGGGTGAAAAAGTCTAGAGCGAATCGGCCCGGGACCGACCGTTCCGCCGAATTTTTACATCCACAAAATCTAGTATGGCTCGCTACTCGTAAATCTCTGATTACTTTAAGAAGTGCGTTTTGATTTTGATGAATTTGCATAAAATTTCGGCAAAAGAAACTGAAAAATGTGCTCGCGCGAGCGGCAGCTCAATGGGTTAATCGAGCGCAACATTGCCCGCATTGTAGGTAGGCAGCCATGGCGCGCGCATGCACGCCAGCCAAGGTCTTGAAGATGCGCGGCTTTTACAGGCGGAATCCGAGTCGGCGACGTGAGGAGCCCCATGTTACCAAACCACTGGGAGATCATCCCGCGCACTTTTCCGGCGCCGAGCTCGCCGCATGGAACGACATCGCGCACGGCGCGCCACGTGACGTTCTAATCAGTTCCGACCGCGTTACGGTTCAGTTCGCAGCGCGTTTGCTTGCCGATTTCGCGCGTCGATTGGGCAAATTCACCGCTGCTAAGCTGGCCCGCTTGGATGCGATGCTCGGAAAGTTCGGCTTGTCGCCTGCCGATCGCTCGAAGGTGGCGGGCGGCGGTGAGAAGAAAGGGGGTAATCCTTTCGCCCAATTGCTCGGATAAACCATCGATCGAAATCAAGAGATCGCAATGCTGCGCGCGCTCGTCAATTACGCAATCGTCTCATTGGAGGGCGCAAGTGATGCTCACGGCCGCCGAGTACGTCAGACAGGCGCCTTTGCGCGAGATGTCTGACGCTGTAGTTGAGGTTTTGGAGGCAAGTAGAAGCGATCT
Organism: Caballeronia sp. GAWG1-1; assembly: GCF_023631465.1. NCBI lineage: Bacteria > Pseudomonadati > Pseudomonadota > Betaproteobacteria > Burkholderiales > Burkholderiaceae > Caballeronia > Caballeronia sp. GAWG1-1. Next base: position 225,560 of record NZ_JALQDB010000006.1, read on the forward strand.
TTATGAAGCTCTCGGCAATGCCCGACTTCCAATTAATGCAGTCGCCATGGCCCACAAAAATGGAAATTTGATTCGCCGCTTACCTTCTCCCACCGCCTCCCCAGCTTTAACATCTTTAACATCACTTTAACATCCCTTTAACATGTGCCGAATTGGCTCAAAGCCCCGTCAGTAAAGAAGTCCAGCAAATTGGGGACATGTTAAAGGCTTTAACATTTTTTGTTAAAAGGGGATTTTTTCTGCACGTGAGAGGACGGTCTGTGTCCGCGTGAGAGGCCTCCAGATATCAGATACCCCCTACCCTGGCTTCCTACATGTCTCACCATCTGAAGCCTTCGCAATTGGTAATGCGCCGACGTCTTGGTGAGGGTGTACGCGCTCACTTGGTCGACGACTCGTGATGGCCTGAGTCTTCCCGGGGAAATTCCGAACGTATGACATAGTCGCCGCGCGGTCGCCACTACTCTGATTTAAGCGACCTATCGGGCCGGGAGCACCTTTACCGCTAAGTCTGGTCGAGCTAGCATCGTCATGCGTAACGCAGTTGGCTGATCACTGACGATCAGCACTGTCGGCAAGGAGTTGCGCGAAAACTCTACGTGCCAGCCGTTGGTTTAATAGGGACGCACCACCACATTTTAGGCACCTACGCCGCGCCCGAATCATATCGTCGCTCGCCAGGAAGTCTCTTGTGTAAGAATTCTGAGGGTAAAAAGGCAGCATGCGTACGATAGAAAACTAGTTTCGAGTGATTCTTGCGAATCGGAAAATTATTGGGCCAGTCGGACATTAAGGTGACAGAAGATCTTTCAAGGTGCGCGGGCTGCTTTGAACACTCAGGCAAGAACGTCATCCCCACGTCGTCGCCACGGTTCTCGATACTTTTATGGATCAACTTATCAAAACTTTTGGCACCGCTGCTTTGCCCGATCCAGCCACTTTGTTCGCGCTGCTGGTGGATGCGTATGTCGTAATGGACATTAACCACCGGATCGTCTTCGTTAACCAGTCCTATCTGCACCTTACCGGGCAGACCGAGGACGCGCTGCTCGGCATTTCCATCTTCGAGATCAATCAGCACGGCGACGCCGCACAATCGGCAGCGCGAGTGGACTGTATCGAGTCCGTGCTGACCGATCTCAAGCCTGGTCAGACTCGGTCGTCAGTTTATTTCCATGCCGACTGGCCAACGGAATCAGACGGGCTCGTACAACGCTTCTGGAAACTGAAGGCAAGCATTATAGATCTGCCCGCGGATGCTGGACGCTACTACGTTTTGCGAGTGAGCGATGTCACGTCCCGGGTTCAAGAACGCGAGGTAGAACAGCGAGATAAGGCGCGGCTGCGCTCCCAGGCTCAGCTTCGCCAGATCGTTGCGGTGGAGAAAGAAAAGCAACTGAGAGAGAGTCGCGAGCAGCTTTCCGAGGTATTGACGTTCGCCAAGGTCGGTGCATGGCAGCGCGACATTGCGACCGGTGCGGTCGTGTGCACCGATCAGTGCAAGCTAAACATGGGCATCGCAGTTGAAGAAGAACTCAGCGAAAAGCGCTTGTTTGCGGAATTAATCCATCGCGGGGATCGACGACGGATACGTGCCGAACTGATCGCATCGATCGCCGAGCATCGTGATTATGAGGTCGAGTACCGCGTGCCGGGACGGGCGGGCACAACGCGTTGGGTCCTAGCGGGTGGCCGCGCGCGCTATGACGAGAACGGTTATCCAACCCACATGCTCGGCTTCACACTGGATATAAGTGTTCGAAAGGAGAAGGAGCTGGAGCAGCAGCGCATTGCAGGGAGCGAGCGGGCGGCACGCGAGCGCAGCGAGGAAAACGCCCGAGCGATGGATCATTTTTTGACTGCGGTGTCGCACGAACTCCGTTCACCGATTGGCGTGATCATCAACTGGACGGAGCTGCTCAGCCGTTCAGGCGACAAGATCGGGCTGTCCCGCGCTACTGATACGATTCAACGAAATGCGAAGCAACTTTCGCTAATGGTCGATGATCTGCTCGACAGCGGCGCGATCGTTTCAGGCAAGCTGTCGATTCAGTTCGCTCGAGTGGCTCTCGACACGCTCGTGAGCGATGTGATCAACGACCTTCGTCCGCAGGCCGAGCATAAAGGTTTGGATGTGACTTGTCTGCAGCTCGAGCCAAGCTTAGTACAGGGCGACGCAGCTCGTCTTAAGCAGATCGTCTGGAATCTCGTTACAAACGCCATCAAATTCTGTGATGCCGGAAAGATCGAGGTCTCGGTGTCCCATGTAGGCATGCAGGCAATTGTCACTGTGCGCGACACTGGTTGCGGGATTGCGCCGGAGGCCATTACCACGATCTTTGATCGCTTCGAGCAGATTCGTCCGAAGTCGTCCGGTCGCGTCAGCGGCCTTGGGCTCGGCCTTTGGCTCGTCAAGACGTTGGTTGAACGTCATCATGGAACCATCGAGGTGCAAAGTGACGGGGAAGGGTACGGCACGACGTTCCTCGTCAGCCTACCGCGCGAAGCGTAGCGCGGTGGGCTGAATGTATCAGGCATTGTTCTAACGCGGCTTACCTTCGTTGAGAACAATCCAGAAGGTGCCGATATCCCGAATCGCATCCATGAAAACGTGAAACTCGACCGGTTTGACGACGTATGCGTTGACGCCCAGATCGTAGCTTTTGAGCAAGTCCGTTTCTTCGCGGGAAGAGGTCAACATCACGATCGGGATGTGTTTGAGGCGATTGTCGGATTTGATAGCGGCCAGCACTTCATGACCGTCCACCTTTGGCAGCTTCTTGTCGAGCAAAATGACTGCGGGATGCACGTCGGGGCGGTCTGCCCAATCGCTTCGCCGTTGAAGATAGTCAATGGCTTGCGCCCCGTCGCGGACCACGTGTACCGGATTCTCGACGCCAGCCCGCTCCAGGGCCATTAGCGTTAGCTCGATATCGTTCACGTTGTCCTCGACTAGCAGAATGGTCCGCGGCACTTGGTCGCCCATGACACTCCCTTCCTTTGCAGCGCGACGCGCTGTCGGCCTGTTGACGTGGCCTTCATTGTAGCGCTGGGAAATTCCCTCTGAAGATCGCACATAACAAGCAGCAAAAGACGCCTTTCACATAGGAACAGACGTTGCTATTAGTGAAACACTCGTGGAATTCCCTTATGAATCTGCTTTTTGACCCCACCCGCCTGAGCGCACTGGAAAACTTACGCATTCTCGACACACCTGTCGACCCGCACTTTGACGCTCTGACCCGCCTGACCGCGCATGCGCTTCGAGTATCACAAGTTTTCATAAATTTTGTCGACGGCGCGCGTACCTGGTGCAAGTCTGCTTGGGGTAGCGCGCGCAAAGCGGTCGCCCATGCCGAATCGCTCTGTGCGCTGGCGCTCCTTAACGGCGACGACGTGGTGGTTTTTGACGCCACACGCGACGACGATATTCGTGCGCATCCGGAATGCGCCGACGATGAAGGAACCGTGTTTTACATGGCATTCGTACTGAGATCGCCCGAAGGCTTGCCGCTCGGCACGCTGTGTATCAAGGATCGCGTGTCGCGTGAGGTGGCGGCTCATGACATGGAAATGCTGCAAATGCTTGGCGAGCAAGTCGTCTTGCTCCTGCAAAAGACTCTACAAATCGAGGTAACAATCGAAGACGCTCGGCGCAGCCGCGATCAGTTCTTGGCAATGCTTGCGCATGAACTGCGTGCCCCGATGTCGCCGATTTTGACGGCCGTGCAGGTGCTCGGGCGAAGTGAACTCTCAACACAGCAGAGGAGTTGGGCAAAAAAGCTTATCGGCCGGCACGTCCGGCATATGGGCCAAATTGTCGAGCACCTCCTATCTGCTTCGATGGTTTCGCTTGGCGCCATCGAATTAAAGCTGGAGCCGGTTGCAATAGACGATCTTGTCGACCAGGCGCTCGAAATGACGGAAGGAATACTAGGTCAGCAACAACATCGCGTTACGCGCTCTTCGATCGACCGCCCCTGGGTGATGGCGGACCGCGTCCAGTGTCCCCTCATTATTGCCAATCTCTTGATGAATGCTGCGAAGTACACCCCCGAACACGGCCTTGTGGATATACACGTCGAAGGTAACGGTGAAACAGTAACGGTTCGCGTCACCGACACCGGTATCGGGATAGACGCCTCGGACATGGGCGAAATCTTTCAAGTCTTCGGCCAAAGCGATCGGTCGCTTGACCGCACACGTGGCGGCATGGGGTTGGGGCTACCCCTTGCCCGACGGTTGGCGGAGTGGCACGGCGGCTCGCTCCATGCGCGTAGCGATGGGGTGGGACACGGAAGCGAATTTTTGCTTACCCTAAAGCAAGCCATCCCGATTGCCGATATCAATGAGAAGGAGCGTGAAGCGCTATCTACAAAGGTACTCGACATCATCGTTGTCGATGACAGTGTGGATACCGCCGATGCCTTGGCGATCTACTACCAGATGTCGGGGCACACGGTGCGCACCGCCTATTGTGCGCGTGATGCTATCGAGATGGTAAAAGAGCGGGCGCCAGACATTCTGCTGAGCGACATTGGTCTGCCGGAGATCGACGGGTATGCACTTGTTCGGAAACTTCGCGCCCTGCCATCGGGCTCCAACATATATGTGGTCGCTGTGACGGGCTATGGCAGCATACGAGACAAGCGGGCAGCGTTGACCGCCGGGTTCGATGCGCATTTCTCGAAGCCCGTCGATTTAGCTCAGCTAGATATCGTAGTCGATGATGTGAGTCGCAAGAATTGATTTGGGGTTTAGGGACGTCAACCGTGGCGGACGCTGACTGCGCAAGCAGTGGGGGCGGTCACACTTAGTTAAACGTGACGAATTAGATTCAGATGCAGTTGAGGCAGAGATGCTGTTCCTATTCGTTGAAGATGATGAGAATGTGGCCCATGCGTTTGCGGAACTCGCCACATCACTCGGGCATCGTGCAGAGGTTGCACACTCGGGCGGCGAGGCATTGCGCATGACTGGCGGGACGCGCTATGACACCGTGTTCATGGATATTGGCCTTCCCGACATCGACGGTCGTACGTTGTGCGACTATATTCGTTCCGCTGGTGCGTCGCACGACGCCTGTATCGTCGCGGTGACTGGACATCCAAACTTTCGTGACGACGTCGAAACCAGTTCGTTCGACGGTTACCTGCCTAAACCTGTCACAGCTCCCGATCTGATCGAAGTAATAGGCCGGTGTTAGGCGACACGACGGCTAGCTTCGCGCGCTCCTCAGCCGACTAACAGCGTCTGAGGGTTTGGGTTTTCGATCGCTTCCCAAAAGGTGCGGATTCGTCATGTCTACAACGTCACGGTTCGCTCGTCCAAACGACTTGGATCTCTTGGCATGTCATGACGCAACGCCTTAAGCAAACCAATGATGTGAGTGGCCCTCTGCTACGCGAGCAGATGCAATTGAAGTTCCAAATGCGCGATCGTCCTCGGCGCGAGCCAGCCGCTTACGACGAATGCTAACCGCCATCGTAGGCATTTAAAATATTTATGGCCATCATCGATCTGGTACCGGAAGCTGACGTCGGCGATTATAAATCGCGCAGCCTTAAAGGCCTTGCCAACTTGGCCCTTCACTGATGATCTTTTCGCTTCTAGAGGCTTGAGTTCTGCTGGATCGACAGACAAACACCATTCGACGATCCCGACCACCTTAGCCATCTTTGCGAAGATAATCACTGAAACGGCATCGTTGGCTTGGTCTAAATCGACACGTCGAGCAGCGGAAGGAGGGCGCAGTCATGTAGCGCAAGCGCGATCTCGTCGCTAGTTTTCATGCTGCAAGCTCTCTAGAAAGGTAGCGAACCTAATTTATTAGAAGTGCCGTGCAGCAAGCATGCGTCGATTTCGCGAGTAAATCATCGATTCACGAAAATGGTAACGGACTTCCTAGCAACTGTGTCTCTCGGAACCGAGAGACCTACAGCATCGAGTGCCAGCTAGACCTTCATCAAGAGATCAGCTTAGCTAAGGTGCGACCAACCTCATAAGCCAAGTGCCAAAAAACAACGAATGACAGTTGATTTGAAGTTCGTTCTTCGCTGTCGAACTATTCTCGCCAGCCTTTCGCCGCTGCACCACTTCGCGTAGAGAGAGAATTAAGTTGAAGGGTGCCAACATCGTCGTCACCAAATCTACGGCCTTGCATTGCGCTAGGGGTGAGCCGCACTTTCAGGCCAAGCAACGACACTAAGTCGTCATCGGCGCAGTGCCTACTGGGTTTGCAAGTTGAGTGCTTCCTGCGTCGATTGCGCTTCACCTCCGTGAATACCAGAGGCGGCTACCATGCGGACATACGGGCCGATGGCAGAGGCGGACAGTGGGCGGCTAAAGAGGTAGCCTTGTATATGCATGCAGCCCTCCAGTCTCAAGACTATCAATTCTTCTTCAGTTTCAACTCCTTCCGCGATCACTGTCATGCCGAGACTGTTCGCCATACCAGTGATCGCTCTTACGATGGCCAAATTGCTGTCGTGATGAGCGATGTCTCGAACGAAAGATTTGTCGATTTTTACCTTATCAAATGGAAAGCTGCGAAGGTAGCTAAGAGACGAATATCCAGTACCAAAGTCGTCTAGGGCAAAACTCACGCCGCGCTCGCGAAGAGCGTGTAGGGTGTCTAGCACACCGTCGTCGGCATCCAAGAACACAGATTCCGTGATTTCAAGGACAAGCCTTTCCGGAGGTAAGCCGCTGTCGGAGAGTGCCGAGTCAACGATTGACGACAACGATGTATCTCTGAACTGTACCGGCGAGAGGTTGACCGCCACACACGTATGTCCGGGCCAGTGCGCCGCTTCCAGACAAGCTTGCCTGATCACCCATTCACCGATCTGCACGATTAAGCCTGTCTCCTCTGCAAGTCGGATAAAACTGTCTGGCGACACAAGGCCACGTTCCGAATGAGTCCAGCGTAACAGCGCCTCAGCAGTGCCTACGCGAGCGAGGGACAAATCGACGATCGGCTGGAACATCAAATGGAATTGCCGGCGCTCCAATGCAAGCCGTAAGTCGCGCTGCAAAGCACGCCGCTCTTGCGCGCGAACATCCATGTCCGCCTCATAGAAGCGCCACGTTCCGCGCCCATCTGATTTTGCCCGGTAAAGCGCAAGGTCTGCGTTCTTGAATAGCTCATCTGAAGCAGCTGCGTCAGCCGGTGCAACGCTTATACCGATGCTAACTCCGATGCCCACGCGCATACCGTCTACGTGATAGGGTTCACTCACTGTCGCGATGATCCGCCCGGCAAGCGTGTCAGCGGAATCGGAATCCGCCCCGCTGAGCAAGATGACGAATTCGTCGCCACCAAGCCGCGCTACCAAATCTCCCGAGCTAACGCATGCAACAAGCCTTTTAGCTACTTCCATTAACAAGGTGTCGCCGGCTGCATGCCCTAACGTGTCGTTTACGTCTTTGAACTGATCAAGGTCCGCCCACAGCAGCGCAAAGGGGTGCGAAGGGCCAGCGAAAGCGGCGGCAAGCGCTTCGTGGAAAGCAAAACGATTTGGCAGGCCGGTCAGACTGTCATGGCTTGCCATGTGCGCGATTTGGGCTTGGGACTGCTTGGCTGCGGTTACATCACTGCCCACGCCTCGGTAGCCTCGGAAAGTGCCATCTTTGCTGAACATTGGCTTGCCGGTAATGTGCCACCAGCAATGCCGTCCCTGGATGGTAAGCGGCACAAGGAGGTCGCGAAATGAGTCTCGTGCGCATAATGCCTCGCTCAGCCGAGTTACCGCCGAGGCTGCCGCTGCCGGGTCTGTGAGCTTGAAAATCAAGGAGACGAAGTCTTTGCCGCGCAAATCGCCCTCCACCGCGCCGAACACCCGGATCATGCGTTCGGATATGTGCTCCAGCCGATTTGATGCATCTGTCCGCCAGAGCCAGTCGCTAGATTCTTGCTCAAACTCACGCAGCAACAGGCCGACGACTTCACGTTGCTCTTCGAATTCCATTTTTCCAACGGTGCGCTGAATAAAGCTTCGATGGCTATGGAGCGTACTGATGAAAATAAGCGAGGAATAAACGACTACCAAGGCGGCAAGCACGGGCCCAGCGGATCCGCGGGTCATCAACATCGCCACGATGGTGCCGAGCATCACCGGTACGGAGATCAAGAACGCAGCTAGCAGCGTCGGCGCGATTACAACAGACGAAGCGATTAAGCCGGAGCTAACGTAGACGATCAGGAGAATCTGATTGGCGTCAGCGTGTGGGGCTAGGCACACGGGCATCGTGGACCACAACAGGCCAATGATTCCGACATGCAAATTGCGCATTCGATAGGCGCGTAGCGGCATGTCGTGAGGCCTGGGCTGGCGCCTCCAAATTACGCTGCGCCGGAAAGCCGCCGCATAGATGACTACGAATGTGGAAAGAAAAGCCAGTAGGTAGAAGTGAGGAGCGGAACGCCAGAACGACGCGAACAGACCAAATGCCGCAAGCACGCCCACACAGCCAATTGCGCCGCCGAGGTTGGCAAGTGTATCGACCTGCTCAACGCGAACCCGTCCGCTCAGGTGAGCCGGGATAGAAGTCAGAAAGCGTTTTGACAATAAGGCAATTCGGGTCATTTTGCCGTACAGCTCGGGCGACCTTTCCAGGTCGCCGTTTCTGTTTTCGTAGATGCGTTGAAAAAGGTTAGTGCGATTGGCTGCAGCCGACCCTACCTTGCAGGGTTGCTAACGGTGTCATGATTTGCCGCTTCTCATCATTTACGACCAGGTACAAAGAAACTTGAACTTCACTCGAAACAGACGTGAAAGACCGAACAACCTTTGGCGCAAATATTCAGGTTCGCGCTCGCCTGAGCTGCACAGATAACGTAAAAGTCGAAGAATAATCTTTGCGCGAAGCGCGAACCTCTTCAAACCGATCGCAGGTGACAAAATTTTGTTGACAGCAAATCGGGCAAACCATGGAACTAACAGCAAAATCGAATCATTCGCTACGTTGCCTCAGCTGTGAGGCGTTTGATGACGCCGGTATGAGCCAAGCCTCGATCGAAATGAGGTCAGCTTGAGTTAAAAGACAAACTTCAGGATCAACAGAAGTTTCGGCTGACGGCGACGAGACCGCCCAAAAGATGCGACATATCTACGAGCCGCTGAGCGATCAGATGTCGGACTTCTCCCTGACATTGCCAAGTACCGTACACAGCCAACAGCGCAGCGCCTAAAGCTTCTTTCCGCTGTTTCTCGAGTAGCGATGGCCAAATGATCACGTTCACGTTGCCCGTTTCATCTTCGAGCGTGACGAACATCACGCCCTTAGCCGTCCCCGGTCGTTGCCGTACGGTGACAAGACCGCAACCGCTAGCTAGCCGTCCGTTCCGGAATGTGCGTAGCGTTGAGGCCGGCATTAGACGCTGCTCGAGAAGTGTGGGACGCAAAAGCGACAATGGGTGTCTACCAAGCGTCAGCCCGGTCGAGTTGTAGTCGCTGACGATATCTTGCGCTTCAGAAGGTGCGCCAAGTTCCGGTATCTCATCGTCGACTCGACTATCAGAAAGAAGGTCTCGGTCGGGCACGGCAGCGGCTGACTGCCAGAGCGCCTCGCGTCGGTTTCCTGCGAGCGATTGAAGAGCGTTGGCTGCCGCCAGCACTTGCAAATCGTGGCGATCAAGTTGCGCTCGGCGCGCCATGTCGCTCACACTCCCGAAGGCTCTCACCGCTCGAGCGTTCTCGATGCGCTCGGCGGCGCCGTCGCGCATCCCCTTCAACAGCGAAAGTCCGAGCCGAACAATCGGCTGTAAGTCATCATGCTGACGCTCAAGGACCGAATCCCAGCCGCTGATCGTGACATCGATCGACGCGACTTTGACGCCATGACGCTTTGCATCTTGCACGAGCTGAGAAGGCGAATAGAAACCCATCGGCTGCGAGTTGAGCATCGCCGCAAGAAAGGCCGCCGGTTCGTGGCACTTGAGCCAGCTGCTTGCATACACCAGCAGCGCAAAACTCGCCGCGTGACTTTCCGGAAAACCGTACTCGCCGAAACCCTTGATCTGCTCGAAAATCGCTTCCGCGAATGACTGGTCGTAGCCGCGCTCTTTCATCCCATTGACGATGCGGTCATAGTACTTTTCCAGTCCGCCCTTGCGTTTCCATGCCGCCATCGCGCGGCGAAGCTGATCGGCTTCGCCTGGCGTGAAGCCTGCCGCGAGTATGGCGACCTGCATCACTTGCTCCTGAAAGATCGGCACGCCAAGCGTGCGACCCAGTGCGATCTCTAGTTCCGGGCTTGGATACGAAACGGGCTCGATTTTTTGCCGCCTTCGCAGATAGGGATGCACAGCACCACCCTGGATTGGTCCCGGTCGCACGATCGCGACTTCGATCACGAGATCGTAGAACGTCCGCGGCTGCATGCGCGGCAGCATGCTCATCTGCGCACGCGATTCGATCTGAAACACGCCAACGGTGTCGGCCTGCGAGATCATCTCGTAGGTCACCGGGTCTTCTGGAGGAATGTCCTGCATCTCGAATCGCTCGCCGCGCTGTTCGGAAACGATATCGAGCGTGCGGCGAATGGCCGACAGCATGCCGAGCGCAAGCACGTCAATCTTCAAGAGCCCAAGTGCTTCGAGATCATCCTTGTCCCATTGAATGGCGCTACGATCCGCCATCGCTGCGTTCTCGACGGGCACAAGCCGCGTGAGCTTGCCGCGACTGATGACGAAGCCGCCTGAATGCTGCGACAGGTGACGCGGGAAATTTAGAATTTGCGCGGCCAACTTCGCCCACATTCGGATGAGCGGGTTTTCCGGATCGAGTCCGGTCTCTTCGAATCGACGCAGCAGGTCTTGCGAGTGATCGAACCATTGATGGCTCTTCGCCACCTTGACGACGATCTGCGGATCAATGCCGAGCGCCTTGCCGGTCTCGCGCAACGCGCCGCGTGGCCGGTACGTGGACACCGCTGCTGCAATGGCTGCACGATCCCGTCCGTATTTGCAGTAGATGTACTGGATGACTTCCTCGCGCCGCTGATGCTCGAAGTCCACATCGATATCCGGCGGCTCGCCACGTTCCTTCGAGATAAAGCGCTCGAACAGCATATTGCCGCGCGACGGATCGACTTCGGTCACGCCCAGGCAGTAACACACCGCACTGTTGGCTGCGGACCCGCGTCCCTGACACAGAATGTGCTGGCTGCGTGCGAAGCGCACGATGTCATAGACCGTGAGGAAATACGCCTCGTACCGCATCTCGCCGACCAGTTGCAATTCGTATTCAATCTGCTTCTGCACTTCATGCGGAATGCCCGCCGGAAACCGCTTGTGCGCGCCGATGTACGTCTCCTGTCGCAGATACGCTTCATGCGTAAAACCTTCGGGCACGAGTTCATCGGGATACTCGCAGCGCAGTTCGTCCAGCGAAAACGTACAGCGCTCAAAGATGTTCAGTGTTTGAGCGATCGCATGCGCTGGATAGAGGTTCGCGATGCGCAGCCGTGATCGAAGGTGTTGCTCTGCGTTAGGCGCGAGATCGTAACCGCATTCGGCAACGGGCTTGCCAACGCGGATCGCCGTCATCGTGTCCTGCAGCGGCTTGCGGGAGCGAAGGTGCATCACCACGTTGCCAATCGCCACGACCGGCACGCGGTGTTGTTCGGCGAAATACTCCACGCTGCCGCGATGAATATCATCCATCGCGCGCTGATGCAGGATGAGACCCACCCATGCACGCGCGGGAAAGGTCTCGCTTAACCATTCGATCTGCGCAGACAACGCGTCTTCCTTTGCCGGAAAATCCGGCACGAGGATTGCCAAGCAATCGGGCATACCGCGCAGATGTGCAAAGGCCTGATCGGGCTTCGACAGATCATGCGGCGTGAGCATGTACGAGCCCTTCGTTGCGCGCATGCGGCCGAGCGTGATCAGCTCGGACAGATTTCCATAGCCATTGCGATTCTGCGCGAGCAGGATGAGACCAAATGCCGGGCTCTTGTCTGCTTGCACGAGGCGGAAATACGAGCCGATGATCAGCGGTAGCTTTTCATCTTTGGCCTGGACGTGCGCGCGCACGACGCCGGCGAGCGAACACTCATCGGTGATTGCGAGGCCCGAGTAACCGAGTTGCGATGCGCGCAGCACGAGCTCTTCGCCATGCGATGCGCCGTGCAGAAACGAGCAATTCGTGAACGCGAAAAGCTCCGCATAGTCAGGAAGCGTTGACGAGAAAAGATCCACGGCCACACCACCTATTATCCGAACAGGCCGTGAAGGAACCAGCGAACCTCTTCGGTCTTCACGCTCGGTCGTTCACGGTAGATCCAGTAACAGTTTTTATCGGTCGCTTCCGCGACATAGTAGTCGCGCGTCACCAGTTGGCCGTCATACCAGCCGGCCTCGATGCGCTCGCCCGTCGACACAAGCTTCAAAGGCGAGCCGTAAAACGGCCGATGATTCTTGATCATCAGCCGCACGGGTGAGTCGAGCAACCACGTTGGTCGCGGTAGGTCAGCAGGAGGAGGGCATGCCTTGGTTGTTGCCTGCACGGGCACCCATTGATTCGCATGCTCGGGCCGATGATCCGAGGTCGGTGCCGGCCGCAGGACGTTCTCGGCGCCCAGGCGCGCGACAAGCAGTTCGATCAATCGGTTGTGGTCCTGGGCCGAGCCGCCTGAATCGGGGAACAGCGAATCGCTGGGTGGCTCGGCGGGTTCCACTTTTGACGCGGTCAAGCGCACAGCAATCACAGCGGCTTCGAGCTGGATGCGCCCGAGCCGCTCCTTCAGCAGCCGAACAAGATGCTCTTCGTACCAGGTGGGTTCGGCCAGCGCGATGTCGATCGTCGTTGGCTCGATCGCCTGTCGCCCCCGTTCGTGCTCGAGCGTAATCGTCGCTTGCGTGAGCGCCAGCTGCTGCCCGCTCAACCATCCGCAAAGCTGCACGATCAGGCGCCGCGCTGAGAACAGCACCGCTTCCGCATGCTCGACGCGATCGGGCAGCTCCGTACGCGCATTAAAGGCAGGCGGCAGTTCCAGCCACTCATAAAATTCCGGCGACAGGCCATAGGCGCGGTCTAGCGAATCCAGTAAGTCCACACCGCACCTCTTTTTAAGACCTGCACGCGGCAGGCGGCGAACATCGTTGAGCACCCGGCAACCGAGGCCGTTGAACCATTCGGAGAATGACCGGACTTCGGGTACGACCATGAAAGGTAACTGCCCGAGATAGCGTTCGAGCGAACCCATCTTGAGCACCCGCCGTCGGCCACGCTTGGCAAGCAGCCACGCACCTTGCCCCGTGGGCGCGACGCCCATGCGCGCGGTCACACCAATCGCGTTGACCACCTTCCGGATCTCTCGGCACACGTGTCGGATGCCCCCGAAGAGGCGAAGACTGGCGGTTACATCGACCAGAATCGTTTCCTCTTCTCGAACCGCCACCTGAGGCGAAAAGCGCAATAGCGCGAAAGCGACTTCGCGTTGCACATCGATCTCGCGTGTTGGACTGCGGTCGTACATCAACGCATCTACTGCAAGCGTCGTGACCCCGCCGCGCTTCATCCCCACCATAACTCCTGCCTCTCTCGCCGCCTGGTCAAGCACGATGACCTCGTCGCGTTCGAGCACCACGCAGCCGTGTTCAGTCGGAGGCGAGTACCTCGGTCGGAACACCTCCAGCGAAAGCCGGGGCAGGAAGATGGCGACGAACACGGCCATGAGGACTGAGCAGAATCGGAGATGGTTGCAGGTGGATGGACAGTTGATCGGTTCGGGTTGGGCCTCGTCGCTTGATGACATCGACGGCGAGGCCGCCGTCGGCGGGTCGCACACCGAGCCGTAAGGCCGCTGGCGACGAATCCTGGGCGGCGGCAAGCGGTCGAACCAGAATCAGGAGGGTCTCGGTCGCCTGTGCCGCTAGATGCAATCGTCGTAACGCTTCCGACCGGATGTGCTGTTGCCAGAAGAGCAGGGCGCCGCAACTTCGAGCATTGAGCACGCGTTCGGCGCACCAGAGCGCATCCGCTGTCTTGGGCGCGCGCAGCATCATCAGTTTGTCCAGCGGCACGCCCAGATAGGCGAACGCCAGGCTGTTCGGGACGTGCGGTGCCTGCAGAAGCGCGACCGGCCGCTTGCTCGCGGCGACGAGCGCGGGCTTGAGCAAGCGCATCTCCCCGATCCCCGGCTGTTGCACCAGCAACTCAACCAGTGCGCCAATCGGCCATCCGCCACCGGGCAGCTCCGCCGACAGGGCCGCGTAGCCGGTGTCGATGGTCTTACCATCGGCACGCGCGAGCTGAGATCCGCGCCAGAGCGCCGGGTGAATCAACTCGATGTGTTGAGGCAAGGCGGCCATAGCACAATTTGAGAGTGCGAAAATACTGTATGGATGTACAGTATCGAGTGTAGCGTAGAAATAGAAGCAGTGATTTGCACCTTTTTATCTAGCCGAAGAAAAAGTCGACGCCTATGCTTGCTCCGAGACACCCAACGCCCGAGATTGCCGACTGCGTCGCCAAGTTGCGTCAAAACTATGGCGACGATTGACGTAGCCGTCGCGCGCTGCAATGCAGACGAGCCACGCGTCTTCGCGCGAACGAACGGTCGGACCGGAGTGCCCGACGAGTTCAGCCGCTGGACGGCTGATCGCAGCAATCGGAGCTACTGTCCAAGAAGCGAAGGGTCGTATGTTGGAACGGGCTGCGCTGCAAAGAACGACAGTCGTTCCACGTCGTTGAAAGTACCGGACGCGACCGCAACTAAATGGAAGTAAGCAATCAAGACAGCTGACTTCGGTGATTGAAGAAGGGAGCCGAGGAAGGCGGCTAGTACGTTGGGAACACGCAAGGAGCGGAATGAAGCTACCTAAAATTGACGAACTGACCGGCGCCCGGGCCGACCTCCTGTGCTTTCTGGTGGCAACGCTCGCCGCTTCGCATGCGCTGACGCAGGAGTGGCGGATAGATCACGTTGTGGAAAGCGGCCGCATTTGGCTTAAGCGCAACTTTGTTTCAATGGATTGGCTCGAGCGCGTCCGCATCGGCCAACTGGCCCTTAGAATTGCCCGGCGCGATCTGAAGGGAGCGGGCATTGCTCTTCGTCAATCGGATGTGCAGGTGTTATTTACTGGCGACATGGGATTGAACCATGCGAGCACGGTCGTCCAGAAGATGATGAAGCTATGCCGCGAGGCAACGGGCACGCTAAGCTGAACCATAAGCGAGCGGCACCAACGAGAACAAATTGGAGGCGGCAGTGTGCTACTCGGCGCAGATTCAGGCGGACTATCGATGCTACGTCAAAATGTTCGGCGCGCAGATGGACATTCGTGAGTTTGCGCGCCTGTTCTGGGAACACGCCGAAGGCAGCAAAGTCAAGATCCCAAAGGCGATGGACGACTCGTTTCTTCATCCTGAGAACGACGACGAACGGCAGATCAAAGAATTCATCGATCGTTTCAACACGGGGCAGGCGAATACGCTCGAACAAGAGCTATTCAAGCAGCGCGCGCGCCTCGCTGATGCCGAGCGTGCGTTGGACACCAAAGTAACCGCGGCGGCGACAAATAGCCGCCGCATCGCCACCGACAAGATCGATTCTGCGTTGCGCCGGCTTGATGATCTACATCGCACGACACCCAAGGATCGCGACTCGCGCATCTTTCCTGGCTACTATGCACCAGTGCTGATCATCGAAAACGGGCAGTACGTCGTGAAGCCGATGCGCTATCAATGTCGTATCGCGGGCAAGCCCACAAATTACGATCGACGCTTCCCTGGGACATACAACGCGCGGCGAGATAATTTGGAAGGTTTCTGGAAGCCCTGCTTCGGCCATACGCACGGCATCATCCTGGTCGACGTTTTCTATGAGAACGTCAGCAAGGCCAAGATGGAAGGCACTCTCCTGGAAGCGCATGAAAAGAACGAGAACGTTGTTTTGGAATTTCGTCCCAACAACGGCCAGTTGATGCTCGTTGCGTGCCTTTGGTCGCGATGGACGTCACGCGACGAGCCCGATTTACTCTCATTTGCTGCGATCACGGATGAACCACCGCCCGAAGTTGAAGCGGCTGGTCACGATCGCTGCATTGTCCCGATCAAAGCGGAAAACGTCCAAGCCTGGTTGAAGCCCGATGTATCGAATCTAGAGGCGTTGTACACCATTCTTGATGATCGGGACCGACCGTATTATGAGCATCAGCTTGCCGCTTAGATTTTGCCAATGCGAAGCTCAGGTTGCTCGTCGGTCCGGTTCAAGATACAAGACAACGACATGAGAATTCTTCGCATCACGTCTTGGCAAGTGCCTCGTACGCTTGTTCTGGTATATCCGCGAGTCGGGACGGATGCACTTGGCCGCTGAGACCATAAAACTTTTGAAAGTTCATGATCAACGGCGACCACTTGTCCGGATCGATCCGATTGGCATGACCTTCCACCAGCAAATCAGGATGGACGTGAACGCGTTGGATCCGCACCTCGATCAAGCTGATGAAGCCGCGCAATTGATCGCTATCTTCGCCAATGCCGTGGACTGCCGAAACAGCAGATTCAAGTTGAATCGGACATTCGAGCGCGCGCGCCGCCGCAACCGTATCGGAAGCCACCCTCGTCAATCCAGCGCGGCCAAGTTTGTCGAGTTCATAGACGTAGCCCATTGCGCGCCTGAATTCAGGAACCGGATAGACGCCTGTGGTGCGGGCGATGCGATCAACAGCGCCCGCCTCTTTGACTGAAGGAAGATTCAGCACACATTCGCCGGTACGGACAAGGTTGCGTGCGGTCTGCGATCCAGAAGCGATACCAAGCACACCTCTCCACCCTAACCAAAATACGGAAGATATAGGCGCGAGATTGTCTGTACCGTTTTCATTGACGGTGCTAACCAGGACAACCGGCGTGCCTAGGTAAAGGATATGAGGTTCAGCGACAACGTGAGGCGCTTTCATGAGTTTGTGCTCCGTGAGTGGATGGACTCATGATGCGACTTCGACGGATTCAATGCCATCCAGTTCTTGCCCTGTTATTTCGCGTCCGGCGAACATACGATAATGTCGCAACAGAAAAGTCAAGGAGCGTTATCGTGGCTGCAGATGTCCTTCTCAGCTATATCGCAGGCTCAGTGTCAATTGAGCGTCTGCTTTCACGCGATCAAATGTCTTATTAACGTCGATGCTCACGTTCGTGCCGGAGAACTTGTTAAGGTCCTGTCGGATTATCTGGCCGCACCCATGCCGGTCACGCCGCTCTATCCTTATCGGCAACACTGCTCCCGCCGCTTTCATGTATTTGCGACTGGCTTTTCGAACTTGTGGGGAGGCAATGCTGCGAGAGGTCGGGGATGAAAGCTTGTTATGAACGCGTGCGGTTAGCCACTCGAGCTTTGGCGACAAGGGCGCTCTTCATTTTGCCTTTTGGATCGCAGCTAGGCCGTGAGCCAGGCAAGCGGCTGTCGTAGTCGGGAGCCTGTTGCTCGTTTTGCGAGCGGACGCAGGACGCTTCAGAGTAACATCGAGCTAGTTCGAAATCACTTACTCGATCCCGTGCGGACTAGACGGTCAGATCTCATGGCGATGCGAATTGCAATGTTCGGTCATGGAGGACGCACACATCTTCCTCAGAGAACAGCCGAAATAGCTCCGCAGTTGTCGCAACGCCCAATTTGAGCATGGCGTTCGTCCTGTGGGTGCAGATGGTTTGTTTCGATCGGTGGCGTGTCAAAGCGATTTCCTTGAGTGATTGACCCGCCAAGGTGGCTTTCAGTACGTCGATCTCACAGGCGGTGAGGGGCTGGTAACACTGGCCGCGTCTGGGCAGTTCGCCGCATACTCGGCGACCGTGGAGGAAACGAATTTCTGACGAATATGCGCTGCATTAATGGCGGCCTGCAAGTGCTTGCCGACATCGTCGCCGTCGAGAAGGGCGTGAACAGCCTTCATGGCCGACAGCGTCGCTAGGTAAGCCGGATTTTTGATGCAGGAATGCAGCACCAAGCCCACGTTGATATGACCTGCTCGTATGCGCGTAAGCAGTGGTTCGCCATCGGCGTTTTGCCAAGAAGATACGCTTTGAAGATCTGAAACGATCACATCGCAGTCGTAGGCAAGCTTCGACAAGGTTTCTGGACAGTGCGTTGTAGAGGCGATCGCGATCCCGGCGCATCGCCGGACGGCTGCCTCGGTGCCTAACGCGCTAATTAAATGGCCGCCAGCACAAACAACTTTGATCGGCATCGCAATCTCCGGATAGCACAGAGCTGTCGAGGGCAGCGAGGGTGGTGTCATCAAACAATCGAATAAGTAAGGCCCGGTTATAGAGGATGTTGTCTATACGGTTCGGTGGGAGGGGCCGTTCAGGGCGCTCGCCAAAAGCGTACGCCATAGTAAAGGCGGATGCCGGAGGACCTTGTGCACAATACGACCGTCCACCAGCGTCCGCAGTCAAGTATTTCCCGCGAGCGCACGTCCACGACTGAATTTTTGCGCAAAGACCTGCCGTTATTTCGACTCGTGACAGACGGATTCTTTTTCAGTGGAAAGACGACCCTTCCGTAGAAACGGCTAGGCTGGAGACGCCGCCGACGATACCCACAATTCTTATAATGGGGAAATGAAACATATTGCGCAGAAGTATTTTCGATTAGAGGCCGTGTTGCGCTTGCGATGGCCTTCTTGGCCGCACTGTTGCTCATAATCGGCGTTCTTGGGCTGACCGGGATGAGCTATTCGAACCGGGCGCTCGAAGGTACCGCAACCGATCAGATGCCGAGTGCGACTAACGTTGCAAACGCGGAAATCTATTCCGCGCGAGCGTCTGGCCCTGGACCGCTCCGCGTTGATGTCAGGCACGCCGGAAGCGAATGCGGTGCTGGAGCGCGCAAAGATGCTCTATGCGACATCGGAATCCTGGTGGCAAAAGTATCTTGCGCTACCTCACGACGCCGATGAGATTCGACTCGTTGAGGATATTAAGCGTGCGCGTGCGTCATATGCCGACGCGCTCGCGCAATTCGCGAAAGTCGTCGAAGCCGATGATCGGGCCGCAATGGTCGATCATGCGAACCAGCTGCAGGTCGCTTACGGCAAGCTCTCGCAAGCAGATGACGCGCTAGGCAAGTTCCAGGCGGACAGTGCGGAGCGCGGTTTGACCGATGCCCGCTCGAATTATGCGGTGCTCCGCCTCATTATCATCATCTCATTGTGCGCGGCGCTCACGACATACGTGACACTGCGCCGTGCAATTGGAGCACGGCTTGCAGAGGCGCTAGAACACTTCGACGCGATCGCAGCCGGCGACCTTCGACGTACAATCAGCACGCGTTCGAGCGACGAGATGGGGCAATTGCTTCAAGGTGTCGCCCGTATGCAGGAAAGCTTCATCAAAACGGTACGTCCCGTGAGAGCAGGTTCGGAATCGATCGCCTCGGCGAGCAAGGAAATCGCAGCGGGTAACACGGATCTCTCGTCGCGCACGGAAGAACAGGCGTCTGCGCTACAAGAAACCGCTTCCAGTATGGAACAGTTGACGGGCACCGTCCGGCACAACGCTGACAATGCGCGCCAAGCTACGGTACTGGCGAAGAGCGCGTCTGAAATTGCGAATAAGGGTAACCAGGTCGTCACTCAGGTGGTAGGACCGATGGGTGACATTAGCCGCAGCTCGGCACGAATCGCGGACATCATCTCCATGATCGAGGATATTGCCTTTCAAACGAATATCCTGGCGCTCAATGCAGCTGTCGAGGCCGCGAGGGCGGGCGAAGAAGGACGCGACTTTGCTGTCGTCGCGGGCGAGGTGCGTTCGCTCGCTCAGCGGTCCTTTGCTGCAGCTAGGGAAATCAAGGAATTGATTAACTCGTCGGTAACGTCGGTGAATGCTGGATCGACACTCGTGCATCAGGCGGGCAACACAATGAACGAGATCATCGGGGCGGTGCAACGGGTGAGGGACATCATGGGCGAAATCGCGGCTGCTTCTGAGGTGCAGAGCGCCGGTATCGATCAGGTTGCGCGGGCGGTTAGCCAGATGGACGAAGTTACTCAGCAGAATGCTGCGTATTTCGGACGAAGGTGACCGGCCGTTTCGGGATCGTGACCGACGATTTCGGCAACGTGACCGGCCGTTTCGGGAACGTGACCGTACGGACCGGACGACAGGACTGGCGTTGCGCATGACATCAACCACGCGAGCTATGCTCGCCGGCTTTGGCCGGAGAAA
>NZ_JALQDB010000007.1:0-69206 GCF_023631465.1 Caballeronia sp. GAWG1-1
TGACGTTAGTCATGACGCACCTCGGCGCGGGCGAGTTCAGCGAGATGCAGCAACGCTTCGGCGCAGCAGTCGAGCGCGTCGTTTGCGGAGGGCGCAAGCGCGGCGTCGCGTAGGGCGCGGTTGATAATTTGGATTTGCAGCGGAAGGGCAGTTTGCTCGGGACGAGCGAGGGTATTGCCATGCATGGCTTTGCTCCTAGACGAGACTATGGACCCGTATTTGAGACGGGCGGGCAGGAGCTCAAAACCGTGTCTAGACGGCGGGCATATTCCCCTTGCGGGTCTTTTATTAGCCGCACTCCCGCCCATTGGAGCAAAACCAATAGACGAAACAAAAGCCACAGACTGACGGGGTGGCTTGACCGCTAGACATGGTGTTTTGAGCACCGTTCCCGGAGGATAGTCGAGCAATTCGCCGTCCGTCAAGTTGTTCGCAAAATCGTACCTAACCGATGGCGCCTGTAAGCGCTCCGATCTAGCATCTCTAATTGGGTTGTTTGATTGACTGGCCTTTGAGCCAGCTATTTTCTTATCTGTCATGCGGACTCTCCGAGCAGGACCGCACGCAGCTCACCAACGTTCCACAATGCGTGGCCGCCGATGTTGCGGGGTTTCGGGAGGTCGCCGCGCTTGGAACGGTTCCAGACGGCAGAGACGCTACAGGAGCAGAGAGCAGCGACGGTTTGAACCCTGACGCCTGCCGCGGCGGGCAGGCTATCGAAGTTCCGGACTTCAGTGTTGGTCATCGTATCGACTCGAAATAGTGCGGGATTGCACTGGTCGAGACGACTTTAATAATCAATGACCTGCTGAGATAGCCGCGCGCCGAGCGGACGTAACCATATGGTCGCTCTTCGTATACGCGTGCCACGCAAGCGTATTAGGCAGACTTGTCTCTCCGTAGATCAAGGATCCATTCATAGATGGTCGTAAATGCTCTGTCTTCACTCAGCTTGCATTCGTGTCGACGGTTCATCTCTAGTGCGCCGGCCTCAAGGGCCTTTGCCGCTTGTCGAGCTGACTTGCCGTTCCACTTGCCGGCAGCGAGTTGATCACGGAGCCAATCCTTGATCGGCTGGTAACGCTCTGCGCGGGCAAGCCCCCCATTTGACGAACGCTCAAGCAGTGCTTCCCGAGCGGCTTCGCGAGCCTTTTGCGCGGCATACTGCCGTCCGGCCGACTGACTCGCGATTGAGATGCTGTTACTCGAATTGGATAGATGATTAAGCGCTGCCGTGACTTCGCCTTTTCGCAGGCATGCTCCAGCACGGTCTATCTCCGATAGTGCCTGTGCGGCCAGCATCATCAAGACGGCAGGCTGTTGAAGGAAGGGGGTCGATGCGTCAGTGCAGCCTTTAAATGGAGGCGGCAACTCGTCCAAATCGTTTTCCTTGAGCTGGGATAGCAGCAGGGAAGCCGATCCATGCTCTGGCGTGTAGGGCCAGCCGTGCTCCGCTGCTTCTTGTTGGCCCAAGGAATTCCAACGATCCTCAACCGTTTCCACCACTTTCGAAAGCGCAAAGATCGCGCTTATGCTCGCAGTGCCCGCGTATCCATGCCAACGCGGCGAACACCACGTCCTCGCGTTCTCAACGAAACCGCTTAGCCCAAGATCTGCGGCCCGACGATCGTACGGGTCGTCGAACTCCCCAATGATTTCAAACATAGCTCGCCCTATAGCAAAGCCCTATCTGGGAGCCGTGCCAGCCGGGTAGGGCACCCGGTTTTCGCCCCGTCGGGCTAGGCGCGGCAAACCTTCACGCCGGTTCATTCATGGGCAGGACGGCGCCCAGTTCGATGACCTGGTCGCAGAACGTAGCCCAGTCTTCCATCAGCCGGCGGCGCTTCTGCAGCACGTCGGAGCGCCAGTAGGCCGCCTCAGTCGCGTCGCCCTTGATGTGCGCCAACGCCACCTCGGCCAGCTCGCGTGGATAGTTGGTGTACTCGCTCGCCCAGTCCCGGAACGTCGAGCGGAAGCCGTGCGGCGTCGCATCCAGTCCTTGCCGGCGCATGATGGCGAGCAGAGACATGTCCGAAAGCGCGCGGTTTGCCCGTGGGCTTGGAAAGACGAGATGGACATCGTCCTGGCGTTCTATCGCCTTCAGGAGCCGCACGGCAGCCGCGGGCAGCGGCACACGGTGCTCCTTTCGCGCCTTCATCTTCTCGGTGGGCACGGACCAGATGCCCTTTTCGAGGTCGATCTCGCGCCAGTCGGCGGCCCGCGCTTCGCCAGACCGCGCGGCGGTCAATATCGAGAACTCCAGGCAGCGGGCGCTGACGCCTTCGATAGCGCGCAGAGTCTTCATGAATGCGCCCATCTGCACGATCGGCAGGGCGGGGTGATTGCGTACGCGCTTCGTCTTCTTCGGGGCGCTCAGGAGCTTGTCAAGGTTGCCCCGCCAGGCGGCCGGGTTGCCGCCTTCATCCCGGAAGCCTTTGACGCGCGCATAGTCGAGAATGGCCTCGATCCGGCCGCGCAGACGGCTCGCCGTCTCTGTCTTCTCTTGCCAGATCGGTTCCAGGATCTCGAGGACATGAGAGCGCGTCACGTGGCGGACCTGCATCTTGCCGATGACTGGATGAGCGTATTCGGCGAGGGTGTATGTCCACTGCGCGCCGTGCTTGGAGTTGTGCCACTCGACTTCCTTCGCCGCGATGTAACGCTCCGCCGTTTTCTCGAAGGTCATTTCCAATGCCTGGCCCGCGCGCAGCTGGCTCGCCGCTTCCTTCCTCTGCATCACAGGGTCAATGCCGCGCTTGATGTCCTCTCGAAGGGCAAGGGCTCTTTCGCGCGCCTCGGCGACGCCCATACCCTTCTGAGAGTAGGCCTCGATGCCGATTTCACGACGCTTGCCGGCGACAACGACACGGAGCACCCAGTAGCCTGCCCCAGTGTCCGAAACGTACAGGTACAAGCCAGTGACGCCGCCCACAGCGTAGCGGCCGGTTTTTTTCAGTCTGCTGACCGCCAGCGGTCCAAGTTCCTTCGCTTTTTTTGGCATTGGCGCTCGTCAAGGTTCCCACGGGCGGTGAGTACCAGGAAGCGCGGGAGCAATCTATCCACCAACGCCTCCACCATCAGCCCTCCACCATCCCATCCACCATAAAATTTACAACTGAACGCGTCGAAACGCAATGAGACGAGACGCTCGGACGTAGGAGTATCGGGCTGAGAGGCTTACTGAATGGGGGTTTGCGCGATCAAGCGCGACGAAACGAGACGAGAGAAAATAGGCGGGGTGGCGGAGGCGGTGAGATTCGAACTCACGGAAGGATCACTCCTTCGCCGGTTTTCAAGACCGGTGCCTTAAACCGCTCGGCCACACCTCCAGCAAGGCGCGTATTGTAGCGCACTCAAACGCGCTTCGGAACCATCAGCCTTCGAGCGAGCGCGTCGCTTTCAAGGCGGGAAATAGTTGCATCCATAGAAGCGCCACGGCGATCGTTCCGAGTCCGCCGATCAGCACCGCCGGCACCGCGCCGAACAAGCCCGCCGTCATCCCCGATTCGAATTCGCCGAGCTGATTCGACGTCCCGATGAACAATGAATTGATCGCGCCGACGCGTCCGCGCATCTCATCGGGCGTCTGCAACTGCACGAGCGACATGCGCACGACCACGCTGATCACATCCGACGCGCCCAGCGCCGCGAGCGCCACCAGCGACAAATAAATGTTGCGCGACAAGCCGAACACGATCGTCGCAATGCCGAACGCAATCACGCCACCGAAAAGCGCCGTGCCCGCACGCTGCCGCAACGGAAAATGCGCGAGCCAGATCGAGCCGGTAAGCGCACCCACGGCCGGCGCCGCGCGCAAGACACCCAAGCCCCAAGGTCCGGTATGCAGGATGTCGCGCGCGAACACCGGCAAGAGGGCGGTCGCGCCGCCGAGCAGCACCGCGAACAAATCGAGCGACAACGCGCCAAGGATCACCGGCTTCTTGCGGATGAAAGCGATGCCCGAAAACAGCGCCTCGAACGACAGCGGCGCGCGCATGCGGACAGCTTCATCGATCCTGATCGCCGCCACGGCAAACGCCGCGCCGAGAAACGCGACGGCTACCGCGCCATACACCGTCAACGCGCCGAGGCCGTAGAGGAGGCCGCCCATCGCCGGGCCGAGAATCTGCGCCGTCTGATTTGCCGAGGTGGACCACGCCGTCGCGTGCTGCAATTGCGAACGCTGGACGAGATTGGGCAGCAACGCCGCCATCGATGGCGATTCGAACGCGCGCGCCGCGCCCGTGATCGCCGCGATCGCGTAAATGGGCGCAACGCTTTGCCAGCCATGCCACGCGCCCGCGCACAGACAGAGCGCCGCGACGCCCTCGATGCCCTGACAAACCCAAGCGATCGTGCGCCTGTCGTAACGATCGGCCACATGGCCGACGACGAGCGTGAGCACGAACATCGGCAGGAACTGCGCGAGTCCGACGAGCCCGAGCGCGAACGCGCTATGCGTGATCGAATAAACCTGCCATCCGATCGCCACCGACATCATCTGAAATGCCACCGACGACATCACCCGCGCGCTCCAGAAAAGCGCAAACGGACGATGCCGCATCACCGAGTCCGATCCCAACGTGGGCGCGCTCAATTTTGCGAATCCTTCAAGAACAGCTCCTGTAGATCGTTGAGAAAGCGCTGGCCGAGCTCGGTCGGCGCAATGCGTTCGAAGTCGCGCGTGATGAGTCCGCGCTTCTCCGCTTCGACGAGCGCGGGTTCGATAGCCGACATCGACAAGCCCGTGCGCTCGATGAACGAATGCACCGGAAAGCCTTCGACCAGACGCAGCGTGTTGAGCATGAATTCGAACGGCAGATCGCGCGGTCCGACTTCGCGCTCTTCCTGAATCGCGCTCTGGCCGGGCGAAAGCGCCTGGTCCATGAATGTCGCCGGATGCTTGAAGCGCGCCTGCCGCAAGATTTTTTGCGGAAACGAGAGCTTGGTATGCGCGCCCGCGCCGATTCCAAGGTAATCGCCGAAACGCCAGTAATTCAGGTTATGTTTGCTTTGCCGATGCGGCTTCGCATACGCCGATACTTCGTAATGCTCGTAGCCGGCATCGCGCGTGCGTTCGTGAATCCAGTCCTGCATGTCGGCGGCGGCATCGTCGTCGGGCAGCGTGGGCGGGTATTTCGCGAAGAGCGTGTTCGGCTCCATGGTCAGGTGATACAGCGACAAATGCGGCGGCGCAAAGCCGATCGCGGTGTCGATATCGCGGCGGCATTCGTCGAGCGTCTGCTTCGGCAACGCGAACATCAGGTCGAGATTGAAATTGTCGAAGTGCTTCGACGCGATTTCCACGGCTTTGCGCGCCTGCGTTGCATCGTGAATGCGGCCGAGCGCCTTAAGATGCGTTTCGTCGAAACTCTGAATGCCGATCGACAAGCGGTTCACGCCGCTCGCGCGAAACTGCGCGAACTTCGCGGCTTCGAATGTGCCGGGATTGGCTTCGAGCGTGATCTCGGCGTCGGCGTCGATGGGCAACAAGGCGCGCGCGTCCGAAAGCAGCCGGTCGAGACCTTTCGCGGACAAAAGGCTCGGCGTGCCGCCGCCGATGAAAATGGTGTGTACCTGCCGTCCCCACACGAGCGGCAGCGCGCTTTCGAGATCGGCACGCAAGGCGTCGAGATAACGGTCCTCGGGGAACGCATCGCCGTTCCACTCGTGCGAGTTGAAATCGCAATACGGACACTTGCGCACGCACCACGGGAAATGCACGTAAAGCGCGAGCGGCGGCAACGACTTGAGCCGGATGCTGCCCGGTGACGTGAATGCCTGCACGACATTGATTGTCTTCGGACCGGAACTCACGCAAGTTCCTTGAGACGTTGCAGCAGTTCACGCAGCGCCAGCGCCCGATGCGAAAGCGCGTTCTTGCGTGCCGGATCGAGTTCGGCAGCCGTCGCGTTGAGCGTCGGCAAAAAGAAGTGCGGATCGTAGCCGAAGCCATGTGCGCCGCGCGGCGTGTCGATGACTTCTCCGTGCCAGCGGCCTTCGGCGATGAGCGGTTCCGGATCGTTCGCGTGACGCACGAGCACGAGCACGCAGAAGTAATAGGCGCGGCGGTCGGCTTTGTCGGAGAGTTCGGAGACGAGGTGCGCGTTGTTGGCCGCATCGCTTTTCACGCCGCCGTGCATCGAGGCGAAACGCGCCGAATACACGCCGGGCGCGCCGTTCAGCGCGCGTACGCAAAGGCCGGAGTCATCGGCCAAAGCGGGCAGGCCGGTGAGCGTCGCGGCGTGGCGCGCCTTGGCCAGCGCGTTTTCGACGAAAGTGGCGTGCGGCTCTTCGGCTTCCGGCACGCCGAGTTCGCCCTGCGCGATCAATTCGATTCCCGCCGCATCCAGCAGCGATGCGAATTCGCGCAGCTTGCCCGCGTTGTTCGACGCGAGCACCACGCGTCCGAGTGTTGCCGTATCAGACACCTTCTATCCCCAGTGCAGCTTTCTGCTTCGCGATCAGGCCTTTTATGCCGCTGTCCGCGAGGTCGAGCAGCGCGTTCATTTCGTCGCGCGAAAATGGTGCGCCTTCCGCCGTGCCCTGAACTTCGACGAAACCGCCCGCGCCCGTCATCACGACGTTCATGTCGGTGTCGCACTGCGAGTCTTCCTCGTAGTCGAGGTCGAGCACGGGCGCGCCCTGATAGATGCCGACGGAAATGGCCGCGACGAAATCCTTGATCGGCGATTGCGCGATACGGCCATTCGCGACGAGCTTCGTGACGGCATCATGCGCGGCGACGAACGCGCCCGTGATGCTCGCCGTGCGCGTGCCGCCGTCGGCCTGGATGACATCGCAGTCGATATTCAGCGTGCGCGGACCGAGCGCGTTCAGATCGAATACGGAGCGCAGCGCGCGGCCGATCAACCGCTGGATCTCCTGCGTGCGGCCGGTCTGCTTGCCGCGCGCGGCTTCGCGGTCGTTGCGCGTATGCGTGGCGCGCGGCAGCATGCCGTATTCGGCGGTGAGCCAGCCTTGGTCGCGCCCGCGCAGGAATTCCGGGACGCGCTCGGCGATACTCGCCGTGCAGATGACCTTGGTATCGCCGAACTCGACGAGCACCGAGCCTTCCGCATGCTTCGTGTAGTGCCGCGTGATGCGCACGTCGCGCAATTGATTCGCGCGGCGGCCGCCCGGACGCGGAACGGAAGGTTTCAGCAGGGGAGAGTCGGTCATGGATGGGCCAGAGTGGAGTTGAACGCGTAATGAAAGTGCCGGCGCTCGATAAAGACGCGGGAATAACGCGAAAGCGCGGCGTGTGCGCGATTTTATCGTTAATCCAAAGCCGGCGTTGCCGCGCGCGGCAAGCGCCGCGAGGCGTCATATCGGCGGGCGCGGCAGTAAAAATGGGATAATGCGGGTTCCTCGCCCGGCGGCCATACGCGTGCCACCGAAGCGCACCCTCAAGCGCGCCGGGCGCTCGTATCGAAACGGCCTTCGCAACGAAGGCTCACATCGCGAGACGTACCATGATCTACAGCATGACAGGCTATGCCAGCGCGACCCGCGAAGTCGTCGCGGATGGCGCGGGACCCAATGGCGCGGGCGGTTCGGGCGTCGGTGTATCGGTGGAATTGCGCACGGTGAATTCGCGCTTCCTCGATCTGAACTTCCGCATGCCCGAAGACGTGCGCGCAAGCGAGCCGCAATTGCGCGAAATGCTGATGAGCAAGCTTTCGCGCGGCAAGGTGGATATCCGCATCAATCTGAATCGCGTGGAGCAGACGGCCAACGCAGGCGCGCTCAATCGTGAAGCGCTCACGCAACTCGCCGCGCTCGAACGCGCCGTGCTCGACGTGTTTCGCGACTCCGAACGCATGCGCACTGGCGAAATTCTGCGCTGGCCTGGCGTGCTGAAGGAGAGCTCGGTGTCGCAAGACACGTTGCGCGAAGCCGTGCTCGCGTGCGGCAAGCAGGCAATCGCCGATCTCATCGACGTGCGCGCGCGTGAAGGCGCGGCGCTGGGCGCGGTGCTCATCAACAACGTGACGGAGATGGAAGCCATCGTCGCGCGCATCACGCCGCTCGTGCCGGAATTGATCGCGAAGCATCAGCAGAAGATCGTCGAACGCTTGCAAGACGCGCTCGGCATTGCGACGAACGACGGCGCCACATCGACGAGCGTGCCGCGCGAGGAAATTGCCGAGCGCATTCGCCAGGAAGTGACGATGTACGGTATTCGTATCGATATCGCCGAGGAATTGCAGCGCCTTACCGCGCATCTGACCGAAACGCGCCACGTGTTGCAAAAGGGCGGCAAGGTCGGCAAGCGCCTCGACTTCATGATGCAGGAGCTTAATCGCGAAGCAAACACGCTCGGCTCGAAGGCCGCGGCGAAGGAACTCGCGGATGCATCGATGACGCTGAAACTGCTCATCGAACAAATGCGCGAGCAAGTACAGAATCTGGAGTGACGCAACATCATGCCGAACAACACGCACCGCTCGCACAGCAACTACACGGGCATTTATCCGGGCAACCTGTTCATGGTCGTCGCGCCTTCGGGTGCGGGCAAGTCCACGCTCGTGAACGCGCTGCTTGCACAGGACGAAGCTATCCGCCTGTCCGTTTCCTATACGACGCGCGACCCGCGCCCGAAGGAAAGCAACGGCGTGCAGTATCACTTCGTTTCCGTCGATGAATTCATGGAACGCCACAAGGCAGGCGAATTCCTCGAAAGCGCCGAAGTGCACGGCAACTACTACGCGACCTCGAAGGTGTGGATCGAGGATCAGATGCGCAACGGCAACGACGTGCTGCTCGAAATCGACTGGCAGGGTGCGCAGCAGGTGAAGAAGCAGTTCCGCAATGCGGTCGAGATTTTCATTCTGCCGCCTTCGCTGGACGCGCTCGAAGACCGTCTGAAAAAACGCGGCCAGGACTCGGAGAAAGTGATCGTGCGGCGTCTGCTTGCAGCCGGCAGCGAGATGGCGCATGCATCGGAAGCGGAGTATGTCGTGATCAACGAGAACTTCGATCGCGCGCTCGCCGAGTTGCAGTGTCTCGTCAAGGCGACGCGGCTGCGCTTCACCTCGCAATACGCGCGTCATACGGAGCTATTCGTGGAGCTCGGCATTCACTCCGCGCAGGCGCAATGACGCGAAGTAGTGGCCGGGTCATGCCGGTCACATAAGGTAGAATAAAGTACATATCGAGAAGGAAACAAACATGGCCCGCATCACCGTCGAAGACTGCCTGAAACAAATTCCTAACCGCTTCGAGCTCGCGCTTGCAGCGACCTATCGCGCGCGTCAGCTCGCACAAGGCCATACGCCGAAGATCGAAAGCCGCGACAAGCCTACGGTCGTTGCGCTGCGCGAAATCGCGGCCGGCCAGGTCGGCGTCGAAATGTTGAAGAAGGTGCCGGTTTAATTGCCTTCGCCTTCGTAACAGCCCGTGTGATCCTCATCACGGGCGCTGTTTTTTGCATGGCGTTTCAACTCTCCTAACCGGACGACATTGCGCGTCACTTACCCACGGAGGCGAACATGAGTCAAGCACCGTTGCCCGTCTCCGCCTCCGTGGAACCCGACATCGAAATCGATCAGGATGCGGTGCTCGACGCGGACAAGCCGCAAGCGGCGCGCAGATATATCGATGCGGTCCTCGAACAGTCGTTTCGCCATCTGTTCGGGCCCACCGCCACGCCGGAACAGCCGCGCAAGCACGACGTCGTTTCCATCGCGAAACTGACGAACACGCTTGCAGGCTATCTTTCGCCGGAAGAGATCAAGGAAGTCAAGTCGGCTTTCCATTTCAGCGACGAAGCGCATCTCGGGCAGTATCGTCAAAGCGGCGAGCCCTACATCACGCACCCGGTCGCCGTGGCGGAAATCTGCGCGGGCTGGAAGCTTGACGCGCAATCAATCATGGCGGCGCTACTGCATGACGTGATCGAGGATCAGGGCGTCACCAAGACGGAGATCGCGGAGCGCTTCGGCGCGAAGGTCGCCGAACTGGTCGACGGCTTGTCGAAGCTCGACAAGATGGAATTTCGCAATCGCGAGGAAGCGCAGGCGGAAAACTTCCGCAAGATGCTGCTGGCCATGGCGCGCGATGTCCGCGTCATCCTCGTCAAGTTGTCGGACCGGCTGCACAACATGCGCACGCTCGGCGCGGTGCCCTCGGAAAAGCGCCGTCGCGTCGCGCGCGAGACGCTCGACATCTACGCGCCCATTGCGCATCGGCTGGGTCTGAACAATACGTATCGCGAGCTGCAGGATTTGAGCTTCGCGAACTTCAATCCAACCCGTTACGCCACGCTCGAAAAAGCGGTGAAGGCGGCGCGCGGCAACCGGCGCGAAGTGGTCGGCAAGATTCTCGAAGCCGTTCAGCGCACCATCGCGGACGCCAAGATCAGCGCCGAAGTCACCGGCCGCGAAAAGACGATCTTCAGCATCTACAAGAAGATGCGCGACAAGCAGTTGTCGTTCTCGCAAGTGCTCGATGTTTACGGTTTTCGCGTGGTCGTGGAAAGCGCGCTCGAATGCTATACGTGCATCGGCGCGCTGCATGCGCTCTATAAGCCGGTGCCGGGCAAGTTCAAGGACTACATCGCCATTCCGAAGGTCAATGGCTATCAGTCGTTGCATACCACGCTGGTCGGTCCGTTCGGCGCGCCCATCGAGTTCCAGATTCGCACGCGCAAGATGCACGAGATCGCCGAGGCGGGCGTTGCGGCGCACTGGCTGTACAAGAACGGCGGTGCCGACCTCAACGACGTGCAAAAGCGCGCGCATCAATGGCTCAAGTCGCTGCTCGACATTCAGAGCGAAGCAGGCGATTCGAGCGAGTTCCTCGAACACGTCAAGATCGACCTGTTCCCGGACGCCGTCTACGTTTTCACGCCGAAGTCGAAGATCATGCCGCTGCCGCGCGGCGC
Source organism: Caballeronia sp. GAWG1-1 (assembly GCF_023631465.1). Taxonomy (NCBI): domain Bacteria; kingdom Pseudomonadati; phylum Pseudomonadota; class Betaproteobacteria; order Burkholderiales; family Burkholderiaceae; genus Caballeronia; species Caballeronia sp. GAWG1-1. The sequence goes on from NZ_JALQDB010000007.1 coordinate 10,889, forward strand.
GACCGCACTCGACTTCGCGTATTCGATCCACAGCGACCTCGGCAATCAGTGCGTCGCGGTGAAGATCAACAACGAATTGCTGCCGCTGCGCACGGAGTTGAAGAGCGGCGATATCGTCGAAGTCATTACCGCGCCGTACTCCAAGCCGAATCCCGCGTGGCTCGGCTTCGTGCGCACGGGTAAGGCGCGCTCGGCCATTCGTCACTATCTGAAGACAATGCGCCTGAACGAGTCCGTGCAGCTGGGCGAACGTCTCGTCGATCAAAGCCTCAAGGGCTACGGTCTGGCGCTTTCGGATGTCACGCCGGAAGTCTGGGAAAAGCTCGTGCAATGGACGGGCAACAAGACGCGTCAGGAGATTTTCGCGGATATCGGTCTTGGAAGGCGCGTGGCGGCGGTCATGGCCAAGCGCATCGAAGTGCTGATGAACGGCCGCGACGACGACGATCACTCGCCGCGCGATCACGTCAATACGAATACGGCGCCGCCAGTTGTCATCACGGGCACGGAAGGCATGTCGGTGCAGCTTTCCGCGTGCTGCCGGCCGATTCCCGGCGACGACATCATGGGCTATATCGGCATCGGGCTCGGCATGGCCATTCATACGACCGAATGTCGCGTGGCGCAGCGGATTCATCGGCGCGATCCAGGCCGCTGGATCGACGTCGCGTGGGCGCCGCAGCCGGGACGTTTGTTCGATGTCGCGGTGAAGGTGCTCGTCAGAAACACGAAGGGCGTTTTTGCGCGCGTCGCGGCGGACATTACGTCGGCGGATGCCAACATCGTCCATATCGCCATGGATGAAGACGTCTCGCAGGAAGCCAAAATGCTGCGCTTCGTCATCCAGGTCAGCGACCGCGTGCATCTCGCCAACGTAATGCGGCGTGTGCGGACCAATCCGGACGTCATGCGTATCGCGCGCGAGCGGCCTAGCGACGAGCCACATCATCGCAATCAGGAAGGCGGCATGCGCATCGACCGCGAACGCGCCGACTATTGATCCACGGCGCGGGCACATCGCGTGCATGCCTGTACGACTACAGGAGAAGCGCCACATGCAAACATCCGACCTTGACGGCCAGGCACTCGACTACTGGGTAGCGCGCGGGCTGCACGATTTCATTCGCGAAATCCACTTCACCGACAGCGGACAGACGCTCTCCATTCGCGGCAACGATCGCGGCCGGCCTTGGGATGGTCGCTTCTTGCCATCGACTTCGTGGGAAGCCGCTTCGGTCGTTCTCGAGCGCGCGTGCCGGCTCGAAATGAGCGATCACGGACGCGGCGAGGTGGTCTGCAGCGTGAGCTTCGGCAAGGACGCGGACACGATGGAAGGGCGCGGACCGTCGCTGCGCGTGGCGCTTCTGCGCGCGTTCGTGCGCCACTCGTTCGGCGATACCGTGGACGACGAATTCCCGCATCGCTCGCAAATGCTGATGGGCGAACGAGCCGAGGCGATTGGCGAGCCGAGCGCGATGGCATCGGTTGAAGATTTGCCGATACCGGACGAGCGTATTGGTGATATTGGCTCGTTGCCGCGGCAGTAGAGTAACTAGCGACGAGGCAAACAAAAAGGGCCTTCCGTGTGGAAGGCCCTTCGAAAGGTGGTGCGGCTGGCAGGATTCGAACCCACGACCCCTTGGTTCGTAGCCAAGTACTCTATCCAACTGAGCTACAGCCGCACGCAAAACGGTACTGCTTCAAACGGTACTGCTTGTTTATTACATGCGCTTTTGGTTAAGCGCTTGATGCTGTTTTCCGTCCGAAGGCGGGAAACCCGAATTAAGTGGTGCGGCTGGCAGGATTCGAACCCACGACCCCTTGGTTCGTAGCCAAGTACTCTATCCAACTGAGCTACAGCCGCACGCAGAAGCGGAATTATAGCCAAGCCTGTTTGAAAAAGGAAGGGGCATTGACCAAATTATCGCTTTAGATGCGTCCGCCACGCTCAACGCGCGTGGTAAGTTGTTGGTTTGGGGGCGGAGAAGCCCCGGAAATTCGAACTTGGTCTGCGCGATGAACAAGGCATTTGTCAAAGAGTCGGACGAGAGTGACGACGATCTCGAACTCGGTCAGCCGGACATTCCGGCGGGGACCAAGAACTACATCACGCCAGCGGGCCACAAGCGCCTGCGCGACGAGCTGTTGCAATTGCTCGATACCGAGCGCCCCGAAGTGGTCAGGCTCGTGTCGTGGGCGGCGTCAAATGGCGACCGCTCGGAGAATGGCGATTACATCTACGGCAAGCGTCGGCTGCGAGAAATTGACCGGCGTATCCGCTTTCTCGGCAAGCGTCTCGATCTCGCGGAAGTGGTGGACAGCAGCAGGCAGGAGAACGTCGACCAGGTGTTCTTCGGAGCGACCGTCGACTATTCCGGCGACGATGGCGAGGTGCATACGGTAACGATCGTCGGCGTGGACGAGGTCGACCTGGACGTCGGTCACGTGAGTTGGATCTCGCCGGTGGCGCGCGCGCTGCTCAAGGCGAAGATCGGCGATACGGTGCCGTTGCATACGCCCGCAGGCGTGCAGCAGATCGACATCCTCGACGTGCGCTATCCGCGCTAAAAGTTTTGAAGGCGCTTCGGTGCCCGGAACGTTGGACGAAAAAAGGCCGCTCCGAAGAGCGGCCTTTTTCATACTGATGAAACCAGTCCAGCTTAGAAGCGGTGACGCAGACCAACCGTTGCCGAGACTTGGTTCGGCGTCGACGAAACGCCTACGCCGTTGATCGTCGCGCCCAGACCCGTGCCATCCAGATCCGAAACGTGTTGGTATTCGCCTTGCAGATACACGTCCGTACGCTTGGACAGCGCGTACGCCGTTTGCAGGTCGACTTGGTGGAACTTCGGCTTCACGCCATCGATGCGGCTGTCGGTGTACGTGTAGTTCGCTGCGAGGGACAAAGCCGGCGTCAGGTTGTAACGGCCGTTGACTTCGTAGTTCGTGAAGCGAACGTGGCCGTCCGTCAGACCAACCAGGCCAGCGCCTTGCGAACCCGTGTTGCTGATGGCCGTTGCGTTGTCCAGCATCGTCTGCGTGAACACGAAGCCAACCGTTGCCGGGCCGAAAGCGTAGTTCACGCCGCCGCCGAAGATGCGTTGACGGCCAGCCACGAACGGGTTGTCGCCGCTGATCGCGCCACCGGTGTTCAGCGAACCGGCGTTGTTCAGTTGCATGTACGCGCCAGCGATGTTCAACGGGCCGTAGTTGTACGATGCGCCGACGCTGTATTGACGGTTGTCCGAGAAGCCGCCTGCTTCGTTCGAGAAGCCATACTGCGCGCCAAGCTTGAAGCCGGCGTAGTTCGCGCTCGTGTACTTGACCGAGTTGTTCACGCGGAACGTGTTGTCGAGGTTGTCGTTGTCGAACGGGTGGGCGAACTGCGTGCCGCCGTATTGCGTGCCCGTCAGAGCCAGAGGCCCGAGGAAGTCGACCACGGAGTCATATTGACGACCGAGCGTGACCGTGCCGAACTGTTCGCTCGACAGACCAACGTACGCTTGACGGCCGAATTCGCGGCCACCCTGGCCCAGCGTGCCGTTAGCGATGTTGAAGCCGTTTTCCAACGTGAAGATTGCCTTCAGGCCGCCGCCGAGGTCCTCGGCGCCGCGCAAGCCCCAACGGCTGCCGTTCACCGAACCGCTGGTTTCCTTGAAGTTGCTGTGGCCGTTCTGATTGTTCGTGTAGGTGATGCCTGCATCGATCAAGCCGTACAGCGTGACGCTGCTTTGGGCGTGAGCTGCAGTGGCGAAGACACCCGAGAGGGCTGCGACGATGAGAGTCTTTTTCATCTTTGTAACTCCGAGAGCAGATTGGGCCCTAGACCCAGGCTTTGAGGAAACCTCGTTCCGGCGCGCTGCGAGAGGCGCTGTCGGAGGAGTCATGCGTCACGAAGAGACACATGTGTTTCCGGACCAGACGAAGTGTAAAGACGGCGTTACAAGCGGGGCGTTCCAATTTCCGCAATAAATCATTCTTCTAACAGCAATGATCGATCAACCGCTTATTCTTCTTTTAATACAACGCTTTAAGCGCGAATAAAGTCGTAAGGGCGGAAGTGTCAACCAACTCGCGTTGCGCAAGCGCTACATATAAGTTGGCGCAAAGCAACAGGCGCTTTCCGAAAATACGGATTGTTGAGCCAAGTGAAACAGAAGATTGCTTTTTTCGAGGGTAATTATTGCTGCAGCCGTGGCTATACTGAGGGCTCTGCTTTCCGAAGCAGACTTTTTCGTTGACGGAAAAGATCTCCAAACTTTGTCAGCGCGATCTTCGGGTCGCGCTTTTTTTTGCTTGAAACTTCGCGGACTCACGGGCCGCAATCAGGCCGTGGCTTTCTCCTCTTCCCGCTCGACGACGTCCGCGCCGAGCGGCACTGCCCAATCCTCCATCACGTAGCGGCGGGCGTCCATGGGCGATGCGAGCAGGTTTTGCCAATGATCGCCGTGCCAGGAAGGATCGATTTGGAGCAAGCCGGCCGATGACGCCTCCGGCGCAATCGTCGGAGCGAATGCCAGTTTTAGCCAATGCGCAATACGCTTGAATTGGATTATCACCGCGTCCTCCTTTACAACTGGTTGCGAGTTAGTTTCCATAATCCTTAATTGCAGAGAATTGGGCAAGACGAGTAAACACTTACGATTTAATAAATCGATTACGGGCGCGGTAATTTTCCACTTAATTAATGCGTCACTGCCTGTTGCTTGGAATAACGATGACGGAAAGCAGTAATCGGGATGGTCTGAATTACAGATTAGTTAATGTGCAACAGCGGTCGCCGTATTATCTTCCGGGCTCGATAACGATTATCGACCTCTGACTTGTGAGACCGGAGATTCGCAGGATGCGCCCCATCGCGGTAGCTCGCGGCGCGTCCATCGCCGGTTGACGGCCAGCTGAAGCGGCCTCGGGCGGCGTATGGACGCTGACTGAGCGACCATCACCAAAATCCATAAGTAATCAGGGTTATCCGCCATTGTGTCAAAATTCGTGTTTAACGCTGTCGCCGCAAAAAATTTTTATTGCGACGACTCAAGCGTCGTAAATCGTAAATCCGGGTAATCACGTAAACCGACAATATATTCCCTTGACCAGAATTACTTACCGATTACCGCGGCTGCTCGGCGACCAAAGCCCCGGTCACCCCGCTGCGTTAGAATGGGCAATCTCGTCCCATTGCTTACTCCCGCGAATCCCGCAATCTCCCGCCGTCCGATAATGCATTTCGATCAACCCGCCGAATTCAAGCTTCCCACCGATCCCATCGTCTTCGTCGATCTCGAAACGACGGGCGGCACGTTCGGCATCGATCGCATCACGGAGATCGGCATCGTCGAGGTCGGGCCAAACGGCGTGTCGCAGTGGACCACGCTCGTCAACCCGCAGAAGCCGATTCCTGGCTTCGTCCAGCAATTGACGGGCATCACCGATGCCATGGTGCGCGACGCGCCCACCTTCGAAGCGCTCGCGCAAGACCTGCTCGAACGCATGAACGGGCGGCTTTTCATCGCGCACAACGCCCACTTCGATCACAGTTTCCTGAAGGGCGAATTCCGGCGGCTCGACCTGCGCTTCACGCCGGATGTGCTGTGCACCGTGCAACTTTCGCGCGCCGTGTATCCCGCCGAAAGCCGCCACGGACTCGATGCGCTCGTCGAGCGTCACGCGCTCGTGCCGTCCGCGCGTCACCGTGCACTCGCCGATGCCGATCTGCTTTGGCAGTTCTGGCAGCATCTGCATCGCTCGCACGCGGCCGATTTACTGAGCGCGCACGTCGAACGCGTGACGCGGCGCTTTCAGATCGCGGCTCATATCGATGAAGACACGATCGAGCGCATACCGGTTGGCTGCGGCGTCTACGTCTTTCGCGGCGACGACGATGCCCCGCTATATGTCGGCCGAAGCGTGCGCTTGCGTCAACGTGTGCGTTCGCATCTGGTCGGGCCACGCCGTTCCGCGAAGGATTTGCGTTTGTCCGCGCTCGTGCGGCGCGTCGAGTGGCGCGCGACCGGCGGAGAAATTGGTGCGTTGCTTGCCGAAGCGCAACTGGTGGCGGCACTGCGGCCGGCGCATAACCGCGTGCCAAAGGCGCGTACCGGCGACATGCGTGGCGCGCCGTGGCCCTATGCGGGTCCAATCGCAATCGAAGAACGCGATCCGGCGATGGCCGAACGCGTCTGGCATGTCATCGACCGATGGCAATATCTCGGTTCGGCTCGGAGTATCGTCGACGCGCGCGCCTTGTCGGCGATTGCTTCGGCGCCCGTTTTCGAACTCGCTACCTATCGCATCCTCGGCGAGCGCCTTGCGCGCGGACTGGCGTTCGTCGCACTCGAATGCGCGCCAGCAGCTGTCGGGAATCGGGTCACCAGCTAGCCAACCGCGCCCACGCCGCCCGCCGCGCACACATGCGACAACGCGTGCGAGAGCGGATCGTTCATCGACGAGTCATAGCGCGTCAAATGCTTCCAGCGCGCCACGCTTTGTGCAAGACGCAGCGGACAATCGTCGGCTTGACGTAGCGGTTCGACGCGCGCGAGCGCGGTCATGAGCGACTGCGTCAGGCGATCGAGCTTCGGGCGCGTGTCATGCGCGAGATCGGGCGGCGTGCCTTCTGGCGCAGCCTTCGCCGCGCGCCAGTTGGCGAAGAGCGCGTTCTGCACGTCCTTGCTGGCATCGATCTGATCGCGAAAGAACTGGCGCGCGAACGCGGGATCGACCTGCGCGGCGCTGGCTTTGTCTTCGACTTGCTTCAGGAGCGCGGCTTCGCGCGGTTCATCGGTGATCGTTTCGTGACGCGCCCACTTCCAGCGCGCGACGGGTTCGGCAAGCGCAAGCCGTTGCGAGACGAGAGCAATGAGACTGGTGAAGGCGGTGTCGTCGCCATCGGCGCTAACGGGCGCCGACAACGTGAAGAGCAAGGCGGCGACGCCAGTCGCCGCGAGCACGCGAGATGAAGCGAGAAGAGAAGTCAGAGATCGGCTGCGCATGGGCTCGATGCAAAAGCGCCAGCATAACGCACCGCTGTGAGAGTTCATCCTGGATAGGCGAGTCTTGCCGCACGACTCCCCGCTGCCGTCAAAAGGATAAGGCGCGACTTCGCCTGGCTTCTGCCATGAAGAGACCGTGAGGTCCGTGCGCGCCGTGCGCACCGGGCGTCGTTTTCACGACGACGGCGTGACGATCCAGCGCGCCCGCCTATTTCGAGCCGGTCGAGTTGCGCTGTTCGTCGAAGAACGCGCGAACATGCTCGGGCAACTCGGTGGCGAGAAATTCGACGGCGACCGGGTCCGGGTCCGGACTGTTTACTTTGTCGGGGGTCGGGATTTTCGTCGGTCTGGCGTCCATGATGCTCTCCTCTTTGTCGACAACGATTACTTACTAGCCATTCCGCGGCGCAAGCCACGTTTCATGGCTTTTGCAGCGCCGCATCCGGCCTTGCGAATTCATTACTGCGTTCTGTGTGAATGCGTTATCGGTACGCCGGCAGTCCGACTTGAGCGATTTATCCAGTACGAACGGTTTTAAATAAGCATGCGGTCACGAATTACCGAATTTAAAAATCGTCCAACGCAAAAATTACTTAAAAAGCCAGATAATCGGTAGCTCCGGAAGCCGCGCCCAGCTTGGCTTGGCGACCGTGGGGTCATCGCGCACTAATAGTTTAGCGATTCCTCTATGGATATAACGATACCGGGAAACCAGCGTTGACGCTCGATTGTGCGCAGCGGAAAATAGCTCGTTGTTGTACGAAAGCGCACATAAAGAATCAATCATCGAAGTGTGACGCCCGAATGTGAAATCGGTGTGGTGATTTCGCTGTTAATACGCAAGCGTGTCGGATCGAAACCGCACTGTTGTAATCGCACACTGAAAGCGTCTTCATGGCGTCACGCGAATCAGCTTGCGCTGCCGAATAGCTGCGCCACGACGGATCGCAGCCAGCGGTTGCCTGCTTCGTGGTGGTATCGCGCATGCCAGTGCTGGCGCACGGCAAATCGATCGACGGGAAAAGGGCAGGGGTGAACGGCGACGTCGTTGACTCGCGCCAGCGTCTCGCCGATATTGCGCGGCAGCGTGGCGATGAGGTCGGTGGTCTTGATGATCGATCCGAGGCCGAGAAAGCCCGGCAGTTCGAGCACGACATCGCGCTCGATATGCTCGCGCAGCAGCGCCTGCTCAAGCAACTGCGCGCCCGTGCCGGCTGCGATCGCCACATGTCCCTCGGCGCAATATTGCTTTCGGCTGAGCTTCGCGCGCAGCCTCGGGTGGCTGCGGTTGGTCAGGCAAACCCAATCCTGCATATATAACTGCTGCTGGTAGATTCCTCCGCCAAGCCAGGGCACATGTCCGATCGCCAAATCCGCCTCGCCGGATTCCAGGGCGCGTTCCGTGTTGCCGTCGATTCGCGCCGCATCGAGACGCACGCCGGGCGCCTGCGCGCGCACATGCGCCAGCATCCGCGGGAGCAGCGTGATGTGACTGGCGTCAGTCATGCAGATTCGAAACCGCCGCTTGGCGGTCGATGGATCGAACGCAATTTCCCATGCAGCGAAGCGTCGCAGCGATTCGAGAATCTCCCGGCATGGACCGATCAGCGCGTCGGCCTGCGGCGTCGGCGCCATGCCGCTCGGCGTACGAATGAAAAGCGGGTCCTGCAGATGCGTTCGCAAGCGTCCGAGCCAGATGCTGATGGTCGGCTGGCTTTGTCCGAGCTGCTCTGCGACGCGCGTCACGCTGCGCACGTCGTAGAGCAAATCGAAGAGTTGCAGCAGCTTGAGGTCGGGAAGTTCGATCGGTTCCATCGGCCCATTGTCACGGAACAAGCCGCGCGAGTGATATTGCCAAACGCAATGTGGTCATTGAATTCATTGCATTGCCGATATGACCCGTGAGCCGTATCTTGGTCGCAGATCAGGGAGACGGCTGTGAAAATCGCGATTCTGGGTGCCGGTGCGCTCGGCTGCGCCATCGGTGCGGCGCTGACCGAAGGCGGCAACGAAGTGTGGTTGCTGAACCGCTCCGCCGCGCACGTGGACGCCATGCGCCGCGACGGCCTGCTCGTCGACGACGCCACTGGCTCGCGTCGCGTCACCGTGCGCGCCACGACGCAAGCCGCCGAGGCCGGCGCGGCCGATCTCGTCATCGTGCTGGTCAAATCTTTTCATACCGATGCCGCCATGCGCGGCGCGCTCGAACTGATCGGTCCCGAAACGGTGGTGCTGTCGCTGCAGAACGGTCTCGGGCATGAAGACGTGCTGGCGGGAATCGTCGGACGCGAACGCGTGCTGGCCGGCAAGACATACGTCGGCGGCGTCATGCGTGGCGCGGGACATATCGAGTCGGGCGTGGCCGGCAAGGCGACCATCGTGGGCGAACTCGACGGCCGCGTTACCGCGCGCGTTGCGGCCATCGCCGACACCTTCAACGCGTCCGGGCTCGCCACGACGGTCAGCGACAACATCCTCGGGACGATGTGGGACAAGCTCCTCGTCAACGTCGCCACCGGCGCGCTCACGGGCATCACGGGCCTGACTTACGGCCAGTTCTATGAAGACGCGCATCTCAAGGCCACGTCTCTCGCGGCGGTTGCCGAAGCGATGGCCGTGGCGAAAGCGGCGGGCGTCGCGCTTTCCGTCACCGATCCCGAACGGCCGTGGATTCTCGCGGGCGAAGGGCTCTCGCCCGCCTTCAAGACGTCGATGCTGCAAAGCCTGGAAAAAGGCTCCGCTACCGAGATCGATTTCATCAACGGCGCGGTCGTGCGCTGGGGCGAGCGGCGCGGCGTGCCGACTCCCGTCAACGCGACGCTCGTCGCCTGCATCAAGGGCATCGAGCGGGCCATGACCGACCGAAAAGAATAAGGAGACAACCGCATGAACGGCAGCAAGGCATATCTGGAACACGTCGCCATCTGGGTGAAGGACATCCACTGGCACATCCGTTTTTTCGAGGACGTGCTCGGCATGACCATGCGCGAAGTCGACGGCACGATCGACGAACCGCGCCAGTACTGGACGCTCGGCGGACTGCAGTTCATCCACAAGCCGGACCATGACGCGCCCGAAGGCCGGCTCGGCCATCTGGGCGTGATGTGCGAGGACCTGGAGGCGGCGCTTCGAGCCGCGCAGCGCCACGAAGTCACTGAAATGCCGCAGGGACGCAACTGGATTCGCCTGCCGGACGGCCTTGCCGTCGAGCTGATTCAGGCCAAGCCCGCGTCGTGCGTGGCACGGGCGCTTTCCATCGATCCGCGTTCGGAGGCATGAGATGACGATTGTCGATAAATACTGGGACGACGCCCACGAAGGCGACGAGTGCACGAGCCCGACCTACACGGTCACGAAAGCGCGCATCCTCGCTTACGCCGACCTCACGGGCGACCACACGCCGGTCCACGTCGATGAGGACTACGCCAACGCGAGCCACTTCGGTTCGATCGTCGCGCATGGACTCTTCGGCTTGTCCATCGCGGACGGCCTCAAGACGCAGAGCGACTACCGCTTCCTGCCGGGCATGTCGCTTGGCTGGACGTGGGACTTCAACCTGCCGATCAAGGTCGACGACGTGCTGCACGTGAGGTTTCGCATCGGCTCGATGCGTGCCAGCAGGAGCCGTCCGGACTGGGGCATCGTCATCTTGCCGTCGGAGTTGATCAATCAGCACGGGCAGGTCGTCCAGCATGGCGAGCATCGTTTGATGGTGCCGCGCCGACCGGGAGCAAAGTAATGCAGGCACGTCCTCTGGAAGGCATGCGCGTCGTCGATTACAGCCACTTTCTGGCCGGTCCCTATGTCGGACGCTGTCTCGCGGCGCTCGGCGCGGAAGTCATCAAGGTCGAACGTCCGGTCAGCGGCGATGCGGGCCGTCAGCATGCAACCGTGCTCGACGACGAACAAAGCGCCTACTTCCTGCAACTCAACATGGGCAAGCGCGGCGTCAGCGTCAACATGCGCGATGCGCGCGGCAAGGAATTCATGCAGCGCCTGTGCGACTCGGCGGATGTGTTCGTCGAAAACTACCGGCCGGGCGCGCTCAAGAAGCTCGGCCTCGGTTACGAAGAGCTGTCCGCGCGCAATCCGGGTCTCGTCTATTGCTCGATTTCGGCTTACGGCCACACGGGACCGGACGCGCATCGCGCGGGCTTCGGGCTGATCGCGGAAGCGAAGAGCGGCATCATGCAGATGATCGGCAATCCCGGCGAGCCGCCGCCCCTGATGCGTATCTCGCTCGGCGACATGTACACCGGCATTCATGCGGTCGCGGCGATCAATGCGGCGCTGCTCGGCCGCGTGAAGAGCGGGCGCGGGCAGCATATCGACATGGCGCTCTACGACACGCTCGTGTCGATGCACGAATACGCGGTCCAGTGCTACACGATGCAAGGCGTCGTGCCCGAGCAAACCGGTCATGACATGCCGACATCGACGCTCTATGGCGTGTTTCGCGCCGCCGACGGCGACCTCGTGATCGCGGCGCAAGTGGACGATGCATGGAAGCGCTTCGCCGCGCTGCTCGAAGCGCACGGCGCACCGGCGGGCTTTGGCGCCGACGCGCGCTTTCACACGCTTAACGGGCGCAATGCGAATCGGCTCGACATTCTCGCGGTGGTGAAGCCCTGGGTCGGATCGCGGCCCGTTGCCGACGTGCTTGCGTTGCTCGACAGCATCGACGTGCCGTGCGCGAAGGTGCAGCGGATCGACGAAGTGCTTGCGGACCCGCAGATCATCGCGCGTGGCATGGTGATCGAGCAGGAGCATCCGCGCTTCGGCAAGCTGCGTCTGCCGAACCTGCCGTTCCGGTTCTCCGATTGCGATACGACCATTCGCGAAGTCGGGCCGGACCTCGGTCAGCACAACGCGGAAGTCGCGCAGTCGCTGGGGTTCGACGCGGCGCAGATCGACGCCATGCAGACCGACGGCGTGCTGTATTCGAAAGCGAGGCCGCGATGAGCGATCGGTACGCGGTGATCGGCAACCCGATCGGCCACACGAAATCTCCTTTGATCCACGGCCTGTTCGCGGAAGAAACGCGGCAGGACATGCGCTATACGGCAATCGAAGGACCGCTGGAACCGCACGACGCCTTTGCCGATACGGTGCGCGCGTTCATCGCGGACGGTGGCAAGGGCATGAACGTGACCGCGCCGTTCAAGCTCAAGGCATTCGCCATGGCCGATGAACGCAGCGAGCGCGCAACCCTTGCGGGCGCTGCCAACGCGATGAGCTTCGAAGACGGCAAGGTCGTCGCCGAGAACTTCGATGGCGTCGGCCTGGTGCGCGACATCGAGATGAATCTCGGTTTGCCGATGGCCGGCAAGCGCGTGCTTCTGCTCGGCGCGGGCGGCGCGGTGCGCGGGGCGCTGCTGCCGTTTCTCGATGCGCGGCCCGCCGAACTCGTCATTGCGAACCGAACCGTGCCGAAAGCCGAAGCGCTGGTGCGCGAAGTCGGCGCGCAAGCGTCGTTGACGGCCTGCGGATACGACGCGCTCGAAGCCATGGGCGGCTTCGATCTCGTGGTCAACGCGACCTCCGCGAGTCTCACGGGTGACTTGCCGCCCGTGCCGCCAAGCGTGTTCGATCCCGACGGCGCTGCCTACGAACTCGTCTACGGCAAACGGTTGACCCCGTTCCTTCGGCTCGCGCGCAATGCCGGCGTAAGGCAAGTAGCCGATGGCGTCGGCATGCTGGTGGAACAGGCAGCGGAAGCCTTCGAATGGTGGCGCGGCGTGCGTCCGCGGACGCGCGCGGTAATCGATCGGCTCACCGTTCCGCTCGACTGACGAGGCATCCATGACACCCGAAACGGTTCGATTCTGCCGCTACGAAGTCGAAGGCCCGCTCCTCACCTTGACGATCGATCGTCCCGAGGTGCTCAACGCGCTGCATCCGCAGGCGCATCGGGAACTGGCCGAAGCGTTCGATCGATACGCCGCCGATGCTTCATTACGCGTCGCCATCGTGACCGGTGCCGGCGAGCGCGCATTCTGCGTCGGCACCGACCTCAAGGCGCTGGCGGCGAGCGGCGACCATACGAAGCCCGCGACGGGTTTCGCGGGCATCACGCATCGCTTCGATCTTTACAAGCCATTGATCGCGGCGGTGAACGGCCTGTGTCTCGGCGGCGGCATGGAGATTCTCGCGGCATGCGACCTGGGTGTCGCCGCCGATCACGCGCAATTCGGTTTGCCCGAGCCGCGCGTCGGACTGGCCGCGCTGGGCGGCGGTCTCTTGCAGCGCTTGCCAAGGCAGATCGGCATGAAGGACGCAATGGGCCTCGTGTTGACCGGCAATCGCATCTCGGCCGATGAGGCGCGCCGCATCGGTCTGCTCAACGAAGTCGTGCCGGCGGCTGAACTGATGAAGCGCGCGCGCGCCCTGGCAGAAGACATTCTCGCGTGTGCGCCGCTGGCTGTTCAGGCATCCAAGCAAGTGATGCTGCAAAGCCTTGCGCAAGCGAATCTCGCCGCGACCCTGCACGAAGACTATCCGCTCGCGCGGCGCATGCTCGATAGCGACGACGCCCGCGAAGGACCGAAGGCGTTTGCCGAGAAGCGCAAGCCGAACTGGACCGGACAGTGAAGCGCCGCGTTCTAAGCGGTGCTTGCGTAGGAAAACCGGAAGAGCGCGCGGTCGCAATCCGCCGCCGATACTCCGAGCGCGTCTTGCATGGCCGCCGCGCCGCATTCCAGCGCATTGCGTGTCAATGCGCCCGCGAAAAGCAGATGACCGAAGCCGCCCGTATCCTCCGTTCCACGCATGCGCTTTTCCTCGGTCTGCCGGCCGCTGAGCGCGTCGTGGACGCGGCCGAGCCGCACGCGCGTGAGCGCATGTGCGTCGCGAAGCTCGCGAATGGTGTCGCCGATATCGACGCCTTGCTCGAGATCGAAGCGCATGCACCATTGAAAAGGCGCCAGGCCGCCGCCGACATCCACGAGCGTCTCGCACAACGCCCGCTGAACATTCCGATAATGCGGCATCAGCTTGCGGGTCCACTCGGTCGGTGCGTCGAGTCTCGCGAGATAGTCCGGCGATTCGAGATCGCGCGCGGAATCGACGTCGATCACGCACAGATAGCGCGGCCCGTCGCCGCTGATACGTTCCCATCGCTCCGCATGCCGGAAGCCGGGCAGGGCGAGCCGTTCTGGCAGATGCTCGAACGAATGCCAGCGCAGATATTCATCGACCGTGTCCGCGTCCACGTCGTGGCGGATAACGACCATGGCCTGTGTGCGCGTCGTCATGAGCGTTCCCCGTGGAAGAAGTCGTCGAAACACGAGCATGCGCGCGTCAATGCCGTAATGCAATTACCGATTGAAATACCTTTCCAAAATCGATACGCTTTCTAACAACATAGACAGCCGCGCTCAGACGGCTGCATCGAGCGAACTGGCATCGGAGAGAGACACATGGCTTTCATCAGATACGCCGCAATCGGCTGCAGCGGCATGGGACGACGACATCTGCACGGTCTCGCGCAACTGAAGCGCAGCGGACTTGCGAACATCGAGCTTGCGGCCGTCTGCGATCTCAACGCCGAGAGCGCGCGCAGCATGGCCGAAGAAGCCGCCGCGCTCTTCGGCGCGCGGCCCGCCGTGTACGCGGACATTGGCCAAATGGCGCGCGAGAATCCGGAGATCGTTGCCGCCGATATCGCCACGGACGCCGGCTCGCACATGAGCGTCGCGTTGCAGTGCTTCGCGGCCGGCCTTCACGTGCTGTGCGAAAAGCCGCTCGGCATCACGGTGTCAGAGTGCCGCAGGATCGTGAATGCGGCGAGGGATGCCGGGCGCGTGCTCTCGGTCGCGGAAAATTTCCGGCGCGATCCGATCAACCGGCTCGTGAAGGCGCTGCTCGACGATGGCGCCATCGGCACGCCGCGCCTGATGCTGGAAACGAGTATCGGCGGGCGCGATGTGATGGTGCAGACGCCGTGGCGGCATCAAAAGCCATCGGGCATGGTGGTACTCGATTCGGGCGTGCACAACGCGGACATCATCCGCTTCTACATGGGCGGCGTGGCGAGCGTCTACGGCGAAAGCCGGCTGCACGAGAAGACGCGCCGCGTGGCCGCGCGCGCAGGCGGTTCGGCATCCGAGACGGACAAGTGGTGGCGCGCGCCGGACGGCATGCCAACGGAATTCGAAGCGAGCGGCGACGACGCCACGTATTCGCAACTGCGCTTTACTTCGGGCGCCATCGGCCAGTGGGTGAACGATCGCGCGGGACATGGCGAGCATCGCGAGAGCCGCGTCATTCACGGCTCGAAAGGCTCCATCGTGGCGCCGGGCGACCGCAATGGCCGTCCTGTCACGCTTCATCTCGACGATGGCTCCGTCATCGCCGATGCGCGCATTCTCGAGCACGCGCCGAGCTATCGCCTGGGGCCGGTTGCTGCCGCGCTTTTCGGCGATGCGCGTCCGTGGACCTATTCGTTTGCCTTCGACGAAGTGGACCAGCGCATTCTCGCGCTTCAGCTTCACGAACTCGCCGATTGTGTGATGCACGGCAAAGCGCCCGAAGTGACCGGCGAGGAAGCGCTTGCCGATGTCGCGCTCGCGTATGCGCCGATCGAATCGGGCAGGCTCGGCCGCAGCGTGAGCCTCGCCGAAGTGATCGATGGCGAGGCCGCACCCTATCAGGCGGAAATCGACGAGATGCGCCGCCGGTCCTGACACGTCGACTTCGGGAGCGAAGTTTGAATCCACATCACGTACAGCCGCTTGCCGCCGACCGCGCGCCCGCAGCGCGCGCGGGCATCTCCACGCGCCGTCTGAACCAGATCGGCATGTTCGCGCTGCTCATCGCGGCGCTCGCCGTGCTGATCGTCCTGCCGCTCGGCGCGTTGATCCTGCGCGGCTTCGTGCGTATCGACAATGGTCATGCCAGCGCATCGCTTGCCGCTTTCGGCAAGGTATTCGGCGATATGAGCTACTGGATCGCGATGGGCAACACGCTCGTCATCGCGCTCGGTTCCATGCTGCTCGCGACCGCGCTCGGCGTCATGCTCGCGTGGTGTCTCGTGCGCACCAACGTGCCGTGGCGCGGCTTTCTCGAACGCGCCGCCGCCATGCCGATCTTCATTCCGCCGTTCATCGGCGCGTTTGCGTGGATTTTGTTCGGCGCGCCGCGCATCGGCATCTTCAACGTGGCGGCGAAGTGGATGAGCATCGGCCAGCCGTTCAACGTGTACTCGTATCTCGGCATCGTCTGGGTGATGGGCATCTACATCGCGCCTTACGTGATGATGATCGTCGCCGGCGCGCTGCGGAACATGGACCCGAGTCTCGAGGAAGCCGGGCAAGTGGCCGGCCTCAACCGCTTTCGCACGATGCGCGTCATCACGCTGCCGGTGGTCGGTCCGTCCATTCTGTCGGGCGCGGTGCTCGCGTTCGTCATCAGTCTCGGGCTCTTCGGCACGCCTGTGCTGCTTGGCATGGCGAAGGAGATTTATCTCGTCACCACGCGCATCTACCTCGAATTGCAGCAGTTTCCGCCCGATGCGGGCATCGTTGCCGTGCTGGCGATCTATCTCATGGTGCTTTCGGTCGCGGCCAATCTCGTGCAGCAATGGATGCTGCGCGGCCGTTCCTTCGTCACCGTCACCGGCAAGGGATTCAGGCCGCGCCTGATGAAGCTCGGCGCGAGCCGTCATGCGATCGCCGCCGCGATCTGGTGCTATCTCGCGCTCACGGTCTTCGCGCCGATTGCGATCATCGCGGCGGCGGCGTTTTCGACCTACGCGTGGTCGGGACACTTCACCTGGAACAACCTGCGCTTTCTCTGGACCACGGTGGACGTGCGCACGACCTTCGTCAACAGCCTTCTCATCACGATCATCGCGGCGAGCGCGACGACGGTTCTGGGCGTCGCGGTGTCGTGGTTCACAACGCGCTCGAAGATGCGCGGCCGTCAATGGATCGAAGCCATCGTCCTTTTGCCGATGTCCGTGCCGAGTCTCGCCTTCGCGCTCGGCGTGTTCTTCTTCTGGGTCGCCATGCCGAAGTGGGTCGGCGTGTACGGCACGGTGTGGATCATCATCATCGCGCTGGTGGGGCGCTACATCAGCTACTCGGTGCGCGCCATTTCCAGCAGTCTCGTGCAGATTCATCCCGAACTCGAAGAGAGCGCGCGCATCTCGGGCTACGGCTGGACGCGCGCGCTGTCACGCATCACGTTGCCGCTCATCATGCCGAGCGTGATTTCGAGCTGGGTGATGATCTACAGCATCTTCGTGTCCGAGCTTTCCATCGTGCTGCCGCTTTATACCGCCGAGACGCGCACGCTTTCCATCCTCAGTTTCGATACCTGGTCGATCGGCCAATTCTCGCAAGTGGCCGCGCTTTCGCTGCTGCAACTGATGATGGGCGTGGGTGTCATGGCGGCGGTCGCCGTCATCACGCGCCGCCGCGAGAGTTCGATTGTCTGACGCGCGCCATACGATCACCCGATACGAGAGTCCACGCCATGACCGTTGCCATTCAGTCCCTCACCAAGCGCTTCGGCGGCGTGCACGCCATCGACGATCTCACGGTGCAGTTCCGCCCGAACGCCATCACGGTGCTGCTGGGCGCGAGCGGCTGCGGCAAGACCACGACCTTGCGCTGCATCGCCGGGCTGGAGCAGCCGACGAGCGGCGAGATCGAGATCGACGGGCGCACCGTGTATTCATCGACGCGCAACATCGACCTGCCGCCCGAGAAACGCGAACTCGGCATGGTGTTTCAGTCGTATGCCATCTGGCCGCATTTGAGCGTGATGGAAAACGTCGCGCTGCCGCTGCGGGCGCGCGGCACGGCGCACGCGGCCATCGACACGCGCGTGCGCGACACGCTCGCTTCGGTGGGGCTCGGTCAGCAAGTGGATCGCAGCGCGATGCAACTCTCGGGCGGCCAGCAGCAGCGCGTATCGATTGCGCGCTGTCTCGTGGCCGATCCGCGTCTCATCCTGATGGACGAGCCGCTCAGCAATCTCGACGCGAAACTGCGCGTGGAGATGCGTCACGAGATTCGCAATCTGCAGCGGCGCATCGGCGCGACCATCTTGTTCGTCACGCACGATCAGGAAGAAGCCATGTCGCTCGCCGATGAAATCTTTCTCTTCGATCGCGGACGTATCGTGCAGCGCGGCGCGCCCGAGGAACTGTATTTCCGGCCGGCGGTGCGCTATGTCGCGGAGTTTCTCGGCAAGGCCAATCTCTTTCCGGTTGCGCTGCGTTCGCACGCGGGCGAAACGGAAGTCGTGGCGCAATCCGGGCAGATCGTCGTGAAGGGCGATGTGACGGGCGCCGCCAACGGCAACGAAGCGCTCTGCATGGTGCGGCCCGAAGCGTGGCGCGTGCAGGCGCGCTCGCACGCGGGCGTGCCGGGCCGCGTGCGTGAAAGTTCGTTCGTCGGCGACCGGCGCGAGTTGCGCGTGGAAACGC
The DNA here is from genome assembly GCF_023631465.1 of Caballeronia sp. GAWG1-1. Lineage (NCBI taxonomy): Bacteria > Pseudomonadati > Pseudomonadota > Betaproteobacteria > Burkholderiales > Burkholderiaceae > Caballeronia > Caballeronia sp. GAWG1-1. The sequence goes on from NZ_JALQDB010000007.1 coordinate 29,315, forward strand.
CGCTCGGCGATCAGACCGTGGTGACGCCCGGCTTCGAACGCTACGCCAACGGCGATGAAATCACCCTGAGCGTCGCGCCCCAGCATTTGCACCTGATGAGAGGAGAGCTTCAATGATCGCTGTCGGCACCGGTCTCTTTACCATGTGGAACGACATCCCGCCCGCCTACGGCCGCGAGTTTGCGCTGATGCACACGCGCGACCACGTGCCCGAGCACATGGCCTATCTCGGCGATGACGGCATCCGCTGGGCGCGGCGCTGTATCGACGGACAAGGCGACATGCCGCGCTTCTTCACGTTTTACGGGCTGACGAGTCTTGACGTGCTCACCGACGAGAAGCACGCGAAGTGCAAGGTGACGGAGACCGCCTGGTTTCTGAAGATGCGCCCGCATTACCGCGACCGCATTGCGTATCACTGCTGGGTGCTGGCAAGCGCGGGCGGCGGCACGGGCGGCACGGTGGCGACGCTCTTGATCGACTTCGCCGACGATGCACGGCAGGATGCGCCGCGTCTCGCGGCGCTCGTGGATGACCTCACGCGTTTGTCGCCCGTGGTCGGCGCGCATCTCGCCGCGCCCGAATGGAACGTGCCGATCCGCGTCGGCGAAGCATTGCCGGCCGGGCGCGAGGGCAACGAAGCGGTGGGCGTGGTGATCCTCGAAGGTTTCGATCGATACGAACTGGCCGCGTGTCTCGAAGACGTGCGCGAGCAACTCGTGGCGAGCGGCGTCGCGGCACGCGTGCGTTCAGCCGGGCATTACGCGCAGGCGTACCGGCTGGACTATGACGAGCTTGCGCATCTCGAACACTTCCGTCGCGACGACGCGCTCATCACCGAACGCTTCGACCTGAAATAGCCGAACGACTACAAATCATCAGGAGACAACATGACCACTTCGATAAAACGGCGCCGCCTCGTCCAGACACTCTCGCTCGGAAGCGCGGCGCTCGCGCTCGGCATCTCGCCGCTGATCGCGCACGCCGAGCCCGACAGTACGCTGATCGCGGAGGCGAAGAAGGAAGGCAAGCTCGTGGTGTATGGCGATCTCTTCACGGTGCAGATCATCGTCAAGGGATTCACCGCGAAGTATCCGGGCATCGACGTGACGACCGCGACCGGCGACGCCTGGCAGATCTATAACCGCTTCATCGGCGAACAGCAGGCGGGACGTCCGGTGATGGACGTGTTCTATCAGGCGGAGGACACCATCATCACGGCGGGCGCGTCGGGCACGCTCGCCGATGTGTCGTATGGCGACAAGGGCGTGCTCTTGCCCATCGCCACGCCCGCACAGGGCACGACGTATCTGCGCGGCAACGGCCAGTTGTGCCTCTTCGCCTACAACAAGCAGTCGATCGGTTCCGCGCCCATTCCCGCCGACTGGCAGGACTACGCGAAGCCGAAGGACGAATGGGACGGACTCGTGGCGACGACGAATCCGGCGTCGTCTTCCGCGACCTTCGCGGTGATCGCGAGTCTTTATCAGCATTACGGACCCGAAGCCGGCGGCGCGATCCTCAAGGGCGTGCGCAAGACCAACGCGGAACTGGTGGCCTCCATGGGCGTGATGACGACCAAGCTGCAAACCGGCGAACGTCCGCTCGATTTCTTCACCAACACGACGGCCGCGACGGGTCTCATCACGCAAGGCGTGCCGGTTGAAGTGAGAGTGCCGGCATCGGGCGCGGTGGCGCAGTTCAACGCGGTGGCGATCAGCAAGACGGCGCCGCATCCGAACGCGTCGAAGCTCTTTCTGGATTACGCATTGAGCGCGGAGACGCAGACGCGGCTCGCGGCGGCGGGCGCGTATCCGGTGCGCAAGAACGTTGCCGCGCCGAAGGGCTTGCCCGCGCTCACGAACGTCAAGCTGCTCAAGCTCGATTTGCCGCAGGCGCTGAAGGATCGCGACACGATCCTCAAGTGGTGGTCGGCGAGCACCGGTTTCAATACGCGTTGAGGAGAAACGATGATCGAGGAAGTGAATTTACATGACGTGTCGGTGGCGAACCTGACCGTGGCGGGCGGCGCGCCCGTTGCGCTGATCGAGGCCGCCGCGGCGGCGGGACTCGGCAAGGTCGGCTTGCTTTTGCGCACGGCGACGCCCAAGCCGCTCGCGCACGAAGTCATCGGCCGGCCAGACGTGGTGCGCGAGATCAAGGCGGCGTGCCGTGCGAACGACATCCGCGTGTTCGACGTGGAAGCGTTCATTCTTTCGCCCGCCGCCGATATCGACACTTATCGCGCGGCGCTCGCCACCGGGGCGGAACTGGGCGCGACGCATATCTCGGCGGTCGGCACGGAACTGCTGACCAACGACGCGTTTTTATCGGCGCCGGAACGCATCGAACTGTTCGGCCGCTTGTGCGATGCCGCCGCCGAATACGGCCTGCATGTGGGCGTCGAATTCATGCTGTATCGCGACGTGCGCACGCTTGGTGAAACGCTCGAGTTGCTGAATGCGGCGGGGCGCGCCAACGCGGGCGTGATCCTCGATGTGCTGCATTTTCATCGTAGCGGCGCGCGCCCGGAAGAACTCGACGCGGTGCCGGCCGAACGTATTGCCTACGTGCAGTTGTGCGATGCCGTCGAACGAAGTCCGTCGCTCGACGGGCTCGCCAACGAAGCCCGCACCGCGCGCCTGCATCTAGGCGATGGCGTGATTCCGCTCGATGCGATTCTCGACCGCTTGCCCGCCGACGCGCAACTCGTGATCGAGACGCCGGTTGCGGCGGATGCCGATCTATCCGATGCACGCAAGGTAGCCCATTGCACCGATGCCGCGCGTCGTTTTTTCGCGCGGCGCGCAAGCCAGCGAGGTTGAACATGACGATCAGCCAGGCATTCGAAGGACGCGTCGCCCTCGTGACGGGCGCTGCATCGGGAATCGGGCTCGCGTGCACGGAGCGCTTGATGTCGGAAGGCGCGACGGTGGTCCTATGGGACATCGACCAGAAGCGGCTCACCGCGTGCCAGGAACGTCTGGGCGAGCGCGCGATTGCGCAGCGCGTCGAGGTCACGAACGAGGACGAAGTACGCGCCGCGCTCGAAGCGGCGGTGGCGCAGACGGGCAAGCTCGATATCGTGGTCAATAGCGCGGGGATCGTCGGATCGAGTGCGTCGGTGTGGGAGATGCCGCTCGATGCGTGGAACAAGGTGCTGCTGCTGAACCTGACCGCGACGTTCATCGTCTGCAAGGCGGCCGTGCCGTATCTGCTCAGAAACGGTTATGGACGCGTGGTCAACATGGCGTCGATTGCGGGCAAGGAAGGCAATGCGAACCAGTCGGCGTATTCGGCTTCGAAGGCGGGCGTGATCGGCCTTACGAAGTCGCTCGGCAAGGAACTGGCTCAGCGCAATATCACCGTCAATGCAATTGCGCCGGCATCCGTGCAAAGCGAGTTGCTCGCGCAGATGCCGCCCGAGCAGATGAAGATGCTGCAAGCCAAGATTCCGATGGGACGTCCCGGCACCGTGCAGGAAATCGCCGCCCTGATTCGCTGGTTGAGTAGCGAGGAGAGTTCGTTTTCCACAGGCGCGGTGTTCGATGTCTCGGGCGGGCGGGCGACTTACTGACGCTTCAATGCGTCGGCGTCGGCACGCGGTTCAGGTCGAGCGGCAAAACGAGATCCTCCTGCACCGCGTTTTCGTCTTCGTAACGATGGATGCCCGCCGCATGCCGGCCCGCGACATAGCCGAAGGTCATCGCGGGACCGAGATTGATCCCGCCTGACGGGTAGAATCCGCCCATCACGCTTGCCATGTCCGTGCCCACGGCATAAAGGCCGGCGATCGCCTGGCCGTGCTGATCGAGCACTTGCGCCGAGCCGTTCGTCTTCAATCCCGCGAAGGTGCCGAAGCTGCCCGGGTACACCTTCACCGCGTAGAACGGACCGTGTTCGATAGGCGCCACACACGGGTTCGGCCCCTGATGCAACGGGTCGCCCATCTTGCGGTTATAGGGCGTCGAACCGCGTCCGAATTCCGGGTCCTCGCCGCGCCGCGCGTGGTCATTGAACGCGATGACGGTTTTAACCAGCGCATCGGAATCGATACCGCAGCGGGCGGCCAGCTCTTCCAGCGAATAACCGCGTTGCAGGTAGCCGTTGCAGATGAAGCGGCGCATCGGAACCGGGAAGGGCCGCACGTAGCCCAGGCCGTATCGGCGCAAGAATTGGTGATCGCAAATCAGCCATGACGCGACTTCCTGACCGTCGGGCGCGCCCGCGACCATAGCGGCGGTGTAGTCGTAATAGCCATCGGCTTCGTTGACGAAGCGCTTGCCGTTCGACAGCACGCCGATCACACCGGGCTTGCCGCGATCGATGATGTGCGGAAAGTGCCCGATGCTGCCATCCGAATGCGTGACGCGCGATACCGGCGCCCATGCGGCGGGCGAAGCGACATCCGTCACGAGCGAGCCGCCCGCCGATTCGCCCAGGCTGATGCCATCGCCCGAGCAGCTTTCAGGCGGCAGCGCCAGATGCTCGCGGCCTGTCGGCGTGCGCGGGAAGAGCGCCTTGCGGCGCGTGAGGTCGTTCGGAAAGCCGCCGGCGGCGAGCACCACGCCCTTCGCCGCGCGAATCGTGACTTCGCCTCTCTTCGTCGATACGACAGCACCATGCACCGCGCCATCCTCGACGATCAGACGCTTGGCAGGCGCGGACTCCATCAAGGTCACGCCGAGATCGTCGGCGGACTTGGCAAGACGCCCGACGAGCGCCACGCCATTCACGAGATGCATTGCGCGGCCGTGAAAGGCGAGGTCGCGCAAATGACGCGTGAAGCGCTTCGTCACGTGGATGAACGAGCCGAACGAGCGTGTCATGCTCAGAAAGGCCATGAGGTCGGCGCCCGCCATGATCGGCATGCCCATGAACGAGGTTTCGCGCATGGTCTTGCGCAGGCGCTTGTTGAGCGGACCGATTTCGCGCGCATCGTAGGGCGCGGCGATCACCTGATGCCCTTGCGTCGCGGCGCCTTCGACGTGGCCATGCACATCGGGAATCTGATTTCCGTCCACGAACCGGAGCGCGGTGTGCTCGTGAAAGAAGCCGACCATGTGCGGACAATTGTCCAGGAAGGCATCGACGCGTTCGGGATCGTAACGATCTCCCAACTCGTTCCTGAGATACGTGCGCGGCTGTTGCGGATCTTCGATGATGCCCGCGCGTCGTGCGAGCGGATTGCCCGGCACCCACATCCAGCCGCCCGACCACGCCGTGGCGCCGCCGAAGACGTCGTCCTTCTCGACGACGACCACTTTAAGCCCGTGCCACGCCGCGGTAACGGCGGCAGCGAGACCCGAGGCGCCGGAGCCCACGACCAGCAGGTCGCAGTCGATTTGATTCGGAGTATTCATGTGCCAGGCCGGTTCGTGGTGTTCGATTGTGGCTGCTTCAATTTCGTCGACAGCGCATCAAACCCTGACGCGCACCGGAATGTCCCGCAGCCCGACCACGAATTCAGGATCGGCGACGGGCACGGCGCGCGCCGCGAACTTCGCGACACGCCATCCGAACACGAGTGCGGGTCCGAGCGTCGTTCCCGGCCCCGGATAAGTGCCACGAAAGATCGATGCGAGGTCGTTGCCGCATGCGAAGAGTCCGGGAATGGCGTTGCCGTGGTTATCGAGCACCTGACCGTCGGCGTTGCCGGACAGCCCCGCGCTGCATGCCAGATCGGCGGGCCACACCGTGACGGCGTAATACGGTCCCGCGCCGATGGGCCGCACGCAGGGATTGGGCTTCTGCGATGCATCGCCATTGAAGCGGTTCATCGCGCTTGCGCCGCGCTTGAACTGCGGGTCTTCGCCGCGCGCCGCGTCGCGGTTGTACGCGGCGACCGTGCGCTCCAAGCCGCTGGCATCGACCTCGAGCTTCGTCGCCAGTTCGGCCAACGTGTCGCCCTTGATGAGATATCCCGCCTTCACGAAGCTGGCAATGCGCGCCTGGCTGCGTTTCTTCATCACGAGTCCGAGGCCGTAATCGCGCAGGAACGCGGCATCGACGATCAAATGCGCCGGCACGCTCGTGCCCTGGCCGTTGTCGCGCAGCATGCCCATCACGAAGTCGTGATAAGAATCCGATTCGTTGACGAAGCGCTCGCCACGCGCGTTCACGGCGATGAGTCCCGGCTTCGCGCGATCGAGAAGAATGTGCGGCCAGACGCTATCGGGCTTGCCTTCGCGACGCAGGATGGAGCAGGGCATCCACAGGCCGGGGCTTTCGCAGCCATCGTCGAGCCTGGCATCGAGAGTGAGCGCGCGCTCGATGCCATCGCCCGTGTGCGTTTGCGGCGAGAGCGACAACGGTTGTGCGGCAGCGGGGAACAACTGCTTGCGCAACGCCGGGTTGCGCGTGATGCCGCCCGTTGCGAGCACCACGCCCCGGCGCGCGCCGATGCGCTTCTTCGAGCCGCCTTTCTGTCCGACCACGGCGCCCGTCACCATGCCGTGTTCGACGACGAGTTCCAGCAACGGCGTCTCGAAACGCACTTCCACGTTCTGCTTGCGCAGGCTGTAGAAGAGACGCGCGGCGAGCGCGTTGCCCATGACGAGATTCGTGCCTCGCTTGTGGCGCAGGCGGTCGGCGACATAACGTCCGACCACCGACAACGTGCGTGTGAAATTTTTCTTCGACGCGAACGGTTCGAGCAGCGCATCGAGGTCCGTGCGCGCGACCATCATCCCGCCTAAGCCCATGAACTCGGGGCGCGGCGGCCTTACGCGGGCGAAGTCATCGCCGAGCAGCCGGCCATCGAAGGCGACGGGCGCGAGCGCGCGTCCGCCGAACGCCGCGCCGGGACCGCTGACGTAATCGGGATGCGCCGCCGCGGCCACGAATTTGACCTCGCTGATGCGCTGAATTTCCTCGATGGCCTGCGGGCCGCTCGCCAGGAACGCCTCGCGTGCTTCGTCGCCGCCGCGATCGCCGACCACCGACGCGAGGAAGCGCCGCGCGTCGTCGGTTTTATCGGGAACGCCCGCGCGCACGCTGTCGCTCGTGCCGGGCACCCAGGTCGTGCCGCCGGAGGTCGAGGTAATGCCGCCGACCGCGTCGGTCTTCTCGCAGATGAGCACCTTCAGACCTTCGTGATGCGCGACGAGCGCCGCGGTCATGCCGCCCGCGCCCGCGCCGAACACGAGCAGATCGACTTCTTCGTCCCAGGGTTGAGTCATCGAATTCATGCGCTTTGTCTCCTGTCTCATGCCGTGCGGTCGATGCTCGCTTCGGCCGTTGTTGCGACCGCCACCGGCGCTCTCGATGCGGCCGCGCGATGCACCGCGAATGTCGTCGCGAGCGTGCGCGTTGCGTCCTCGCCTGAACAGACCGGCGCTTCCTTGCCGTCGATCACCGCCGAGAAATGCCGCAGCTGCTCGTGATACGGATCGCCGCGATGCGGTGTGCTTCGTTCGACGGTCAGCGGGTCATGCCAGCCTTTGCCGCTGCGGTAATCCCAGACATCGAGCAAGGGCAGCGTGAGCGATCCATCGGTGCCCGTCAGAAAATGCGTGTTGACGTTCTGACGCGGGTAGTGCGCCGCTTCGCCCGCCGCGAGATCCCAGTTCCAGGGCGATGCCGCGCAATCCGAGACCGCGAGCGTGCCGAGCGCACCGCTTGCAAACCGCAGCAGCACGGCCGCCGTGTCCTCCACTTCGAAGCCGCGCACCGCGTTGGATGTCTGCGCTTGAACCTCGATCACTTCGCCGAGCAGAAACCGCATGATGTCGATGTCGTGGATCAGGTTGATGAGCACCGGACCGCCGCCTTTTTCGCGGCGCCACGCCATCTCGAAGTAGCTGTCGGGTTTATAGAACGTGGCAAGCGCCATGGCCGCAACCGGCGTGCCGAGGCGGCCGGATTGGACGATCTCGCGCGCGCGCCGCAGGATCGGGTTATGCCGCCGATGATGTCCGACGATGAGCGGCACTTGCGCTTGCGACGCCGCGCGGGTCAGTTGTTCGGCTTGCTCGACGGTATCGGCGATAGGCTTTTCCATCAGCACCGCGACGCCCCGTTCGATGCACGCCAGTCCGACTTGCAGGTGCGTCGCGTTCGGCGTCGCGACGATCGCGCCTCGCGGTTTGACCTCGTCGAGCATGGCGGTGTAGTCGGCGAACCAGCGCAGGCCTTCGGCGCGTGCGAACGCTTCGGCCGCCGGCGACGGATCGGCCACGGCCACGATCTCGCAATCGGGATGCAGCCGCGCGCGTTCCACATGCATGCGCCCGATCGCGCCGGCGCCGATGAGGGCAAGGGTCGTCCTGCTCATTCGTGTCTCCTGTTGTGGTGTCTCGCGCCGCGCATGTTGCGTGAAGCGTTTGACGGCACGCTATATCCTGTTATCGCGAATACGAGGCTATTTCGGAATAGTATTCCAACTTCAAAGTTTATTCCACACCAAATTGGATCGTGATGCTGGAGGCAATCCATGCCTTCGCGCGCAGGCTCGCGAACCGAGTCGTCGATGAAGCGGAATGTGTCGCGGAGCCTACGTAGCCGGCGTCTTTGGAGTTCGAATAGGCGGTGACGCGGCCTTTAGCGAGCATCGACGGACGGCCAGCGACCGAAGGCGTCGCGAAGCTAGTCTGAACGCGTTGAACGCCGCGACGTGGATAGACGAAGCGCGCTTTATCCGTGCGTAAAGCGACGCCAACGTGATGCGTGCCCTGTTTCATCGCCTTCAGTTTTCCCGCGAGACAGCCGATAAAAAAGCGATCGGCGCACATTGCGCGTAAACCCTCGAATTGAAGACTCTCGATGAAGCTCAGCCTCAAGATTCCGCTCGCTTTTGCCGCCGCGCTCTTTTTCATGTTCGCGGGCGCGTTGTACGGTATTTTTGCCCTCAATCAATCCATCGACACCTATCGGACAGTGGTTGCGGATAACGTCGCGAGCGAACGCATGGTGTCCGCGACGCTGGTCGCCTTCAAATTGCAAGTGCAGGAGTGGAAAGACACGCTCTTGCGCGGCAAGGACCCCGAGAAACTGCAGAAGTACTGGTCGGCTTTCCAGACTCGCGAAGCTACCGTGCACAAACTGGCCGATGAACTCAAGCGCACGCTTCCCGCGGGCGAGAGCCGCGATTTGATCGACCGCTTCGCTTCCGCACACGCCGCAATGGGCGATGGCTACCGGCGCGGCTTCGATGCGTTCAAGGCCGCGGGCTTCGAATCGTCCGCTGGCGATAACGCCGTAGCGGGCGTCGACCGCGAACCGGCCGCGCTGCTCGAACAGGCGGCCCAGAAGATTGCCGCCGATAGCGCCGGAGTGTCCGCGCACGCCGATAGCGCCGCGCGGCAAGCGTCGTTCATCAGCGTCACGTTGATGCTCTTCGTGCTGGCGCTCTCGTTGATCGGCGGATATCTCTTCAGCCGCACGGTGTCCGGTCCGCTCGTCCGTGCGCTCGGTTGCGCGCGCGCCGTGGCGAAGGGCGATCTCTCGCACGAGTTCGAAACCGACGGCAAGGACGAAATCGCCGAGTTGCTGGTGGCGCTCAAGCATATGCAGACGAGTCTCGCGACGGTCGTGAGCAAGGTGCGCCAGAACGCGGAAGGCGTGGCGACCGCGAGCGCGGAAATCGCATCGGGCAATCTGAATCTGTCTTCGCGTACCGAGGAGCAGGCGGCGTCGCTCGAGGAAACGGCGGCAAGCATGGAAGAGATCACCGCGACGGTGCGTCAGAACGCGGATAACGCGGTCGCGGCTTCGTCGCTTGCGGAGAATGCATCGCAGACCGCCACGCGCGGCGGCCAGATGATGGAAAAGGTCGTCGAGACCATGCACGGCATTTCCGAGAGCGCGGGCAAGGTGGGCGAGATCATCGCCGTGATCGACGCCATCGCGTTCCAGACGAACATCCTTGCGCTGAACGCAGCCGTCGAAGCGGCGCGCGCGGGCGAGGAAGGGCGCGGTTTTGCGGTCGTGGCATCGGAAGTCCGCTCGCTCGCTCAACGCAGCGCGACGGCCGCGAAGGAGATCAAGGAGCTGATCGAGCAGTCGGCCGGCCGCGTAGAGACGGGCTCGTCGCTCGTGCGGGACGCGGGCAGCATCATTGCGGATATCGTCGGCTCGGTCGAGCGCGTGACCGATGTGGTCGGCGCGATTTCGTCGGCGTCGAAGGAACAGACCACCGGCATCGAACAGGTCAACATGGCCGTCACGCAGATGGACGAGGTGACGCAGCAAAACGCCGCGCTGGTCGAGCAGGCATCGGCGGCGGCTCAGGCGCTGGCGGAGCAGGCGAGGTCGTTGCGTGACGTGGTGGCGATTTTCAAGCTGCGGGGAGATGGTATGGGGACGATGCGGGCCGCGTAGGTGTCGGTTTCGCAGCTTGGCCGCGCGCGACGTAGGTCGTAGATGACACCGATGCCCGCGTATGCGCCGCCGCCTTCAGCACGGTGTCGCCCTGTCAGTAGCCGAAGCGATTGTTGAAGGGCTTGCAGTGGTCGAGATCGGCATGGCAGGCCACGAACGCGACGCCATGCCAATAAGCCGGTCGATATGCGCGATAAGCCGGGCGAAGTGCAACGGCCGATGTGCGGCCGAGGCGTGACGTCTTTCGGGATTGACGAGCTCGTCTGCGTCGCGGTTCGGCTTTATTTTCCGCGGCCGTTCTTACGCTTATGACTGACGAGCTTCACGATATCGTTCGTTGGCGTGCTCGTCATGAGCCGTGGAATGTCTTCGAGATTCACCCAGCGGCATCGCGAGATTTCATTGCTCGGACGCGGCTTGGCCCGAGCGGAGATATCGCAATAGAAGACGTGATGATGCTTTTGCTTGCCTCTGAAGTCGAAGAGATACTTGGCCGACTTGCCGGAGAGTTGTGTTTCTTCCTTGAGTTCTCGAAGCGCGGCGTCAGGGAGATGCTCCCCGCGCTTGAGGATTCCGCCTGGCAGTGCCCATTTCGATTGGCGACGTGCCACTAGAAGAATGCGTTTTCCCTTTCGACAGATAACAGTGGCGCGCTTCTTCAATTGAACTCCACTTTGTTCTTTTGGATGCGATGGCTCATGTCTCATCCACCTTCGTCGTCAAATGGCTTCGGCTCTTGGCGTCAGCTGTGAAGAGCCGCTGACGGGGCAGAAACGTGCGCTAATGCTATTACAAGAAAGCGGCCTTTTGTGATCGATTTCATAAAAACACACGAATGAGAAAATCGGTGGCTTGACACAAAAGTTTCATTGAGCAGATGCGCGTCGTAGGTGCCTTGAGCGTCTTCAATGTCGATGACGCTGCCAGCGACGGTTGCACTGGCAGCGGAGCGTTCTTCGACGTGTTGCGAGGTTCGCGATCGAGCGGCGGTCAGGCGTTTGCAGGACGGCCGGTCTTGACGGTTTCGAGCGCCTTGATAGCGGCGACGATGCGCTTTTCCGGCGCGGCGTCGAGCACGGCGAGTGCGGCGCGCAGCAGTTCGCTCTTCTTTACGCGGATGCCGTTGTCGAGGCACTTCTGCTTGAGCGATGCAATCTTCGCGTAGTCCGCTTTTGGCATGGTGAAGCTGTCGCGCACGACTTTTTCCTTCTTCGCTCGCTTGGCTTTCGCCGCGGGTTTGGCTGTATCGGCAGGAGCGCGCGCGGTCGGTTTCTTTTCCCTGGCTTCGGTTGCCTTCGTCTTCGGCTTCGTTTTCGACTTCGTCGCGGGAGCCGAGGATGCGCCGGCTATGGGCTTGGCAACTGCTTTCTTCGCGGGCTTTTTCACTCCACCCGATGCGGGCGCCGCAGCCTTCGACCGGGTTTTCGTTGCGGTCTTCGTGGCCGGCTTCTCGTCTTTTGCGACGGCGTTCTTGGGAGCATCGACAGCCTTGGTGGCGGGGGCATCGATTTTGGGTGTGCTCATTTTTTCTCCTCTTGATGTGGAGAAAACAGTATATACGGTTTTATCTCGTGGCGAATGTCGCCGTGGGTCGAGGACATGGGCTGATGTCTACCGAGGTAGTTCATGTCGATGAGCGGATGAGTCAGCGTGGCATGCGACTCATGTTCTGCGACGAGCGTGGAGGAGGGAGGCTGAACTTGCTTCGCGGCGCGTTCAGCAGTTCGCCATTCTCAGCGGTGCTTCGGAAAACTTAGACGCACTGAGTTTTGTGGTTGCTTGATTGCCGCGCTTCGAGACTCTGCGACCGGCGTTTGCATGAAGCGCGTTTCGAGGAGCTGTGAGCATAGCAGGAGCGTGACGCGGGACGATCTTCGACCTTTTCGTCAAAGTGACGCAAGGTGATGTTTCGGAAGAGCGAGCAACATGTCCCGCGTTTGCTGTCGCGCTTTGTTGGCGGATTGTTGGGTCAGTCTGGCGCGTTATCAGGCGCGCAGAGATTCATCGACTTTATCGGGCGGGCTCCCGGCAGATTCTCCTGCGGAATGAGCGAAAAGGCTTTCCAGTCCGATTCGTTGACGTAAGCGACACCGCCCTTACAACGCATATGCGCTTGTTTATGGCGGCCGTCGCACCAAGCACCATCGATCACGCAACGTTGCCATTGCGGGATAACGCCGTCAGCCTTTGACTCGCCCTCTTTGGCGTTGGTGTACGTTTGCACGTTGCGCGTCGCGATCGCCATGTACATGAAATCGAAGTCCGCAACGACAGGTCGGGCGGATTCGGCATCGCGATATCGGCTTTTCAACTCGAAGATGTAGCGAATGCCAGAGCCGAGCAACGCGGCGAGAACCATTGCCGTCAAGATTGCAACGACGCGATAAAGCTCGAACTTGACCAGACGCGAAAGCAAATACCCAGCAACCGGGAAGACCAGAATCGTCAATAGGCTACACAACAACGCGAGGTTGAGCGTTGCGCTCGGGCAGTCCAGACCGCACCCGGGGTTCTTGTCGAACGTGAGCAAGATGCACAGAACCGCTAAAGCGGTTAGGCATCCCGCGACCGTGAACAGCGTCAGCACTGCAAGCCTTCTCACTTGATTTCCCAAAACGAGATCGACTTCGAACCTGCCAAGTCGGACCAGCTTATATTCGAAGCAATGGCGGCTCCTTGTCGGAAGGACGTGATGCCAAAGCGGCGGCCTATGGTTGCGAGGGCGTCGGGGGCACTGCTTATCGTAAGCCTCGATCCGTTCCAGAGATCAATGTGTCCGCCGCTCGCATTAGCCGCACCCTCACCTTCGCGAGTCCAGTAACGAGAGAACTGAATGATACCTGTACGACCTTTTACTCTCGCTTCCCAATTAGCGCCTGTCACGTCTTCAGGCTTTGGGAGACCTGCGAACGGTTGTAACTTCAGCCATTGCCCCATTTCGTCGGCGCGTGTTGCCGTTGGTTCGCCGTCAAGCAGGATTCGTCCGAGCTTTCCTCCGTTCATTGGATGAATCAGCTTCTCGGAGAACGACTTCATGCCGATCCCGACGCGATGAAGCGTGACGCTCATGCGAATGGCGCATTGATTTTCATATGTGGAGTTGTCGTATGGATTGCCGCTCGGATAGTTCGCCCATAATTCGGCGAACGTCACGGCATTCAAATGCACTTCTTTAATTGAACCGGGCGTCTTGTTGGTTTGTACAACCGTTTTCTTATTCGGCATTACTGCCATCCTTCATGTGCCAAGGCTTCGTCGCCCCAGTGGATCGCGTAGGTGTCTGCGCGGTCGGCATAGATGCGAGGCAAGCAGCGAGTGCTGTCTGTGCGTCCGCTTATAGTCTGTCCACCTGTTGTCTCGATCAGGTAAGGGTAGCCCACGGCTAGGGCAGGAGCGGCATTGGCTCTCACTTGTTCGTCGTAACCACTGGCCGATGCTTGGGTCGCGGATCGCGCGACCGCGGGAGTTCCGAGACTCGACAGGGCAGTGATTCGAGATGCCTCACTGTTATCGATAATTTCGAAGTTTCGACCATACGGAACATGGATTCGCGGTTTCGCGGAGCAGTTGCAATTAACAAGGTCGCCACCTACGGCTTGGTCTCGACCCATGCAATCGGTGCGGCCTCCCGGTCGAATGCGAACCCCGTAAGTTACTTCACCGATGCTTTGACAGACGGAACAAAATGCCTCGTCTCCTATCACGATCATGCGTCGAGGCCCGGCCCCCTTGCCGTCGTCGATCGTGGCCCAAAAGTGCTTTGCGATGGTATAGCTCCCATCGCCGGTTGTAAGCGGGTCACCTTCGACCGCTGCATAATAAACAGCCATTACCAAATCCTTCCTGTTTGCAAATTTTGCATCAGAGTTCCGATTGAAGGACCACCGGAGCGGGTTCAAATGCCAAAGCGCTTGCCTAAAGAGCGAAGGAAAGGAAAGCGCCGAACATCGGCGGAAGGAACTTACTGGCCAGAAATTTTAGGATGAACTAGGGATTTTACGTAGGACAAAACAACTGTCAGACGGCAGTCAAATGTCAAAGCTTAGGGTTATTAACAGATAGCGCCTGGCGGTGAGGCGCATCGCCTATCGGTAACATGCTCGAGCGCTTTCATGGTTGCCAGTTGATAGGCGTAAGCCGCCCTACGAATTTATGTCTCGGCGGTCGAACGCTCCGAACGTCGGCCGACGGAACAAAGCGAGGCTGTACTGATGTCCTTGCCACTCGCTGCTGGCTCGCGCGCTCTGCCTGCGCGGCTGGCTGGCGCAAGGTGGCATCGGCGAACTGGCTTGCGACCGCGGTACTGTACGCGGCACAAATGTCAAATGGCTAAGCCTTTCGGAGCCGTGATGCGTACGAATACTTCATACAGTGAAAAGCAGTGACGCAGCCGCGTCTGCGAAGGTTCATGCAGGTTGCTTGCACAACGCCTGAACGGAGCGTCACAACGCAAAAAGCCCAGTCAACTTGACTGGGCTTTTTGCTTGATACGTTTGGTGCCGGAAAGAGGAATCGAACCCCCGACCTTCGCATTACGAATGCGCTGCTCTACCGTCTGAGCTATTCCGGCATCAGAGAAACGAGATTATAGAGACTCCTTTCCCAATTTGGCAAGACCCTGAATCAAACTTTCTTTTCCGAGTGATAACGCGTCACGCGATCGACCTCGCTCTTCGAGCCGAGAAACACCGGCACGCGCTGGTGCAGGCTCGTTGGAACGATATCCAGAATGCGTTGCTCGCCATCCGTCGCGGCGCCGCCAGCCTGCTCTACGATCAGCGCCATCGGGTTCGCTTCGTACATCAGACGCAGCTTGCCCGGGCGGTCCGGCGTGCGCTTGTCGGCGGGATACATGAAGATGCCGCCGCGATTCAAGATGCGATGCACATCCGCCACCATCGACGCGATCCAGCGCATGTTGAAGTCGTCCTTGCGCGGGCCGTCCTTGCCGTCGTTCAACTCGCCGATATACCTCTGCACCGGCTCATACCAGTGACGGCTGTTGGACGCGTTGATCGCATACTCGCGCGTTTCGGTCGGAATGCGCATGTCGCTCTGCGTCAGCACCCACGAGCCCAGCTCGCGGTCCAGCGTGAAGCAGTTCACGCCGTTGCCGGTCGTGAGCACGAGCACGGTTTGCGGGCCGTACACCGCATAGCCCGCGGCGACCTGCGCCGAACCCGGCTGCATGAACGCTTCCTCGCTCGGCTCCGCGCCGTCCGGACAGCGCAGCACCGAAAAAATGGTGCCGATCGACACGTTCACGTCGATGTTCGACGATCCATCGAGCGGATCGAAGGTCAGCAGATAGTTGCCTTTCGGATAACGATTCGGGATCGGGAAGATCTTTTCCATCTCTTCCGATGCCATCGCGGCCAGGTTGCCGCCCCATTCGTTGGCTTCGAGCAGAATTTCGTTGGACAGCACGTCGAGCTTCTTCTGCACTTCGCCCTGCACGTTTTCGCTGCCGGCCGTACCGAGCGCGTCGCCGAGTGCGCCCTTGCTCACCTGATAACCGATTTGCTTGCATGCACGCGCGACGACTTCGATCAGAAGACGCAAGTCGGCCGGCAGATTCTGGTGTTCGCGCTGCTGCTCGATCAGATATTTCGTGAGCGTAGTGCGGCTGGAGATGGACATGCTGGGCTCCGTGAGCGTTTGACGAATCCCATGATTCTAACCGCTTGCCCCATGCGCTCCGTATGACAGAGGCCGCTGATGCCCGACATAAGCAAGAACGGCCACCGCGCTAAACAACACGTGGTGGCCGCTAAACAGTAAAAAAGTGTGATGAATCAGTGATTAAGCGGCGAGCGCCTTTTCGACGACTTCGCGCACATCGCGCGATTTCGCTTTCGACGCTACTTCGGTCAACGCCGCATGCATCTTCTCGCGCAACTGTGGCGTGAAGCGGCGCCACAATTCGAGGCCGCGCGCGAGGCGGGCGGCGACTTGCGGATTGAGCGCATCGAGCGCGATGACCTGTTCGGCCCAGAACGCGTAGCCGGAACCGTCGGGCGCGTGGAATTGCGCCGGGTTGCCGCTGCAGAAACTGAAAATCAGCGAGCGCGCGCGATTCGGGTTCTTCAGCGTGAACGCCTGATGCTGCATCAACTGGCGCACGATCTCGATGATCTTGCGGTCCGGCCCGCCACGCTGCGTCGCCTGCAGCGCGAACCACTTGTCGATGACGAGCGCCTCGTGCTCGAAGCGGCGATAAAAGTCGTCGAGCGCGGTGTCGGCGACGGTGGGATCCGCGCCCGCTGTCGCGCTTGCCAGGAGCAGCGCGGAAAGCGCCGCCGAACGATCCGTCATGTTGTCGGCCGAATCGTACTGAGCCTCGGCGAGCCTGATGGCTTCGCTCGGGTCGTCGAGCTGGCTCAGGTAGGCAAGGGCGAGGTTCTTCAGGCCGCGCTTGCCCGCATCTTCCGGCGTCGGACGATATTCGCCCGGCGTGCGGTTCGCCTCGTAAGCGGCGAGCCACTTGTCGCGCAGTCCTGCCGCGAGCTGGCGGCTCATGAACACGCGCGCCGCGTGCACGGCGGCGGGGTCGGAGACGGACATCTGCTCGGCGAGATAGCTTTCCGATGGCAGCATCATCGCGAGTTCGCGGAAAGCGGGCGTGAGCGTGGTGTCGTCGAGCACGCGCGCAAATGCCGCGATAATGTCGCTATCGAGCGTGAGCGTTTCGCCCTTGGCCGCGCGCGCGGCGAGCGCCAGCAGTTCGCGCGTGGCGAGCCGCTGACCGGCTTCCCAGCGATTGAAGGGATCGCTGTCGTGGGCCAGCAGAAACGCCAGTTGTTCGTTCGTGTAGTCAAATTCGACGATCACCGGTGCCGAGAAATTGCGCAGCAGCGAAGGCAGCGGTGCTTCGCTCACATCGACGAAAGTGAGCGACTGTTCGCGCTCGGTGAATTCGAGCACGCGCGTCGTGCCGTTCGGCTCTTTTTCGCCTTCGAGACGAAGCGGCAAATCCGCGCCATTCGCGCCGATCAGACCGACCGCGAACGGAATCAGGAGCGGACCTTGTTGCGTGGCGCGCGCGGCTTCGTTGCCCTCGGCGTAGCCTTGCGCGAGCGTCAGCGTGTAGCGCTTGGCGGCGGCGTCGTAGGAAGCGCGCACCGACACGCGCGGCGTGCCCGCCTGGCTGTACCAGCGCTCGTATTGCGCGAGGTCGCGGTTATTAGCGTCGGCCATGGCGTGACGGAAGTCGTCGCAAGTCACGGCCTGACCATCGTGGCGCTGGAAGTACAGGTCCATGCCTTTGCGAAAACCCTCGCGGCCAAAGAGTGTCTGATACATCCGCACGACTTCCGAGCCTTTCTCGTAGACGGTCATCGTGTAGAAATTATTGATCTCGACGTAGCTTTCCGGGCGCACCGGATGCGCCATCGGGCCGGCGTCCTCGGCGAACTGCATCTGACGCAAGACGCGCACATCCTCGATCCGCTTGGTCGCGCGCGCGGCCGCGCTCGCCGCGCCATCCACGTCGCCTGCGGCCATATCGGCGGAAAATTCCTGGTCGCGGAAGACAGTGAGGCCTTCTTTCAGGCTCAACTGGAACCAGTCGCGGCAAGTCACGCGGTTGCCGGTCCAGTTATGGAAGTACTCGTGTCCGACGACCGCTTCGATGTTCGAGAAGTCGATATCGGTCGCGGTTTCCGGATTGGCCAGCACGTACTTCGTGTTGAAGATATTGAGGCCCTTGTTCTCCATTGCGCCCATGTTGAAGTCGCTGACCGCGACGATCATGAAGCGGTCCAGATCCAGTTCCAGCCCGAAGCGCTTCTCGTCCCAGCGAATGGAGTGGATGAGCGAATCCATGGCGTGGCGCGTCTTGTCGAGATCGTGCGGCTCGACCCAGACCTGCAGCAGCTTCTCTCGCGAACCGGACTGAATGCGCTCTTCTATCCTCACCAGCTTGCCGGCGACCAGCGCGAAGAGATAGCTCGGCTTCTTGAACGGGTCTTCCCAGACGGCGAAGTGGCGGCCGTCGGGCAGGTCGCCTTCATCGATCAGATTGCCGTTCGAGAGCAGCACCGGATACGCGGTCTTGTCGGCGCGCAGGGTCACGGTGTAGGTTGCCATCACGTCCGGACGGTCGAGGAAATAGGTGATGCGCCGGAAACCTTCCGCCTCGCACTGCGTAAAGAAGTTGCCGCTCGACACATAAAGCCCGGACAGCGTGGTGTTCGCGGCAGGATTGCAGACGCTTTCAATGACGAGTTCGAACGCGTCGCCCGGAATATTGCCGATGGACAGACCGTTATCGCTTACACGGACGTCCGTATGCGGCTTGCCGTCGATCGTCGCGCTAACGAATTCGAGTTGCTCGCCGATCAGTTCGAGCCGCGCGGTGTTGTCCGCCGCGTCCGGGTTGCGATGCAGACGCATGCTGTTTCTGACAACGGTCCGCGAGGGCACGAGATCGAACTCGAGCGCGACGGAATCGATCAGGAACGCGGGTGGCGTGTAGTCCTGGCGGCGGATCACGGTGGATGCGGTCGTTTCGGTCGTGGTGGACATGGCAAGATCTTGAGTGAGTTGAGCGGCGCGGTCGCGCTCGTGAGCCGGGTGGTTTCGGGCACAAAAGCGGGCGCGGCATGTCGAACCATTGTACTGAACGCCCGCCGATCGTGAAGCCGGACGGTCAGCGAGGCGTCTGCGGTCACAGCAAGAGCGGCTCAAACCGGAACGACATTGAACGAAGCGAGGAAGACCATGATTTCCCGGATCGAAGGCAGCGGCCCGTGGCGCATGCTGGCCCGCGCGGCGCTCGCGCTTGGCGTGCTCTGGCTTGCCGGCTGCACGACCTACGTGCAGACGCAGGTCACCGCGTTCTCGGATTGGAGCGGCGGCAGCGACGCCACCCGTACCTACGCCTTCGCGCGCAACAACGATCAGCAGAACAGCATCGAGCAGACGACTTACGAGACGCTCGTCGCCACCGAGCTTTCGAAGTATTCGTTCCGTCAGGCGCCGGAAGCGAGCGCGAACTACAGGGTGGCGCTCAATTATTCGGTACGCGGCGATTTGATGACGGTGCGCCAGCCCGTCTATTACGATCCGTGGCCGATGTACGGTCCGTGGGGCCGCCCGGGCTTCGGACCATGGGGCGGCGGCTGGGGCGGCTATGGCTACGGCGGTGGCCCGTGGGGCCCGACGGGCTACGTCGATCAAAGCTTCCCGGTTTATATCCACGCGCTGCAGATTCGCATGAACGAGCGTGCTTCCGGGCGTGAAGTCTATAAGGTGACGGCGGTCAATTCCACGGAAGATCCGTCGCTCTATCACGCAATGCCGTATCTCACGCGCAGCGCGCTGGCCGACTTCCCGCTCGGCAACGGCACGGTTCGCACGGTCACCATTCCTGTCGACAAGAACGGCGGCATGTCGAGCGAAACCACGGCATCCATCGGCAACGAGCGCAGCGTACCCATACCACCGCCCAATGCGCCACCGCCTCCGCCGCCGCGCAACGCGCCGCCGCCCGCGACCATTCAGTGATCCGCAAGCGCCCCGAATCGAAACGGGGCGCCTGTTCCGTCAAAACGAATCGGAAATATTTTCTTCGGGGCGAATCGCGACAATCGTTTGCGGCGAGCGGGCATGGATCAAAACACGCGTCCGGCCCCGCTAAACAAGGTTCCGACGCCGTCGGAATGAGTCGCAATATATGCAGCTTGCGCGAAATAGCGATATATTCGCGTGATGACAAAATCGTGTCCGCCCAGCCCGAAAGCCGTTCCCGAACCATCGACATGGGACGCGCGCATTGCCCGCCGTCTCGTCACGCCACTCGTCGGAACGCCGGTAACGCCCAATCACCTTACGACACTACGGCTCGCCATCGGTCTTGGCGGCGCGTACTATTTGTCGCTCGGTTCGTTCTGGCTTTGCACGCTCGGCGCGTTGCTGATCGCACTGTCGAATCTGGTCGATCACACCGACGGCGAGCTCGCGCGTATCAGCGGTCAGTCGAGCAGGATCGGCCACCTGTACGACCTCGCGTGCGATGCGCTCGTCACCGTGCTGCTGTTCGCGGGCATCGGCTTTTACGTGAGCGTGCATCATCCGGCGTGGCCCGTTTCGGCGCAGTGGCTCGGCGGCATCGCGGGCATTGCCGTTGCGTTGATCTTTTTCCTGCGCATGCGGATCGAGTCGACGGTCGGCAAGGCCGCCACGAAGCAGGCGTCGATGGCGGGCTTCGAAACCGAGGACGTGCTTTACCTGCTGCCGGTGATTACCATCCTGAACGGCATGACGCCGTTTCTGATCGCCGCGGCCATCGGCGCGCCGCTTTTCGCGATCTACGTGGCGGTGGATTATCAACGCGTGATGCGTCGCGAGCGTCGCGCGAAGAGCTCGAGCGCGAGCCAGGCGCAAACGCGTAGCGAGAACGGCAAGGACTTCCAGGCGGTGAGATGAGCGATACGGCAACCCCACTTCACGACAAGCTCAACGAAACGAGCAACGGGACCAGCAAGGCCACGCCGAGCGCGCGCGACATCGACACGACGTTGTCCGCGCGCATCTCGGCGCTGCCGACGCCGCAATTGCGCCAGGACTACGACAAGCAGGGCGCGTTTCTCTATCTCGAAGACTTTCTGCCGCGCGATTACACCGAACGCCTGATCGCCGCCGTGCACGATGTCCTGCCCGCCGTGAATCGCAATTACTTGCCGGGGCACAAGGCGGGCGGCAGCGTGAGCCGTCATACGCTCGACAAGCTTGCGCCGTTCATCGCGGACCTGTACCGCTCGGAAGCGCTCATCGCGTGGCTTGAAACGCTGACGGGCGACAACCTGCAACTCTCGCCCGAAGACGACGCGCACGCCTACGCGCTGTATTTCTATACGCGGCCAGGCGATCACATCGGCTGGCACTACGACACTTCGTATTACAACGGCCGCCGTTACACGCTGTTGCTCGGTGTCATCGACGACTCCTCCTGCCGTCTCGACTACGAACTGCACACGCGCACGCCCGGGATTCCCGATCAGCCGGGCTCGGTGCAGTATCCGCCGGGCGCGCTCGTCTTCTTCGACGGCGACAAGCTGCGTCATCGCATCACGCCGCTCGGCGAAAATGAAATGCGCGTCTCGCTTACGTTCGAATACGTGACCGACCCGAACATGAAGCCGTTTCAGCGCTTCATCTCGAACATGAAAGATTCGATCGCGTACTTCGGTTTCAAGCAGGTCTTTCGCCGCAAGGGCGGCAAGAACGGCGCCGCATGAGTCGCGCTGGCACTTTCCTGCTGTCGGCCGGCGTGGTTCTGTTCGTCGCGCTGCTCGGCTGGCAAGGCTTCGGCTCCGTGGCCTCGACGCTCGCCGCGGCGGGCTGGGGACTCGTCGCCGTCGCGGCGTTCCATTTCGTGCCGCTTTTCATCGATGCAATCGCTATCAGCAGTCTCTTCTCGAACAAGGAACGCGACGTCTCCTTGCGCGATGCCTTGCTTGCGCGCTGGACGGGTGAATCGGTCAATAGCCTGATGCCCGCCGGGCAGATCGGCGGACCGATGCTCATGGTCCGCTATCTCACGCAGCGCGGCATGCGCGCCCGCGACGCCGCCGCGGTCATTACCGTCAGCACGACCATGCAAACGGTCGCGCAATTGCTTTTCGCGCTGGTCGGCGTCGTGCTCCTCACCGGTTACGCGACGGGCGGCTCCGCTTCCACCGTACGGATCGCGGTGCTCGCGGTCATCGGCGTGATCGGCGCGATGATTCTCGGCTTCTATCTGGCGCAGCGGCGCGGTCTTTTCGGTCGCGCCATGCGCTTCGCCTCCGGCATCGCGGCGCGCTTCTCGAAGAAGCACGACTGGTCTTCGCTCGTCACACGCGCCGAAGCGGTCGATACCGCCGTCCACGAGATGTATCGCGAACGCGGCAAGGTGGCGGCGAGCTTCGGCCTGAGCCTCGTCGGCTGGGTGGTCGGCACGGGCGAAGTGTGGCTCGCGCTGAGTCTGCTCGGGCACCCGGTCGGCTGGACCGAAGCGCTGCTGCTCGAAAGTCTCGGCCAGGCCATTCGCGGCGCGGCGTTCGCCATTCCCGGTTCGCTCGGCGTGCAGGAAGGCGGCTATCTGCTGCTCGCACGTCTCGTCGGCCTGCCGCCCGAAGCGGCGCTCGCGCTGTCGCTTGTGAAACGTGCGCGCGAGTTGCTGCTTGGCGTGCCGGGCATCGTCTATCTGCATTTCGTTGAAAAAGGCTGGCAGCGCCGCCGTCTCGCGCGTGTGCCGGAAATCGACTGAACCACCCTCGAAGGGAATCACACCATGCGCGCAATTATCCTTGCGGCCGGGATGGGCTTGCGCCTCGTGCAGCCCGAAGGCCAGCAAAAGCCGAAGTGTCTCTTGCGTTTCGGCGACGCGTCGCTCCTTGAGCGCCATCTGCACTTGCTGAAGGCAGCCGGTGTCGATGAAGTCGTCTTCGTGACGGGCTTCAAGCACGAACAGATCGAAGCGGAACTGGCGGGCATCGACTGGAAGCCCAAGACGGAAACGGTGATCAACGCCGACTTCTCGCTTGGCAGCGTGCTCTCCGTGCATACCGCGCGCGACGCCATGACACGCGGCGGCGATGTCCTCCTGATGGACGCCGACGTGCTCTACGACGAACGCATTCTCGCGCCGCTGGTGGCGGGCGGCTCGGTGAACCGTCTTTTGATCGACCGCGACTTCGAAGCCGGCGACGAGCCGGTGAAGCTGTGCGTGGCGCACGGCGTGCCGGTCGAACTGCGCAAGCAAGTGGCGGCGGGCTTGGATTACGACACGATCGGCGAATCGGTGGGATTCTTTCGCTTCGATCAGAAGACGGCGCAGCGCCTGGCCGAAATCGTCGCGGATTATGTGGAAACCGGCCGTGCGAACTTGCCGCATGAAGAAGCGGTGCGCGACCTGTTGCTGGAAAAGCGCCACGCGTTCGATATCGCCGATGTCACCGGCGCACCGTGGATCGAAATCGACTTTCAAAACGACGTGACGCGCGCGGCTCTCGACGTGCTGCCGCAATTGAACGCCCTCAGTCAGTTTGCCGGAGCCCTGAAATGAACGCACCCTCGCAACTTCCCGTCGGTTTTTCGCGCACGCTGCGCCTGCGCGAGATGCTGCAAAGCAATCGCCTCGAATTCCTGATGGAGGCGCACAACGGCATTTCCGCGCGCATCGCCAAGGAAGCGGGCTTCAAGGCGATCTGGGGCTCGGGCCTGTCGATCTCCGCGCAGTTCGGCGTGCGCGACAACAACGAAGCAAGCTGGACGCAGGTCGTCGACAACCTCGAATTCATGGCCGACGCCAGCGACTTGCCCATTCTCCTCGACGGCGACACCGGCTACGGCAACTTCAACAACGTGCGCCGGCTCGTCAAGAAGCTGGAGCAGCGTGGCATCGCGGGCGTGTGTATCGAAGACAAGCAGTTTCCGAAGACCAACAGCTTCATCAACGGCGAAGCGCAGCCGCTCGCCGATATCGACGAATTCTGCGGCAAGATCAAAGCCGGCAAGGACTCGCAGAGCGACCCGAACTTCTCCATCGTCGCGCGCGTGGAAGCGCTGATCGCGGGCTGGGGCATGGAAGAAGCGTTGAAGCGCGCCGAGGCGTATCGCCAGGCGGGCGCGGACGCCATCCTGATTCACAGCAAGCTCTCGAAGCCCGACGAAATCCTGACCTTCGCGCGCGAATGGGCCGGGCGCGGGCCGCTCGTCATCGTGCCGACGAAGTACTACAGCACGCCGACCGATGTGTTCCGTCAGGCGGGCATCAGCACGGTGATCTGGGCGAACCATCTGATTCGCGGCGCGGTCTCGGCCATGCAGGCCATCGCGAAGGAAATCCACGATAGCGAGACGCTTATCAACGTGGAAGACCGCATTGCGTCGGTCAACGAAATTTTCCGTCTGCAGGATGCCGACGAATACTCGGCCGCCGAGAACATCTATCTGAGTTCGGCCAACGCGCAACGCAGCGCCGTGGTGCTGGCGGCAAGCCGTGGCGCGGGCCTCGAAGCGCTGACCGCCGAGCGTCCGAAAGTCATGCTGCCGGTCGCGGGCAAGCCGCTCTTGCGCCATCTGGCCGAAGCGTTCAAAAAGGAAGGCATCAACGACATCACGGTGGTCGGCGGTTATCGCGCCGATGCGATCGATGCGTCCGGTATCCGTCTCGTCGTCAACGCGGAGCACGAGACGACGGGCGAGCTGGCATCGCTCGCGTGTGCCGTGAAGCATATGAGCGGCGACACCGTGCTTTCGTACGGCGATCTTTTGTTCCGCAGCTATATCCTGCGCGATCTGGTGGAATCGGATAGCGACTTCTGCGTGGTGGTGGATTCGTCGCAGGCGCCGCAAGCGGGCGCGAGCGGCACCGACTTCGCGTATTGCTCGCACGCCGACGACCGCTCGCTCTTCGGCCAGAAAGTCTGGCTGCAAAGCGTGGTCGGCGCGGGCCAGAATCTGACCGATGGCCGCGCACCGCAAGGCCGCTGGATCGGCCTCATCAACGTGCGCGCCAACGCGCGAGAAGCATTGCAAACCACGCTCAAGCAATTGCAGCAACGCGCCGGCTTCGACAAGCTCGACATGGCCGCGCTGCTCAATGCACTGGTCGCGGCGGGCAAGAAGGTCGAAGTGCAATACGTGCATGGCCACTGGCGCGGCGTGAACGACCTCGACGACTTCCGTCGCGCCGGCGATTTCGCGCACGGTCAAATGCCGGTCGGCACGGAGAACGAGCGTGATTGAAGCTGCCGGGTTCGTCGAAGCGGCGCGCGCGCGTGGCTTCGACTGGTACGCGGGCGTGCCTTGCTCGTATCTCACGCCGTTCATCAACTACGTGCTGCAGGACGACTCGCTGCATTACGTCTCGGCGGCGAATGAAGGCGACGCCGTCGCGCTGATCGCGGGCGTCGCGCTCGGCGGCGCGGGCAAACGTCGCGGCATCGCCATGATGCAGAACTCCGGCTTGGGCAATGCGGTGAGTCCCCTGACGTCGCTCACGTGGACGTTTCGCCTGCCGCAGTTGCTGATCGTGACGTGGCGCGGCCAGCCAGGCGTCGCCGATGAGCCGCAACACGCGCTCATGGGTCCCGTGACGCCGCAGATGCTCGAAACGATGGAGATTCCGTGGGAATTGTTTCCGACGAAAAGCGAAGCTATCGGTCCGGCGCTCGACCGCGCGACGGCGTATATGGACAAGACGGGCCGCCCGTATGCGCTCGTCATGCAAAAGGGCAGCGTCGCGCCTTTCGAGCTCAAGAAAACCGGCTTGTCGGGCGTCAAGTCGAACGCCACGCCTGCCGCCGTGCAGCGCTTCGATGGCGAGCGCGTGACGCGTCATGCGGCGCTCGAACGCGTGATCGCGAACACGCCTGCCGGCGAAACGGTCGTGCTGGCGTCGACGGGATTTTGCGGCCGCGAACTCTATGCAATCGATGACCGCGCGAACCAGCTCTATCTCGTCGGCTCGATGGGCTGCGTCACGCCGATGGCGCTCGGCCTCGCGCTGTCGCGCCCGGACCTGACCGTGGTCGCGCTCGACGGCGACGGCGCCGCGCTCATGCGCATGGGCGTGTTCGCCACGCTCGGCGCTTACGGGCCGCCGAACCTCGTGCACTTGCTGCTCGACAACGGCGCACACGAATCCACCGGCGGTCAGGCGACGGTTTCGCGCGGTGTCGATTTCGCGTCGATCGCTTCCGCGTGCGGCTACGCGCTCGCGCTCGATGGCGACGACATCGGCGTGATCGACCGCCTGCTGCAAGCGCGCGACGCGAAGGGCGCGCGCTTTGCCCGACTGTCGATTCGCGCCGGCACGCCGGGCGACTTGCCGCGTCCGAAGATCACGCCCGAAGACGTGCGCGCGCGTCTGCAACGACACATTGGAGACCGCTGATGCTGCTGCTCAATCCTGGTCCCGTCACGTTGTCCGAACGCGTGCGCAAGAGCCTTTTACAGACCGACTTGTGCCATCGCGAGCCGGAGTTCTTCGACCTTCAGGACGAAGCGCGCAAGCGTCTCGTCGCCGCTTACGAACTCGATCCCGCGAAGTGGAGCGCCGTGTTGATGACCGGTTCGGGCACGGCGGCCGTCGAGAGCATGATTGCGGGCATCGTGCCGGAAGGCGGGCGGCTTCTGATCGTCGAGAACGGCGTGTATGGCGAGCGCATCGCGCAGATCGCGAAGCAGTACCGCATCGACCATGAAGTCGTGAAATACGAGTGGATGCAGGCGCCGGATACCGATGCGATCATCGCGCGTCTCGATGGCTTCTCGCATGTCGCGATCATCCATCACGAGACCACGACGGGGCGCCTGAACCCGCTCGACACGCTGTCACGCGCGTGCGCCGAACGCGGCATCGGGCTGCTCGTCGATGCCGTCAGCAGCTTCGGCGCCGAGGCGATCGACTTCGACGGCGCCGGCATCGTCGCGGTGGCGGCGACAGCCAACAAATGCCTGCACGGCGTGCCGGGCGCGGCGTTCGTCATCGCGCGGCGCGATGCCTTGCAGAACGCCGCGAGCCGCACGTACTACCTTGGCATCGCGCGTCTGGCCAAACTGCAGGACGAGCGCAATACGCCGTTCACGCCATCGGTGCATGCGTATTACGCCCTCGTCGAAGCACTCCGCGAGTTCGAGGAAGAAGGCGGCTGGCGCGCGCGGCATCGGCGTTACGCGACGCTCGCCGAGCAGGTGCGCGCGGGTCTGGCTGCGCTCGGCATCGAGAGCGCGTTGCCGGCGCAGGAGTCGTCGGTGGTATTGCGGGCGTATCGCCTGCCTGCTGGCGTGAATTACGAGAAGCTGCACGACGCGTTGAAGGCGAAAGGTTTCGTCATCTACGCAGGGCAGGGCGGCTTGTCGAAGGAACTGTTCCGTATCTCGACGATGGGCGCGCTGGATTCCAACGACATGCAGCGCCTGCTTTCGTCGGTCGCGGAATTGCTGCGCTAGGAACGCTTGCAAAAAATCGCCGTGATGAAGGGCGCGACGTGGTGTACGACCGCGTCGCTGCCCGCATCGCGCACCTTCTTCAGCACTTCGTCGTCGCCGCCCCAGACGACTGCACCGTAGGATGAATCGCCGATCGGGTCGCCCTTGCCTTCCTTGAAGATCGGATCGTTCTTCTGATATCCCACCACCGCGTAAATCTTGAATCCGTAAGCCGTGAGATTCACGCCCTTGACCGGCCGGAACGCGTTGATCGAATTCGGCTCGACGCGCATGGGCTTGGTTTCGATGAGATTGGTTTCCAGGAGCGGCGCGATGAAATCATGCGCGTTGGAATGGCAGTCGAGCGGGCCTTCGATTCCAAAAGCCTGACAGAGCGCCGGCAACGCGAGCAATGAAACGAGAGCGGTCTTGACGGCGATGCGGGAAGTGCGCGCGGTGTGCTTCATGGAGGCCATTGCGAACGAATGGTTGAACGCGGAGGCTCCACTTTATCCGCTATGCACACGCCATGCTCGAATGGCGGCCATCGTTCTAAAAAGAAACGGGCTACTGGCTGCCGGTTAGCAATCAGTAACCCGAACTTCGCGGAACTACGCAGCGTAATGTTCGACTACGCCGCCAGTTCCAGCGCCGCCGTCTGCCGACGCTCGCGCGAATGCACGCGCTTGCCGGCCGCATACGTCTCGTACACCGCACGATCGTCGCCGAGAAGCGCGAACGCGAACAGCAGTTCCTCAAGCGTATTCACGCGCTGCGTGCGGCGTGCGAGCAGCGGCGTCGCAGCCGGGTCGAGTACGACGAAATCCGCTTCGCTGCCGGGCGCGAGCGTGCCGATCTTGTCGTCGAGTTCGAGCACTTGCGCCGCGCCCGTCGTCGCGAGCCAGAACATGCGCGTCGCCGTCAGATGATGCCCCGTCAGACGCGCGACCTTGTGCGCTTCGTTCATGGTCTGCAGCATGGAGAACGAGGTGCCGCCGCCGACGTCCGTTGCGAGCGCAACCGGCATGTTCGAGGCGCCGGCCTTGTCGAAGTCGAAGAGGCCGCTGCCGAGAAACAGGTTCGACGTGGGACAGTGTGACGCCACCGCGCCCGTTTCGGCCATGCGCTGACGGTCGGCATCGTCGAGATAGATGCAGTGGCCGTACACCGCGCGGCGTCGCAACAGACCGTAGTGATCGTAGATGTCGAGATAGCTGCGGTGTCCCGGAAACAGGCTCTCGACCCACTTGATCTCGTCGGTGTTCTCCGCCACGTGACTCTGGATGAACACGTCCCGATGCTTCTGCGCGAGCACGCCGCAGGCTTCGAGCTGCGCTTCCGTCGAGGTCGGCGCGAAGCGCGGCGTGAGCGCATATTGCTGACGCCCGCGGCCATGCCAGCGCCCGATCAGTTCGTCGCTGTCGTCGTAGCCCGACTGCGCGGTGTCGCGCAGGAACTCGGGACAATTGCGGTCCATCAGCACCTTGCCCGCGACCATGCGCAGGTTGCGCGCTTCGCTTTCGGTGAAGAAGGCATCGGCGGATTGCTTGTGGACCGTGCAATAGACGAGCGCGGTGGTCGTGCCGCTGGCCAGCAGTTCGTCGATGAAGAAGCTCGCCGTTTCGCGCGCGACCGCCGGATTCTCGAAGCCGCGTTCCGTCGGAAACGTGTACGTGTTGAGCCACGGCAAGAGGCCCGGCGCGGGCGACGCGATCATGTCCGTCTGCGGATAGTGGATGTGCGAGTCGATGAAGCCCGGCACGATCAGCTTGTCGCGCAGAGTATGCACGGTGGCGTCCGCGGCGAGCTTGTCGCGCACCGACGCATACGAACCCGCCGCGACCACCTTGCCATCTTCGACGATCAAGAGGCCATCGGCCTCATGGACCGCGCCGTCGGCGGCATGCGCGGGATCTTCCCGGAAGGTGAGCAGCTGGGCGCGGTAGGCGGTTTGAGTCATGATGCAACGTCTCCAATCTCGTGGTTTTCAAAGCTGTGAAAGCAGCACTAACGAAAAGCCCGCGATGATCCACATCGCCGGCTTGATTTCCTTCGCGCGTCCTGTCGCCGACTTGAGCACGACGAACGCGAGAAAGCCATACGCGACACCGTCCGTGATCGAATACGTGAGCGGAATGAGGATCATCGCGAGGAACGCGGGAATGGCTTCGTCGAAGCGCTGCCATTCGATCTTGGTGATGGCTTCCATCATGAACACGCCGACGAGCACCAGCGCGGGCGCGGTGGCGATGGCGGGCACGAGCGACAGAAGCGGCGAGAGAAACAGGAACGGCAGGAAGCACAGGCCCGCGACGACGGCGACGAGTCCCGTGCGCCCGCCCGCCGAAATGCCCGCCGCCGACTCGATATACGCGTTCGCCGGACTCGTGCCGAGCGGCGCGGAAACGAGCGCGGAGAAGGCGTCGACCATCATCGACTGGCGGATGTTGCGCGGGTTGCCGTCCTTGTCGTAGAGCTTGCCGGCTTCGGAGATCGCCATGAAAGTGGAGAGCGCGTCGAAGAAGGAGGTGAACAGCATCACGAAGATGAACGGCCAGTAGGCCACCTTCAGCGCGCCGATCAAATCGAGCTGGCCGAGTGCGGAAAAGTCCGGCGCGGACACGAACCCGTTCCAGTTGACGAGCGTTTTCGTGGCGATGGCGGCGGGCCAGTAAGCGGTGCCGTCGCCCCAATAGCGGCCGATGGGAATCGCGATGATCGTCGTGAACACGATGCCGAGCATGAGCGCGCCGGTGGTCTTGCGCGCCACCAATATGGTCGTCACGGCAAGCCCGATCAGGAACGTGATGACCACCGGATTGAGCGATGCCGAATGCACGATGGTCACCGGATCGCCCACGACGAACTTCGCGTTCACGAGCCCGATGAGGCTGATGAACAAGCCGATGCCGCACGAAACCGCGTGCCGCAGATTGTCGGGAATGGCATCGACCACGAGCTTGCGCGCGTTGAAGATCGCGAGCACCGCGAAGATCACGCCGGCCCAGAACACGCAGCCGAGCGCGGTCTGCCACGGCATCTTGCCGCCGTGAACCATGACGAACGCAAAGAGCGCGTTCATGCCCATGCCCGGCGCGACGAGCACCGGATTGCGCGCGTAAAGGCCCATCGCGCAACTGCCGAGAAAACTGACGATGACGGTGGCCGTGAGCGCCGCCGGAAACGGCACGCCCGCCTGCGAAAGAATGCCCGGGTTGACGACGATGATGTACATCGCCGTGAGAAACGTCGTGATGCCCGCGACGACTTCGGTCTTGACGAGCGAGCCCGCCGCGCGCACGCCGAAGAAGCGTTCGAGCGCGGTGGCGTCGCGTTGAGTTGTTGCCGTGCTTTCCATTTCTTACTGCTTCCAGTGCGTGTCCAGGCGCGCGATCATCGCGGCGCGTTCTTCATCGGTGACGAACGAGGCTTCGAGGCTGTTGCGCAAGAGCGTGTAGACCTCGTGATCCGAGAGCTTCAGGGCATCGACGATGGCGAAATAGTTCGCGTTGACGTAGCCGCCGAAGTAGGCGGGATCGTCCGAATTCACCATGACCGCGACGCCCTGATCGAGCAGGTCCTTGAGCGTGTGCTTCGCCATGTCGTCGAACACGCAGAGCTTGATGTTCGAGAGCGGGCAGACCGTGAGCGCAATGCGCGAGTCGGCGAGACGCGCGACGAGCGCCGCGTCTTCGATGCTGCGCACGCCGTGATCGACGCGATCCACCTTGAGCAGATCCAGCGCTTCGTAGACATACGACGGCGGGCCTTCCTCGCCCGCGTGCGCGACGAGCTTGAGGCCGCGTTCGCGCGCCCTCGCGAACACGCGCTCGAACTTCGACGGCGGATGGCCGCGCTCCGACGAATCCAGCCCGACACCGATCAGCCGATGCGCGTACTGGTCGAACAGCGGCAACGCGGCATCGAAGGTGGCGAGCGCGTCTTCCTCGGAAAGATGGCGCAGGAAGCACAGGATGATCTTCGACGTGAGACCACGCTTTTCGCCTTCGGCGAGCGCGCGCTCGATACCGGCCACCGCCGTGTCGATGGAAACGCCGCGTTCGGTGTGCGTTTGCGGATCGAAGAAGATTTCCGTATGCGTGACGTGGTCCGCGAGCGCGCGCTCGACGTAGGCCATCGTCATGTCGTAGAAGTCTTCCTCGTGCAGCAGCACGCTCGCGCCGGCGTAGTAGATGTCGAGGAACGACTGCAGATCGGTGAAGGCGTAGGCCGCGCGCAAGGCGTCGATGGAATCGTAGGCGAGCGTCACGCCGTTGCGTTTCGCCAGCGCGAAAATCAGCTCGGGTTCGAGCGATCCTTCGATATGGATATGCAGCTCCGCCTTGGGCGCGCGCGCAATCTTGTCGGCGAGTGTGGGATTCATGGGCTTGTCTTTGTTGGGGCTGGGACTTCCGCCTGCGGCTAGTCAGGCGGTCTGCTGCGACGACGCAGAAGTGCTGGCGTTGGCTTCGACCGCTTGCAGCAGTTGGGCTGCCGCTGCAACGGCGATCACTTCGGGCGCTTTGTCGACGATGCCGTCGATACCGATCGGACACACCATCCGGCCGATACGCGCGGGGTCGATCCCGCGCGCCGCGAGCCGGTGCTCGAACTGCTTGCGCTTGGTATGCGAGCCGATCATGCCGAAGAACGCGAAATCGCCACGCGCGAGAATTCGTGCGGCGAGTTCGAGATCCACCGTATGGTTGTGCGTCATCACGATGAAGTACGTACCGGGCCGCGCCTGGTCGATGGCTTCGTCCGGCGCGTCGTTCGGCTCGATGCTCACGTTATCCGGCACGAACTGCGCGGCGGGGAAGGCCGCGTCGCGTTCGTCGACCCAGGTGACGTGACACGGCAAGGTCGCGAGCACGCGCACGAGCGCGGCCCCGACATGGCCCGCGCCGAACAGCACGACCTGGAAGTCGCGCGGCGCGATGGTCTCGGTGAGCAGCGCGCCGCTTTCGTCGAAGCCCGCGCCGTCCCACAGGAGACAGTCGGTGTCTTCGGCGCCCGGTTCGGGGTCGGAGAGCATGACGGCATCGGGCATCGGCGCGAACGAAACGCTACGCACGGTCGAAAGACCTTGCGCCGTGCGCTTCGCGAGCGACGTCACCCAGTTGAGATCGCCGACATCGAGCCGCTCGAACGACAGAACGACCGCACCGCCGCAGCACTGGCCGAGGCTCGGACCGAGCGCGAAACGCTCGAGCCGCCGCATGTGCGGACGGCGCTGGCCGTCCTTCAGCACTTGCCGGGCGGTTTCGATCGCCTTCCATTCGAGATGGCCGCCGCCGATGGTATAGCGGGCTTCCTCGCGCGTGACGATCATTTTCGTGCCCGGCTCGCGCGGCGCGGAGCCTTCGACACGCGCGACCGTCACGAGCACGACGGCATCGCCGTGCGCGAGCAGGTGTTGCAGGTCGGTCAGCCAAACTTGCATCGAGGGGCTCCAGAGTCTTTTGCGTTGTCGCAGGCGTTAGTTTACCGGGGCGGCGGCCGCGCTTTGTGTTACGGATGCATCGAGCGCGTCGAGGATCGCTTCGGGCGTCGCGGGCGCGCGCAACGGCGGTGCGTGAGCGGCATCGGCCGTATTGGCGGCGATGGCCGCGCGGATTGCCAGCAGCACCGAAAACGCCAGCAGCAAGGGCGGTTCGCCGACCGCTTTCGACCGGAAAATCGTCGGCTCGGCGTTGTCGTTGCGATAAAGCGTGGTGTTGAACACGGGCGGCGTGTCGCTGATCGCCGGGATCTTGTAAGTGGAAGGCGCGTGCGTCATCAGGCGTCCGTCGCGGTTCCACCAGAGCTCCTCGGTCGTGAGCCATCCCATGCCCTGAATGAAGCCGCCTTCCACCTGACCGACGTCGATAGCCGGATTGATCGAGCGCCCGGCGTCGTGCAGCAGATCGGCGCGCAGAAGCTTCCATTCGCCGGTGAGCGTATCGATGACGACTTCGGACACCGCCGCGCCATACGCGAAGTAATAGAACGGATGGCCTTGCAACGTCCGCGCGTCCCAATGGACTTTGGGCGTGGCATAGAAGCCGTCCGACCACAACTGCACCCGCGCGAGATACGCGGCCGACACGAGTTGCTCGAACGGCATCTGCCCGCCGTTGACCTGCACCACGCCGCCATGAAAGCGCACGTCCGCGGCCGCGCCGCCGAGCTGCTTCACCACGAGTTCCGCCAGACGCGCGCGGATGGTGAGCGCCGCCGCTTCCGCCGCCTTGCCGTTCAGATCGCTTCCCGTCGATGCCGCCGTCGCCGATGTATTCGCTATCTTCGATGTATCCGTCGCTGTCACGCGCACGCGCTGCAAGCCGATGCCGAGCACGCTCGCCACCACCTGCGCAACCTTGGTGTTGAGCCCCTGGCCCATTTCCGTGCCGCCGTGATTCACGAGCACGGAGCCGTCCTTGTAGACGTGCACGAGCGCGCCCGCCTGGTTCAGAAACGGCACGTTGAACGAGATGCCGAACTTGACCGGCGTGAACGCGATACCGCGCTTGAGCACCGCGCTTTTCGCGTTGAACGCGGCGATTTGCGCGCGGCGCGATTCGTATTCGCTCGTTGCGATGAGTTCGTCCGTGAGCGGCGCAATCACGTTATTCGCGACCGGCTGACCATACGGCGTGACATTGCGCTCGTCGATGCCGTAGTAATTCGCGCGTCGCACGTCGAGCGGATCGCGCTTCAACGCATATGCGACTTCGTCGAGCATGACTTCCATGACGAGCGCGCCTTGCGGGCCGCCGAAGCCGCGAAACGCCGTGTTCGACTGCGTGTTGGTCTTGCAGCAAAACGCACGGATATCGACATCGCCGAGAAAGTAGGCGTTGTCGAAATGACAGACGGCGCGCGTCGCGACTGCGCCCGACAAGTCCGCCGAATAACCCGCCCGCAGCGCGATTTCCACGCGCGCGCCGGTGATGCGGCCGTCGTCGTCGAAGCCGCATTCGTATTCGTAGACCGCGTCGTGGCGCTTGCCGGTGATCATGAAGTCGTCGTCGCGATCGGCGCGCAACTTCACCGGACGCTTGAGCAGATGCGCCGCCAGCGAGGCGACGCACGCGAAGACGGCCGACTGCGATTCCTTGCCGCCGAAGCCGCCGCCCATGCGCCGGCATTCGCACAACACGGCGTTGGTCGGCCAGGCGAGCATGTGCGCGACGACTTGCTGCATCTCGCTCGGATGCTGCGTCGAACTATGCACGAGCATGCCGTGCTGTTCTTTTGGGATGGCGTAAGCGACTTGTCCTTCGAGATAGAACTGTTCCTGTCCGCCGACTTCGAATTCGCCTGACAGCCGATGTTTGGCCGCGGCGATTCGTCCGTCCGGATCGCCTCGCCGCAGATGCAGCGGCGGCAGCACGAACTCCTTGCGCGCTTTCGCTTCGCGCGGCGTGAGCACGGCTTCGAGCGGCTCGTAGCGCACGACGTCTTCGCTTTTCGCGAGCGCGGCGGCGCGGCGCGCGAGATCGTGCGTCTCGGCAATGACGGCGAAGACCGGCTGGCCGAGATACTGCACTTCGTCGACCGCGAGGATCGGGTCGTCGTGCAGAACGGGGCCGCAATTGTTCTCGCCGGGAATGTCGGCGGCGGTGAGTACGGCGACGACGCCGGGCGCGGCGCGCACCGCGTCGAGATCGAGCGAGACGATGCGCGCGTGCGCATGACGCGACAAGCCGAGCGCCGCGTGCAGCGTGCCGCGCAATTCGGCGATGTCGTCGGTATAAATGGCTTCGCCGCTCACATGCAGCGCCGCGGACTCGTGCGGCAGCGAGGCGCCGGCGGCGTCGAGCGCGGCATCGAGCTGGATAGGTTCGCTGGCCTTGTTCATCGCGGGTCCTTTTGGACGCTGGCGCGCAGTGGCGTGATCGCGGCGATCGGGATCGGGATCGGGAAGGGCCGCGTCATGACGCCTCGATCCCGTGTGCGCCGAACGCAAACGCGTTGAGTTCCGCGAGCGCGAGCGGCGCGGCGCGGCGCGTTTCCAGATAGAAGCGCCACAGCACGTTGCGCGCCACCTTCGCCCGATACGCGCTCGACGCGCGCATGTCGCTGAGCGGCTGAAAGTCGGCATCGAGCGCGGCCATCGCGGCGCGGGCGCTGGCTTCGGACCATTCGTGGCCGGTCAGCGCGGCTTCGGCGGCGGCCGCGCGCCTGGGCGTCGCGGCCATCCCGCCGAACGCGATGCGCGCGCTTGCAACGCGGTTGTCGTCGGCCAAACGAATGGCGAACGCCGCGCACACGGCGGAGATGTCCTGGTCGTAACGCTTGCTGACCTTGTACGTGCGAAACCGCAAGTCGGCCGATGCCCGCGGCACGCGAATCGCCGCGACGAATTCGCCCGCTTCGAGCGCGGTTTTTTGATAGCCGAGGTAGAAGGTATCGAGCGGCATCGTGCGCGTACGCTCGCCTTTTTGCAGCACGATTTCGGTATTCAGCGCGATGAGCGCGGGCATGGAATCGCCGATCGGCGAGCCGTTCGCGACGTTGCCGCCGAGCGTGCCCGCATTGCGGATAGGCCGCGAGGCGAAGCGCGTCCACAGTTCCGCGAGTTCGGGGTAATCGGCGGTCAGCGCGGCGTAAGCCTCTTCGAGCGATACGGCCGCGCCGATGGTCAGCGTCTCGGCGTCACGCTCGATGTGCTTCAGTTCATCGACGTTGCCGATAAACAGCACGTCGCCGAGATCGCGAAATTGCTTCGTGACCCACAAGCCGACATCCGTGCTGCCCGCAAGCAGACGTGCATTCGGATTCGCTGCACGCAGGCGCGCGAATTCAGCGCGCGTGACGGGCGCGGTGAACGCGGGCGTGCCAAAAGCCGCGCCGCGTGCGTCCGGCGCGCGATATTCGAACGTCGCCGAACGGCGCAGCGAAGCCAGCGCGTCTTTGAGCGCGGCACGATCGAAGGCGGGACGCGGATAGTCGAACATGCGTTCGGCGGCATCCACGATCGGCCGATACCCCGTGCAGCGGCACAGATTGCCCGAGAGCGCGGCGTTGATCTCATCGCGCGAAGGCGGCCCGGCTTCGGGCGGATGCGCGTGATACAGCGCCCACAGCGACATGGCGAAGCCCGGCGTGCAGAAGCCGCACTGCGAGCCGTGGCAATCGACGAGCGCCTGCTGCACGGGATGCAGCGCGCCGTCTTCGGCGCGCAGGTTTTCGACGGTGAAGAGCGCGCGCGAATCGAGCGTCGGCAGGAATTGAATGCAGGCGTTGACCGCCTTGAGCGCGAGTTCGCCGCTGGCGTCCAGCTCGCCCACGACGACCGTGCAGGCGCCGCAATCGCCCTCGGCACAGCCTTCCTTGGTGCCGGTGCAAAGGTCTTCCTCGCGCAGATGCTGAAGCACCGTGCGCGTGGCGGGCGCGTCGCCGATTTCACGAACGGCGCCGTGGTGAAGGAAGCGGATGGTTTGCGTTGTCATGAGCGACTCGGGGACATTGCGGACCGGGCGCGCGTTACGCGGTTTCCGCCTGCTTCATGGGTTGCCGTCGAATTCGACGCTGGCTGCCTTTGAACAAACGGACTGCGCGCACGTAGATCGCCATCCAGTCACGACCTTAACATCCCAATATCTCAAAAAGATTGTCGGGACCGTATCCAGATTATGCGGATGTGCTGATGCGAGGAAGAGGCAAGACGCGCGGGCCGTGTAAAAGCCCGCGCCGGGGAAGGGGGATGAAACGTGGCGGAATCAGCGCGCGGCGGCGCGCAGCTTGCGTTTCAGACGCAGACTGCCGCCGACGAGCAGGAAAATCACCCCGAAGGCGATCAGCGACCATTGCGGCAGCGAGATCCCGAGAATGGGCGGATAAGGCGTCTCGCACAGGCCCGCGACCTTGAACACTTGCGGCAGCCAGCGTGCGGGCGGCAGGTTGTCGACGATAGGCTGAAGCGCGTCGAAACCGCAACTGAAGCCGGGATGCGACTGCACGTAGACATGGCGCAGCGCCGTCGCGACGCCGCCGAGCGCGGAGATCACCACCAGCAATTCGAGCAGCGCGACGCCGCGCCAGCCGCGCATTCCCGCGCCGAGAAAGGCGAACACGGCAATCAGCACGAAGAAGTAGCGCTGAATGATGCAAAGCGGGCAAGGGTCTTCGCCCTGGAAGAACTGCAGATACAACGCTCCGCCAACGAGCGCGAGACTCACGAACCCGAGCAACACGAGCAAGCGCTTCTCGCGGCCGAGGGAGCGGTCGTCCTGATGCATCGTAAAGTGATTTAGATGGTTGTTCATTTGTTTCGCAACGATTCGAGAAAGAAGCACCTGAGTTGCGGGAGATCGCGGAGGAATTCTAGCGCGAACGTCCGGCGCGAAACATTAGCGCGTCGTATCGAGCACCGCTTCGACTGCCCGGCCGATGGAGAGCAGCGTGTCGTCCGCGTGCGGCGCGCCCGCGAGCATGAGCCCCACGGGCGCCTCGCCACGCCGATGACAGGGCAGCGACAGCCCGCAGGCATCCAAAAAATTGAAGGTCGTGGGATTGCGCAGGATGAGCGCGTTCGTGCGCGTGAAGAGACCGTCGTCCTGTTCCAGCTCGGCGATACGCGGCGGCAGAACCGGCACCGTCGGGCAAAGAATTGCGTCGAAACGCTGCCACAGTGTCGTGCGCGCTTCGTCGATCATCGCGGCGCGCGCTTCGCACAGGTCGATGTAATCCGCCGCGCTCGCCGACTCGGCGCGCAACAGACGTTCGAGCACGCGCGGATCGTACTCGGCGGCGTGATCGGCGAGCAGCTTGCGATGCCACGCATATGCTTCGATGGCGACGAGACTGAAGCGGCTGATGTCCGGCAGACGATCTAGCGGCCCGAAGCGCACGTCTTCCACGAGCGCGCCCGCCGCCGACAGATGATTGATGGCCGTATCGACGGCGCTGGCGACGGCGGGATCGAGGCCGTCCGTCACGTAATTGGTGAGCACACCGAGGCGCACGCCTTCGAGCGGACGCGTGGCGGGCACATCGGGTTCGCGGCCAGCGAGAATGCGATCGACGAGCGCGCAACACGCGACCGAGACGCCTATCGGCCCGAACGAATCGAGCGATTTGGACAGCGGCACGCCGCCTTGCCTCGGAATGCGGCTGGCGGTGGGTTTGAAGCCGGTGAGGCCGCACATCGTGGCGGGGATGCGGATGGAGCCGCCGGTGTCGGTGCCGAGCGCGATGGCCGCCATGCCATCCGCCACCGATGCCGCCGCGCCTGACGACGAGCCGCCCGCGATGCGTTCGTCGCCCGGCACGTTTGCGCGATACGGCGAGTGCGGCGTGCCGAAGTGCGGATTCAGGCCAAGCCCGGAGAACGCGAACTCGCTCATGTTGGTGCGCCCGACGATCACGCCGCCTGCGCGGCGCAGGCGCGCGACGCTCACGGCATCGGCTTGGGCGGGTGCGGTGCTGGCGAGCGCGCGGGAGCCGGCGCGCGTGACTTGCCCTTCGATATCGAAGAGATCTTTCACGGAAACGGGGATGCCCGCGAGCGGCGAAAGCACGGTGCCGGCGCGGCGCAGCGCGTCGAGGGCATCGGCGGCGGCGCGGGCGTGGGCGGCATCGACATGCGTGAAAACGATGGAACCTTGACCGGCCGGATTGGCGATACGTTCGAGCGCGGATTCGACGAGTGCGCGACTGGTGGTGCGACCGCTTTTCAGATCGGCGGCGAGTTGGGCTAGCGGGGCAAACTGCGGCGAAGTGGTTGGCATGGCGTCAGGCAGTGGCATTGCCGAATGCGAAACGCGCGTGACGTGCGATGCGCGCTTGAGGCACTCGGGCGGCGCGACGATGGGCTTCTTGTGCGGAGGTCCATCGGCGAGTGAATGGATGGGCGGTGGGGGCCCGGGGTCGGTGTCATTCTAAGCCAGGGTGGGGGGAAATACTTGGGGGATGGTTTGTTGAGGCGCGGGCAGGGGGTTTGACGGTAGGTGGTCGATAGATGGATGTGGGCGTGGAAGTTGGAGTTTTTTTGCTGACGGGGTTTGAAATTCGAGGTGTCTCTGTTTTGCCTTTTTGTGAGAGAGGCTTTGCGACCCTAAGCCGCCATTCAAATTCCCTAAAAAGCTGCCGTTGAAGGGGTGTAAATTACTTTCACAGCCGTTACGTCCGCAGGACTTCTTACGTATGTCATTGACTAGAAACTATGCGACACGCTTCTGGAGTTGGATTTGTCGGGATCTCGCTAGCGTACATGGTTGCCATTGATGCCTACTGCACTACAAACGGAATCAACTTCTGGCCCGAACTGGCACTCTGGTGGATGCCTCAGGTGCTCGCGCTAGGCACCGCGTTACTGTTTAGACCGCCCATCGAGTTACTTGGCGGCGTCGCGCTCGCGTACGGTACATTCACGGCGATCGCGCATGTCTGGAGCACATTTACGCTGGGCTGGGCGGGTTACTTGGTATGTATGTTTGGCGCGTGCACGGGCATTGTGATTGCCGCATTTCGAAATCTGCCACGCATTACGCCACACCCAGCGATCGCTGCTCGCGACGGTTTCTGTTTTGCCGGGCTAGGCATTGCTCTGAACGTCTTGGTTTTGCATGTTCTGTTCCATTAGCCGGGACTGTCAGATTTTTTGTGTTTGAGGCAGTTAAGGCAACCCGCTTTTCAGCGGGTAGCGGTTTGAGGATCTTTCA